>MFGW01000207.1:0-2640 GCA_001780385.1 Candidatus Fischerbacteria bacterium RBG_13_37_8 | reverse complement strand
AGAGAATATAAGCGTGCCATCGCGCCCGCGACAGATAGAATTTGCGCGGTTAAATTTGAGCTATACCATGATGAGTAAGCGCAGGTTGCTGGATCTGGTCAAAACAGGAAAAGTGGATGGATGGGATGATCCGCGCATGCCGACGATATCCGGGTTGCGCAGACGCGGGTACACACCCGAGGCAATTCGAGACTTTGCGGAGAGGGTTGGCGTGGCAAAACGTGATAACTTAGTGGATATAGCGTTCCTGGAGCATTGTCTCAGACGGGATTTGAATGCACGCGCGCCGCGCGTCCTGGCGGTGCTCAAACCGCTCAAGGTAATTATTGACAATTATCCGGAAGGGAAAGTGGAGGAATTGCAAGCGATCAATAATCCCGAAGATCCTACACAAGGAACAAGAAAAATACTGTTCAGCCGTGAGGTGTACATTGAGCAGGATGATTTTAATGAAAATCCGCCGAAGGGCTATTTTCGGTTAGCGCCCGGGCGCGAGATGAGGCTCAAACATGCGTATATTATCAAGTGTGAGCGTGTGGTTAAGGATGAGAATGGAGCTGTTATTGAAGTGCATTGTAGTTACGATCCGGCAAGCCGAAGTGGCGAGGGAACAGAAGATCGCAAGATGAAAGTAGCAGCGCATTGGGTTTCGGTACCGCATGCAGTAGATGCAGAGATGCGACTCTACGAGCATCTGTTTACGGTGTCGGATCTTGCCAGCATCCCGGAAGGTGAGGATTGGCGTAATTACCTGAATCATGCTTCATTGACAGTACTGATGGGGAGCAAGGTTGAAGCCGGTCTAAATCAAGCAAAACCTGGAGCGTTCTATCAATTTCTCCGGCAGGGTTATTTCTGCGTGGATAGGAAAGATAGTGCGGAAGGAAAATTGGTATTTAATCGCACTGTTACGTTACGTGATACCTGGGCTAAAATCAAGGGAAAGAATTGAACCACAGAAAACGCAGAGAGGGAATAGTGCCTTGGTCGGAAATTTCTTGCATTATTGGTAAAAAAATTCTTTGCGAGCACACCGAAGGTGTGCGAAGCAATCCCGCAGGCGATAGAAGCATAGTTCATACGGGATTGCTTCGTTCTGCTTCGCAGAACTAGCAAAGAATACTCTTTTGTAATTTGGGTTCCGACTAGTTCGGAATAGGGAATTATCGAGAATGCGAAGTGGCAGAAATATTGCAATTATTGCAGTAACATTAATTATAATATGTGCCTGCATGTTTTGTACAAAGAAAAATAGTGCGGTGGATTCGCCAGTGAATGTCGTGCATCCGCAAGTATGGCACGGGCTTGAAGCGGGTCCTTATGCGGTGGGATTTACCATCCGGCGTTTTCATGACAAGAGCCGAAAGTTTGCATGGGGTAATGAGATTGAGGCAGTGAGACCGATCCAAGTGTTGGTATGGTATCCAGCCATGCGCGATTCCAATGCGAAACCGCTCAATGTCCGTGATTATATTTATTCATCTGCAACAGAAATTGATTTTGAAGCGCCTGGTGCAAAACAGCGCGAGCAGGCATTGCAGGTAGTACGGGGGATCATCACGAGCGAGGGAGTTGAGCCTGCGCTTTTTGATAAATCTATTTTGCGGACAACACTTGCAGTGCGTGATGCTGTCCCGTTTGATGGAAAATACCCGCTGATTCTTTATTCACCGGGAATGGGTGCGAGTGCGTACCAGAATTTTGTTGCAATGGAATATCTTGCGAGTTATGGTTTCATAACAGCCGCGATTTCTTCGGTTGGGGTGCATATGCGTGAGGTTGAGGGAAGTGATGCTGATATTGAGACAGGTGTGCAAGACATGGAATTTGCCATCGAGCAGTTGCGTTCATTTTCAGGAGTGGATGCAGATAATATCGGAGTTGTTGGTTACAGTTGGGGTGGACTGATTGTAATGTTTCTTGCCATGCGCAATCCCGGTATTAATGCAGTCGTTTCACTGGATGGATCCCTCATGGTGAAGGCGCACTATGAACAAGCACGCGCATTACCGGAATATGATCCATCGAAGATAAATCAACCGGCTCTTTTGTTTATTGCCAATGCGAAGCAATGGAAAGCAAGAACACTGGAATTTTATGAACAGCTGCAGGGAAAAGACATTTACCTTGCATGGTTTCATGATTGCTTTCATGGGGATTTTGCCTCTACTATTATCGAGCTGGTACTGCATAATCTCGATGATGCAGGGCGTGATGTTACGCGTATTGATACAGCGTATGCATGGCAATGCCGCTATCTGCGTGCGTTCTTCGAAGCATATCTTAAAGAAAAGGAAGAATCGCATAGGTTCCTTGAGCGGACACCGGAAGCGAATAATGTTCCAGCGGGTATTATAAGGGGGACAGGCACTCACAAGTTCACACCTAACTAATAATAGCATTTATCATATACATTTACGCTCGTTTATATGTGTTTGTTAATGTTTTTTGTAGCAGTTGAGACACAATACTAGAACATAGCGTCGCAAGGCGACGCAATTGGGTTAATGGAATGGTGGAATGATGGAATAATGGGCTCAGAAGTTGATGTTGGTTGAAGAATGTTCAGGTATCTATTGATAAAGACATTTCTTATATGATATAAAATTTATGTGATCAGGAAGTAAATATGTTACGAGC
>MFGW01000206.1:36968-37712 GCA_001780385.1 Candidatus Fischerbacteria bacterium RBG_13_37_8 | reverse complement strand
ATACTATTACAATCGAGTATTTGCCTGATAGTATATTATCAATTGAAAAACCTGTTTTGTCCCTGGAAAATGAGCTGGTTGAAGATTTTGATCTTGAGGCAACTATTGATATTATTAAAAAATTCTATATTCTTAAAGCTTTGAAAGATTGTAACGGGAATCAAACAAAAGCAGCAGAGGTACTTAAAATTTCAGCGCGTTCAATTAGATATTACATAAAAAAACTGGATATTGACACAGCTTTTTAATATTGTCACAAGGGCAAGGCAAAATGCTCAGTGCTGAATCATCCTTTGTCGATAAGCTTCATAAAGAATAATTGCAGCACAACTTGCTACATTTAGTGATTCTAGTTTGTTGTGCATGGGGATATTCAAGCCATTATCACAATGTTTAATGATAGATAAAGGCATACCTTTTCCTTCACTGCCAAGAACGAGTGCAAACTGCTTTTGCAGATTAGCATCGTAGTATATAAGCCTGGATTTTTGATGTGCATAGTATAAGGTGAATCCTTTTTGCTTCAATAGCTCAAATACAGGAAGAAAGTTATCTGTCTGAATGATTTTAATTAATAGTGAAGAACCGACGCTAGCCCGTATGACTTTTGAATTGAATGGATTTACGCATTCCCTTGAAATAAAGATGGCATCAATATTTAATGCATAGGCACTTCTGATAATGGAACCCATATTGCCGGGATCTTGCAGATTATAAAGAAATAACAAGATATTTGATCCGGAA
>MFGW01000206.1:33794-36950 GCA_001780385.1 Candidatus Fischerbacteria bacterium RBG_13_37_8 | reverse complement strand
GCAAAGCAAGCTTTTTTCAGAGCAATTATACCGCCAGGTGTTACTACATCAGAGAAAAGGGCAATAACTTTTTCCTCAGCATAGATAATAGTTTTGCATTGTGCCGTTGCAAGTATATTCTCATATTCAATATTTTTTGCTTCATGAATAATGATATAATCGAAAATGCACTGATGATCGACAAGATCCTTTATTATCTTGTATCCTTCAATAACAGCAAGCTGATGCTTTTTTATTTCTTTTCTGATTGTTCGGATCAGTGCATTTTTTGTTGATTTTATTGTCAGGTATCTCACATTACAATGCGGTTTAATTAATCGCCTTCGTATTTTCCGAATATCATTTTACCCATTGTCGTTTGTAGCACGCTGGTAACGGTAATATCAAGGTTTTTTCCGATGTATTTTTTTGCATTATCTATTACTACCATGGTACCATCATCCAGATAAGCTACTCCTTGATTAGCTTCTTTTCCTTCCTTAATAATGAACACCTTCATTATTTCCCCGGGTAAAACAACAGGTCTTAAAGCGCTTGCTAATTCATTGATATTAAGTACAATTATGCCTCTTAACTGAGCAATCTTATTGAGATTGTAATCATTGGTAATTATTTTAGCTCCTAATTCTCGAGCTAACTCTATTAATTTAATATCAACCTCTTTGACATCTGCATAATCCATTTCGATTATATTAATGGGGACTTCAGATTTTTTTTGCATTCGTTGAAGGATGTCAATTCCTCTTCGGCCTCTATTTCTCTTAAGCGTATCTGAGGAATCGGCTATGAATTGCAATTCTCTAAGAACAAAACGAGGGACGATTAGTGTTCCTTCTATGAAACCTGTTTCGCAGATATCTGCAATTCTCCCATCAATAATGACACTTGTATCAAGAATTTTATATCCCCTGCGTTCGGATTTTTCAATAAAAAGAGACACCAAATTGCTTGGATGAAACCATTCAGGTTTTGAATAGCCAAGTGTTATTCCGACATAAAATGCAATGACAAATATGGCAATCCTTATAAAGTGAGCTTCAGGAGCAAGATTATATATTGGGAGGGAAACTAATCCCGCCAACAATAGAGCATATACCAAGCTTGCTACTAATCCAACAAGCCGCCCACTGGCAATTTTACGTGCCCCAGTTTCAATAGCAATGGCAAGCAAAGCACACATCAAACCTGCAAGCATGCCATAATACGGATTATTATAGAGTGGCACCAACATTGCCCCTAATAAAGGAAAACCTATGATAATTACTATTCGTAATACCCATATTAACATTTCTATCACCACCTTTTAATTATTATGAATATTTTATATTTGTGAATATGTATTTTATATGCTTATTGCCAGAGAAAATCAATAGCATCTTTAACATTTTGAATTCCTATAAGTGATAAGTTTAGCTTTGTTGTTATATTATTCTTATTAATGAAAGGTAATAAACATATATCATATCCAAGATTATGTGCTTCTTTAATACGTGATTCTGCAAGGTGAACTGTTCTTATTTCGCCGGTCAGACCTATTTCGCCAAATAAAGTAATTTTTTCAGCAACCGGTTTGTTAAGATAACTTGAAATAATTGCTATGGCGATGGCAAGATCAGCAGCTGGATCCATGATAGTCATTCCTCCTACTACGTTGACAAAAATATCCTGAGAACCCAGATGATAGTCTAATTTTTTCTCTAATACTGCGACGAGCATATTTACTCTATTGCTATCGATTCCAATAGCTACTCTTCTACTGTTGCCATAATATGAAGGAGTTACGAGAGCTTGAATTTCTAATAAAAAAGCTCTACTTCCTTCCATGCATGGTAAAATAACTGAGCCAGGGCTAATGTTCAATCTTCCTGAGAGAAATAATTCTGAAGGATTTTTTATTACTTTTAAGCCGGAAGTAGACATTTCATAAATGCATACTTCATTAACAGGTCCATATCTGTTCTTTATCACGCGCAAGACTCTAAAAAGATGAAATTTGTCACCTTCAAAATATAGCACGGTATCAACAATATGCTCGAGTAATTTCGGTCCTGCTATGATACCTTCTTTTGTAATATGTCCGATTATAAATACAGTAAGAGAAGTTGTTTTGGCAAGGGCTAAAAGTTGACCAGCTACCCATTTAATTTGTCCTACTGTTGCTGGAGCAGAATCCAGTGTTTCTGAATATATAGTTTGTATTGAATCTATGATAAGTATATCAGGTTTAAGTTCTTCAATAGAGCTTAATATACTTTCGAGAGATGTTTCATTGTAAAGAAAAATATTATCATTAGTAATTGCAAGCCTATCGCTTCTATGTTTGATCTGTTGTTCAGATTCTTCTCCGGAAACATAAAGAATTTTCTTTTCATGAGATAAAGAAGCGGCAATATGAAGCATTAAGGTGCTTTTTCCAATTCCGGGATCCCCACCAATTAAGATAAGGGATCCAGACATAATTCCTCCCCCAATAGTTCTATCAAATTCATCAATTTGAGTTTTCCATCGCTGAATAGTAGCTGTTTGAATATCTCTGAGCATTACTGGTTTATTATGCACTTTCTGGAAAGCATAATGGTTTCTTTTTTTTCCACTACTTATTTGAAGTTCTTCAGTAAAAGAACCCCAACTATTGCAATCAGGACACTTGCCAAACCATTTTGATGCCGTATATCCGCAGGTATTACAATAAAACTGTACTTTTTCTTTCATCTAATATTACTCGCGAAAACGTTGTGATTTCTCGTCGGTATGTTGATTTTCAAACCTTGTGAATTCCCTGAAAAAAGTTAGAGGAGTAATGCCCGTAGGGCCATTTCGCTGCTTGGCAATAATAATTTCCGCTGTTCCTTTATCTTTGGAATTTTTATTATATACCTCGTCCCTATAGATAAAAATGACAATATCTGCGTCCTGCTCAAGCGATCCCGATTCCCTTAAATCGGCAAGAATCGGTCTGTGATCACCAGTTCTTGCTTCAGGTCCTCGGTGTAATTGTGATAATGCTATTACAGGAATATTAAGTTCTTTTGCTATTTCTTTTAATGATAATGAAATATGAGTAATTTCCTGCTGCCGGTTTTCAAATCTACCTTTTGGTCGCATTAATTGCAAATAATCAATGATGAGGAGATCGAGACCATATTCTGCTTTTAA
>MFGW01000206.1:32427-33769 GCA_001780385.1 Candidatus Fischerbacteria bacterium RBG_13_37_8 | reverse complement strand
GCAGGATTGATACCGGAAAAATCATTAATAAAAATTTTAGTTTCGGCCAAGGAACAAAGTGCCAATGCTAATTTACTCCAGTCTTCCTTGGATAATTGCCCTGTTTTTAATTTCTGGGAATCTACTCTGGCTTCAGAACATAGCATTCGAAGCACGAGAAGATCTTTTGGCGTTTCAAGACTATAAATTCCAATACTGCATTTATGCTTGACGGCTAAATGTTGAGCTATATTCAAACTAAATGTTGTTTTTCCCATGCTTGGTCTTCCTGCTATAATAATAAGCTCACCATTTTGAAGACCTGAGATAAGATTGTCCAAATCAGAAAAACCCGTTGGCAATCCAGTCAGCAAATCACCTCTTTCATATATTTTTTCTACTTTATCCCAAATATGCTTTGCAATTTCCTTAATGGATTCAAATCCTGGTGTTTTCGCACGTTGTCGTATTTGAAAAAGAGTCTGATCGAGTTGTTCGATTATTTCATCAGATTCTTCTTCCTGTTTATAGGACATATTAGTAAGCCAGTCACCAATTTGAATCAATTTTCGAAGACGTGATTTCTCCTTGAGGAGATAGGCATAATCTTCGATATTATCTAAAGAAGGAAGACCATCTGAAAGAGATGAAATGTACGATATTCCACCAATACTTTCTAATTGATTTTTGAGAATTAATTCATCTTTAATAGTAATAAAATCAGCTGAAATAGATTTCTTGATAAGGTCCTCAATTGCGCCAAAAATTATTCTATGACCATCTATATAAAAATCATCACTCCCTATAATATTCGCTATTTTATTATAAACTTCATTATTAAGAAGCAGCAAGCCAAGGATAACTTTTTCAGCTTCAATATGAGAGGGTAATAATTTGAGTGGATTACTATTCTTTTCCATGCAAGGTCCTCCATATTAATCTGTGGGATAACTATTACCGCAAAAACTATCTATTCTTTAACCACCCATACTTTAACTGACGCAAGCACATCTTTATGCAACTTGACAGGAACTTGATAAATACCCAGTCGCCGAATAGGTTCTTCAAGAATGATTTTTCTTTTATCAATTTCTATTCCAAGCTTGTTCATTTCTTCGGCAATTTCTGCATTGGTAACGGTACCAAAAAGGAGATCATCTTCTCCTGCTTTTTTTGATATGGTCAGGGAAATGGTGGAAAATTGTTGTGAAAGTGACTCGGCATCACTTTTTTCTTTTACTTGTTTGATGACAATTTGTTTCATCTGCTGTTCGATTTTTTTCCTGTTTGCTTCGGTAACTGGCAGTGCTAGCTTGCGGGGAATAAGATAGTTGCGGGCATAACCATCAGATACCTTAATTAT
>MFGW01000206.1:29649-32356 GCA_001780385.1 Candidatus Fischerbacteria bacterium RBG_13_37_8 | reverse complement strand
CTTTGAGATCTTTATAATCAATATAAGCAATATTATCTTTACAAAATCTACATATTTTTTTCTTTCGCAATTGTATGAGTTTTGATGGCATAGTTGAAGTTTGTCTTCTTGATGAATTATTCATTGGTTCCCTCCTCTGGTAAGGTAATAGCTGATTTTTCTGCTACGGGTTCTGAAATACTTTCTGGCTCAGGAACTACTTCAGCAGGAGGTTGTTCTTTCGCTTTGATTAAGGCAGCTTTGTTTTTCAAGTGCGGTATTTGGACCTTCAACATTTTCAAATTCATGTAACGCAAAACTGATTCTTTTAATTTGAGACGCCGTTCTAATTCCGGCAAATGTTCAGACAATAAACGGTAATAGATCACATCATAATATGCTTCTTGATGACGCTTAATAGCATATGTCGTGCTTCTTTTGCCCCAGTGATCTACCATGATGACTTCTCCGCCGTTGTCAGTTATGAAATTCTTCACAAATTCAATAACTTCTTTCTGTGCCTGCTCTTCCAACTGGGGATTTGTCAGTACCATAATCTCATAATGATTCAATGTAGCCTCCTTTTGGGAAATGTCCTTCTATTCATATAAAAGAACAAGGAGATGATTTCCCTCATGTTATGTTCTGTTGTATTTGTTCATTGATAAACTTAATCCATCTTTTGCAATGGATATAATAATCTGGTATGTTCTTTCCAGCAAATCATTGACAATATCTAATTCTTCTGATTCAAAATTTGAAAGAACATAATCTGAATAAATATCCGCTGGAATAGGATTTTCGTTTTTAATGCCTATCTTTATCCGTGGAATTTCCTCAGTTTGTAAACTGGAGATAATTGATGCCATTCCTTTATGTCCCCCATTACGCCCTTTTTGTCGAATTTTTATTGTGCCAATTGGAAGATAAAGGTCATCATAAATGATGATAAAATCCTGAGGCTTCAATTGCAATGATGAAGATATAGCAGATAGCGAATTTCCGCTTCTATTCATATATGTTAAAGGTTTAATCAATAATATGTCAACCTTATCTATTGAGGAATTCATTATGATCGCATTATGAATCAATCTTACTTTTGCTATCTCTATCTTCGTACTTGCATAATCAATTGCCATGAATCCGATGTTATGTCGGTTGAACTGATACTGATAGCCGGGATTACCTAATCCTGCAAATGCAAACACGTTATTATTCTTCTTCTTCCTCTTTAGATGCTTGAGTTTCTTTACCCTTCTTGATTACTTCAGGTTCGGCTGGAGTTTCAGCTACTTCAACAGGTGCAACCTCTTCTACAGCAGGAGCGCTGACAAGTGCTATAGCTGAATCGGATTTATTTAGTATTTTAACTTTTTCAGAAAAATGAACATCTGAAACTACTATTTCATCTCCAATATTCATTTGGCTTACATCTATTTCTAATTTCTCAGGAATATCCGTAGGGAGACATTCAATTTCTAATTCACGCATGATTATTTCTAATATGCCCCCATTTTGCTTAACGCCAATGGGATCTCCAATAATATGTATAGGAATACTAAGAGTAACTATTTCGTCAGCTCTTACAGCATAAAAATCTACATGTGTGACATTTCCATATATAGGATTAAGTTGATATTCTTTAATTAATGCATTTACAGGCTCTTTATTATTTATATTTAATTCAATAATGGATGTTTCTCCTGCTTTTCTCAAAATATCCATGAATTCCTTAAAATTAATGGAAACAGGTATAGTTTCCATTCCATGCCCGTAGATTACTCCTGGCATCAAACCTTTTGCTCGCAGTTTTCGACAAAAACCTTTGCCTGTTTGTTCTCTTGCTGTCACATTTATCTGATAGTGCATCTTTTTTCTCCTCTTCGTTAGATTTTTTAGTTCTTACGTGGATAGAAAGAATAGTTCTCTTATTACGTTCTTTCATTATATCTTATACATTAATCTACATAAATTGTCAAGATAGGGATGTTTTCCTGTTGACAGTGTGATGCCTGGGTGTTACAATTTTTGTCATCAGTAAATTCTATTTTTATGGAGAATGATCATGAAAGAAATTATAGAATGTGTACCAAATATAAGTGAAGGTCAGCGACAGAATATTGTTGAAGAGATTGTTCAGCCTTTGCGAGGGATGAAAGACCTTAAAGTTTTGAGTGTTTCTTCCGACAAGGATCATAATCGAACTGTCATAACAGTAATTGGTACGAGGGACAGCTTGTACGGTGGCATATTAAAATTATATGAATGTGCCATCAGACATATCGATTTAACAAAACATAAAGGCGAGCATCCTCGTGCAGGAGCAGTGGATGTAGTTCCATTTGTCCCCATAAGAAATAGTACTACCGATGATTGTGTTCAGTTAGCAAAAAAAATAGGTGAAGCTGTAGCTGATCAATTTCATATTCCTGTATATCTTTATGAAGATGCAGCCACGAGCGAAGAGAGAAGAGACCTGGCCGTGATACGAAAAGGAGAATTTGAAGGATTTTTTGAAAAGATAAAAACTGCAGAATGGAAACCTGATTATGGTGCAAACGCAGTACATCCCACTGCAGGTATCACGGTGATTGGAGCTAGAATGCCGCTGATTGCTTATAATATTAATCTGAACACCTCTTCCATTGAGATAGCAAAGAATATAGCTAAAGCAATAAGGCATAGCGGTGGCGGTTTACGATATGTAAAGGCATTGGGAATGATGCTG
>MFGW01000206.1:29343-29641 GCA_001780385.1 Candidatus Fischerbacteria bacterium RBG_13_37_8 | reverse complement strand
AAATATTGTACAGGTTTCGATAAATCTTACAAATTTTAAACTCAGTCCAATGTTTCGAGTATTTGAAATTGTGAAAAGAGAAGCTCAACGATATGGAGTGACAATTATTGGTTCAGAAATCGTAGGTTTGGTTCCGCAGGAAGCATTAATAGAAGCTGCCGATTATTATCTTCAACTGGAAAATTTTGATCATAATCAAATACTTGAGAATAAAATTCAACAAGAATCTGAATGACACCTGAATGGATGTTTTTTACCAACAGTTTATTCAGAATAATTGTAAATATACTATTTAAAA
>MFGW01000206.1:29179-29323 GCA_001780385.1 Candidatus Fischerbacteria bacterium RBG_13_37_8 | reverse complement strand
CATTGATTATAAAAAAATATACAAGCATTGAGGATGACAAAGAACGTAAATTCTCGCCATTTGTCATAGGAACGTTGATAGTAGTTATTGTTATTGTGGTTTTTGCGGTTATTGCGATAGTATACAAATATTTTCATAATTCTT
>MFGW01000206.1:18675-29168 GCA_001780385.1 Candidatus Fischerbacteria bacterium RBG_13_37_8 | reverse complement strand
GCCAACACAGCGACGCAATCAGTGAAAACACAGTCTTCGATGGAAATTACACCTGCAGGTGAAGATATATTATCGAAATTGCAAAAGAAAGTGGTGGATTTAAATACTGAGAACACTTCTTTACAAAAAGAGCTTTCGAGCATGAAAAGTCAGAATGAAAAGCAGAGCAATTCTATTTCCAGATTATCTCGTGAATTGAGAAAATTAGAAAGTGAAAAGAAAATATTATTGAAAGAAAAAACAAACCAGGCAGTTCTCGTAGATGATTTAAAGCAGGAAGCGACAAAAAAGCAGCAGGAGTTAGGAGCATTGAAGAATGA
Source organism: Candidatus Fischerbacteria bacterium RBG_13_37_8 (assembly GCA_001780385.1). GTDB lineage: Bacteria > Acidobacteriota > HRBIN11 > MFGW01 > MFGW01 > MFGW01. Next base: position 28,848 of record MFGW01000206.1, on the reverse strand, counting down.
TTTATTAAAAGAGAGGGATGCAGTAAGGAAATGCCAGAATAATTATGCTGATGTCTATAATAAATTGCAGGTAATATCTCAGCAGGAGGACGAAACACTAAGCAAATTACTTGAACAGTTAAAAAAGAGCAACAAGGAAGTTAATGCGTTGAAGAATAAGAATAATCAGCTTGAAGACAGAATAAGGCAATTGGAAAAAGAGATTGAAGATCTTAACAATCCGAAGCCATCTAATCCATGAAATTATAAATAATCAGGGGGATAGTGTTTTCTGAGGAGCTGCAGGAAGGCTTTCAATTCATTGAAACGCATAAATGGCAGATTCATTTTGTGACAGAGCAATGTTAGTTCGGGGGGTTCTAAATTAGCCTGGCGCAATAATTCAGGGGAGGATAATACACGATGCACAGGTTCATCAGTGAGAACGGTACCATTGTGTAGTATTATGCATCTGTTAACATATTCTTCTATGATCCAGAGAGAGTGAGTGGTTATGATAATTGTTTTCCCTTCTTTATTCAATTGTTGAAGAATCAGAAGAAGTGCAAGCTGTTCCTGGTAATCCAATCCTGTAGATGGTTCGTCAAGAATTAATAGTTCTGGTTCATTAATAAGCGCACTTGCAACAGCAACTTTTTGTCGCCCACCTTTGGTAAGCAAAAAAGGATCTTCATCCTGTAATCCATGCAGATGTACGATTTCGAGTATATTCTCTATGCGTTTCCGATAATCGGACGGATTCTTTTTCGCTGCTTTCAAACAGTAAATGAGCTCTTCAGAAATTGAATTGGTGAATATTTGATAATCGGGATTTTGAAAAACAAAGCCACTAATGTTTGGAATATGTTCCGGGGGAATTTTATGAGGTTGCTTATTATTCAGCAAAAGCGTACCGGAAGAGGGAACAAGAATTCCTATCATGAGCTTCAGAAGGGTTGTCTTGCCGCTGCCATTGGCACCGATGAGCCCTACAAAATCACCTTTATTTATTTGAAGGCAAATATCAGAAAGGCCTTTTGTGGAATGTGGATATTGAAAATGCACGTGATCAAATACCAGTAAAGGTTCTTGAGAAGATTCAGGATTGCCGGGAGGTTGAGGTTTTTTTGCAGGGATTGGATAGAATTTTTTTAATGATTCAATGGCATCATCAAAGCGCAGAGCGTTTCTTTTTGGCAACTTTAAATCTTCAAAAAGTGAGATACGTATGGGAGGTTTAAGCCCCAGGTAAGTATACTGATCTGATGCGAGGAGCACATTTTCTGGATTATCCTCAATAATGATTTTTCCTTCATCCATGATGTAAATCTTATCGAAATACAATGCATTATCTAACTCGTTATCAACAAGCAGAATACTTTTATCCTTAGAAGCAAAATCAATTATTATTTGACAAATAGCAGCTCTTCCTTCAGTATCAAGGTCTGTCATTGGCTCATCAAGAAAGAAAATTTCAGGCTTCATTGCCAAAATAGAAGCGATGGCAAGGCGTTGTTTTTGACCTCCGGAAAGAGAGAATGGAGAAATTTTTTCATAGGTCGAAAGCCCGATTTTTTTAATGCATTCATGAACGATCTCATGCATAACCTTTTGGGGAATGCAGAGATTTTGTAAACCGAAAGCAATTTCTAATTCTACCGTGGAATTAAATATTTGTGCTTCGAATTCTTGCAAGACCAATCCTATATTTATAGCTGGTTTTTTTATTTCGTTTCCCCTGAAAATTATCCTGCCGGTTATGTTTCCAGGTATTATTTCGGGAATTAATCCTTTAAGACAAAAACATAATGTAGATTTACCTGCTCCTGTTTTACCCATAAGCAAAATTTTTTCTCCCGCATGGTGCTGGTAATTTATATTTGTCAATACAGGTTTTTGGGATCGTGCATAATGAAATCCAAGATTTTCAGTACTGAGAAGCAGTTCGTTCATAATTATTAAGCTGTTTGAATAAAATGATTGCAGAACAGGTAATATTTGGATTTATTTTTCATGAGTTTCTCGTGAGTTCCATGTTCAATTATTCGGCCATCAGCAAGCATGATAATCTGGTTGGCATGTTTGATGGTGGAGAGCCTGTGTGCAATGATCAATGAAGTATGAGAGGCAAGCCAGGAATCAAGTCTTTTTTGAATCCAGTATTCGGTTTCCGGGTCTATTGAAGCGGTTGCTTCATCTAAAATTAAGAGCAAAGGATTTACAGAAAGAGCTCTCGCAAAAGCAATTAGCTGTCGTTCTCCCGTTGATAATTCAATGCCCCTTTCACCTATTTTATAATCAAGTTTGTTTTTGAATCTTTTCATAAATTTGTCACCAATAACATCATGAATAATTTTATCCATTGGGTATTCCTGAAACTCTGTATGTCCTAAATATAAATTTTCTTTCAATGATTTTGAAAATAAAAATGGTTCCTGAAAAACCACGCCAATTATTTTTCTTACCGATGAAGCAGACAGATTTCTTATATCGCAACCATCTATTGAAATAGTTCCTGAATAATTGTCATAGAATTTCAGAAGCAGGTTTACAATTGTTGTTTTACCTGAGCCAGTAGGACCCACCAGTGCTACTCTTTGATTTGATGCTACCTCAAAACTTATATCATGAAGTACTAATTTTTCATCATAGGCGAAAGAAACATTTTGGAATGAGATAAGAGGTGCTTTTTTAATAAGTAATTCATTGCCGAAATATTGTTTGTCTTCAGGCTCGTCAAGAATCTTAAAGATCCTTTCTGAAGCAACGATAGCGGACAAAACAATGTTATATTTCTCTGTGAGATCGGAAATAGGACGGAAGAAGCGGTAGGAATATTGAAGGAAAGCAACCAGTACCCCAAATGTTATGATTCCTTTTATGATATTGATTCCACCAAAGAAAAGTATTAATGCTGTTGCAATAGCTGCTATGAGTTCAATAGCTGGATAAAAAATTGCATAATAAAATATTGAATCGAGATTTGCTTGTTTATATTCATTGTTGAGTTCATCAAATCGATTAAAATTTTGTCGTTCTGCGTTAAAGATTTGTATTATTGAAATTCCGGAAATGGATTCTTGTAAAAATGAGTTCATTTTAGAAAGCCAGAATCTAACTCTATTATAGGTTTCTCTGACATTTTTTCTAAAGAGAAAGCTCGTCAGGAATATTAATGGAAGAATAAGTATTACAATGCTTGCCAGGTATGAATTGAGCAGAAACATAGCTATCAATATTCCGGCAAGAATAAAAACATCACCAATAATAGTGAGCACTCCTGCGGTAAAGAGTTCATTTATTACTTCTATATCATTTGTGACTCTGGTCATTATCTTCCCTACAGGAGTTCTATTAAAGAATTTGACAGGCAAATATTGTATATGTCGGAAAATATTCACTCTCATATCATACATGATATATTGACCTGTAAGTTGCACTGTATAACTTTGATAATAAGAGGCAATAAAAATAATTAAAAGCGCCGCAAGGTAAAGTAAAATAATGTGCCAGAAATTATGAAACTGACCTGTTACTATATACTTGTCTATTGCTAATTTAGTAATGTAAGGTAAGGATAATTCACCGATTGAAGCTGTCAAAAGGAAGAATAATGAAAGGACAAGTTTCCTGGTATAAGGTTTAGCATATTTGTAAAGTCTTTTCAGGATAGTCCAGTCATATTCTTTTAATTTATAATCTTCGAGATCTTCAAGAAATGGTGTTTCCATGTTTTCAGGTAATTATTCTTTAATTATTTGTTCAATAAGTTGTTTTTGAAATAATGAATAGTAGAGACCCTTCATGTTTAGCAGGGTAGAATGATTTCCCTTTTCTGCAATAGAGCCATTATCAATAACAAGGATTGTATCTGCATTTCTGATAGAGTGAATTCTTTGACTGGAGATGATTCTAATGGGTGCATAGGGATAAGAGGAGAGCTTGTTCCATAGCTGATGCTCGGTTTCAATGTCGATTTGAGAGAAGGGATCGTCCAGGAGCAAGAAAAAAGGCTTTTTCATGAGCGCACGTGCTATAGATAAACGTTGCTTTTGTCCTCCAGACAGGGTGATGCCTCGTTCTCCAAGAATTGTTTTGGTATCATGTGATAATTGCATTATTTCTTGTTCTATACATGCTATTTTCAAGCATTGTTTCATGTAATCATCGTCAAAAATTTCCAAGCCTAAATTTATATTGTTTTCTATAGAATCTGAAAATAAAAATGCGTCTTGAGGTACATAACCTATAAGACTAAGCCATTCCTGGAGTGGAATATCTTCCAATGGGATATTTGCAAAACGGACTATTCCCTTTTGATAGGCATATCGGCGCAAAATGAGTTTGAATAAGGTAGATTTTCCAGAAGCAGTGGGTCCAGTAATGGCAATTGTTTCGCCGGGGTGAATGCAAAATGAAATATTATTTAATATAGGGTGAGAATTGTATGAAAAATTCACTTGAGAGATTTCCAGGGAAATAGAGGTGTCTGATTTCTTATTCATGGAAGAAAGAGCATTTCCCGGAAAGAATTTTTCAATAGTTTCAAAAACTATGTGCCTATGTGTCTCTGTGCCTTTGTGCCTGTCAGAAATATTTGAATTTTTCAAATATTTCTGGTTGGTTTTTTCGGCTGTCAATTCATTTATACGTTTCATCGAAGCTGCCCCACGTTGAACAATGTTGATTATCCAGCCAAAAGCGACAGCAGGCCAGGCAAGAAGCAGAAGATATGAATTAAATGCTACGAAAGAACCCAGGGATATCTTATTGTCTATGACATATTTTCCTCCTACCCAGAGTATAATCAGTGTGGATAATCCAATGAGCAATACAAAAAAAGGATGCATTAAAGTATAGATAGAGAGCAACTTTTTATTATGTTCTATATATGATTTATTAATTTTTTGAAACTCATTTATTTCTTTTTCTTCCCTGGCGAAGACTTTTATTTCCCTGATCCCGCTAAGATTTTCCTGTGTTTTGACACTCATTTCACTGAACGTTTCTTGTACTTTAGTAAAGTGATAGCGTATTTTTTTTCCTATTTTTGCTATTGAAATTGATATTATGGGGAGAGGAATCAGGGTCAGCACGGTAAGTTTAGGATTAATTGCGAGCATCATTATTACTGAAAATACGGCAGTAAAGATTGTATTTAACAAGTACATAAAGGCGGGTCCGGCAACCATCCTGACTGCATGAACGTCATTGGTTATTTTTGACATAACTTCGCCAGTATAACCCTTATCGAAGAAAGATTGAGGTAAATATAAAAGATGATGATAGATTTTATTGTGCAGTTGATATTCAAATATTCTGGATAGACTGATAAGAATTTTTCTCATTTTATATCTGAAAATTCCATGTATAGCAGTCACAATAATAATCAATGCTGCATAAAATCCAAGCTGTTTAATTGAAATTGCAATTTTTAAATCATCGATCGCGATTTTAAGAATCCAGGGTGATACAATACTCATAGATGAACTTAACAGGACAAATAATGAACCTGTAAGGATAATTTTTTTATTTTCCTTGTAGAAAAGACTGATCGGGGAGAATTCTTTAAAGATAGTTAATTTATAAAGGCGTGACATTTATATAACAAATGGTGAATAGAAAACATTTATCATTGTGAAATCAGTGTGATACTTGAGATGATTGATGATTGAGATAGTAATTATTGTTTTTTTTAATGTTTAGGTAGGTACTAAGTATTTTATCAACAGTGAGGTTAAATTTTTTAAATAAATCATTAGGAGAACCGGAGACGCCGAATAAGTCGTTCATTCCAATCCTGTAAACTTGTGTAGGGCAATTTTCGCAGACCACTTCACAGATGGCACTGCCTAATCCACCAATGACGCTGTGTTCCTCGATTGAAAGGATAAATTCGGTTTCTTTAGCAGCTCTGATAATAATTTCTGAATCAACCGGCTTAATACTTGCCATATTAATTACTCTTACTGAATAACCCATTGCTGCAATTTTGTGAGCTGCTTGAAGAGCGATGTCAACCATTTGACCGCAAGCAACCAGTGTGCCGTCATTGCCAAACTGCAATAATTCCGCTTTACCAGGAATGAATGGCTCATTTTGATGCGAAAGGTAAGGAACGGGATTTCGAGTAAGTCTCACATATGCTGGGCCATCTCTATGTTCTGCAAGATAATAGATTATTTTCTTTGTTTCTAATCCATCGGAGGGTACAAATACTTTCATATTGGGGATGGATCTCATAATTGATAAATCTTCATTAGCCTGCGCTGAAGAGCCATCTTCACCAACAGATATCCCGCCATGCGAAAAACAGAGTCGAATTGGTAAATTCATTCGTGCTACGGAATTTCTTATTTGTTCCCATGCTCTTGAACCGAAAATTGCAAATGTGCTTACAAATGGAATTTTACCTGATAGTGCTAATCCTACTGCTGCTCCTATCATATCTTGTTCGGCAATTCCCATTTGAAAAAATCTAGCTTTTCGTTTTTCTGCGAAAAGAATAGTTCGCGTTGAACACGATAAATCAGCATCAAGCACAACAACATCATCATAAGCTGGATTTATTGCAATTTCCTGCAGGGCTTGCCCGTAGGCTTCTCTTGTAGATATTGGCTTATTCATTTTTCTTTAATGATACTTGCATATATAAAAAGCTTTTTGTTATCAATAACTTGCTTTTATCTACATAATCTTTGTATCATTTCCTATTTTAATCAAGACTAATTATAGAGATTCATCCGTTTTTTGTCAATGAGTTTTTTAAGAATGCTATGTGGTTGTGTACAGGTAAAAAATTATTACGATTGCCAAGGCAAAACAATAATAGGAAAAGTAATAAAATTTTGCTCTTTGAATAATCTTTGATAATAGAATTAAACTTGGATATCCAACAATAAATGCGACAAAGCTCCCGGAAAGATAATGCATGATATTTTTTGCAAGGAGTATATCTCGCATATTGAAACATTCAATGATAAGTGATCCTGAAATTGCCGGGATAGATAAAAGGAATGAAAGGGTGAAAGCCTCTTTTTTTTGTAAGCCTAAAAGCAATGCTATTGCAATTGTTGCTCCGGAACGTGAAATTCCAGGAAAGATGGCAATTGCTTGAAATATGCCTATAAGCAAAGCTTCCTTTATTCCAATGGTTTTATGAGCGGATTCTTTAGCATATCGAGTAATGAAAAGCAGCACTGAGGTAATTACAAAAGCACCAATGATGCAATGGAAATTAGTAAAAGCATTTTCAGCAATATCTTTAATAGGAAAGGCAATTAGTCCTGTAATGAGTGTTCCCCAGAATAGAGCAGGAATATAATTTTTTGAATCACTATGGAACCAGAATAGTTTTTGAGGATTGCCGATATGAGAGAATAAAGTGCGGAATAAATCAAGAATTTCTTTACGGAAATAAATGAATGTTGCTATAAGGGTTCCCAGGTGAAGAAAGAGATCAAAAACAAGAGCTGGCTCCTGGAACGAAGGGATTAATAGCTGACTGATAGCCAGGTGTCCTGAGGAACTTATTGGTAAAAATTCAGTTATTCCTTGCAGAATAGCTAAAAATAGAAGTACTCTAAGTGGAAGCATTAATTTCTCGGCAATTATTTTTCATGTGGGATTTTGTTTTCCTGCAGCATATTATCCAGTGCTTTTTGATATTCTTTAAAAAAGTTTAATTGGCTTTCTATTGAATTTACGTAATAATGCAATTGCTGGTGTTCGAGATTCAATTTGGTTAGTTCAGTAATCAAATAATTTATTATATTATGCAACAGGCGAACATGATGAACGATATGTGTATTAAACTCAACTTGTTTTTCATTATACATTGCCTGTTTATGAATCACCGCTTCAAGGTTTGCAAATAATTTATGGATGGGCTGTAATTTTTTTCTTACTTTGGATAAAAAAGGAGAAGTGGATGATTGCCAGATCAGTTCAGGGGTAAGATTATAGTCATTATTATAAAACAGGGAGCTATCCGGTAATATTTCTTTTAGCAAAAATGGTTGTATTTGACGAGGATCTGGTAAAACATCGAGTTTCATATTTTCAAGATCTGCAATATCTTGTTGTGTAAATTGCTTGTTGGAAATCCTTTCATTTATTTGCTGTTGAATTTTTGTTTCCAGTTCGTTGGTTTTATCTTCTGACAAATCTATAGAAAACCAATTTTTCACAAATTGCTCCTTATAATTTCCCACAAGGATAGCATGTAATAAGGTAATGTGCAAGATGCATTCAAGTATTATTACCGGGCAACAAGCCAAACGATAAAGATGCTAATAAGGTAAAGAATTATCATGGGAATTGCCAGCACTGTTTGAGTAATGGCGTCTGTAGAAGGAGTGATGATTGCGGAGATAATGAAAATAATCAGGATAGCGTATTTTAGATTTTTGATAAGAAATTTATAATGCAAGACGCCTATTTTTGCGAGAAAGAATGCCAGAACAGGCATTTCAAATATTAAGCCTACACCTAGCAATACCTTGCTGAAAAAGGAAAAGTAATCGCTTATTCTGATTACTGCATTAAATCCCTCGCCATAGCTTAATAAGAATTTACAGGTAAGCGGAAAAATAACAAGATAGCCGAATGCCCCGCCTGCAATAAAAAAGAATGTAGTAAAGAAAATGAAAGGGATAGCATATATTTTTTCTTTTTGATAGAGACCGGGAGAAATGAATAGCCATAATTGCGAGAGAACAAATGGTGATGCAAGGAATAATGCGGAGAGAAAAGCTACCTTCATATAGAGCATAAAAGGTTCTGGAATTGTGAAAAAAGATAATTGACCATCCTGGTGCAGATATTTGATTGCAGGGGCAACAATCAGGCTGAATATTTTTTTGCTGAATATCCAGCAGAGAATGAAGGTAAAAAAAATAGAGATTAATGAATAAAAAAGCCGCTTCCGTAATTCATCAAGGTGTTCAAGAAATGACATAGATGCGATGCCAAAATTTTCATTTTTGATTTCATTATTATCATGAACAAGGTTTTTCATTGTCTTCCTGCAAGAGAGAGTGAATGATGCTCTGAGAGGAGCATTGGAACACTGCATAATAAGGTTGTGTGGTAGAAAAAAACATTTTTTAGATGTTTTCGACTTTACCCCTGAAGAGAAGTTCCAGAATTATCAGTGTTCTCCTTCTTATTTTCTTCTTCGGCAGCTTCTTCCTCAATTTCTTTATTTAAATCCCTGAGAGTCTTCTGAAATTCATTTGATGTTTTTTTGAATTCAAAAAGAGCTCTCCCGAGGCTTTTGCCTAGTTCCGGTAATTTTCGTGGACCAAATATAAGGAGTGCGATTAAAAGAATTATTAATATTTCACTAATTCCAATGGATCCGAACATTTTATTCTCAACGCAAAAATTTTAAAATATGTGTGTCGTAAAATATCACCTGTGCAAAACTTTATTGAGAATATTCCAGCATATTTATTACGCTAAGTACATTAAAAGTTGATTTTGCAATTTGCTCCAGTATTACCTTATCGACATTTGAATTAACGTAACCTTTCAGGGTAACCTTGCCGCCTTCTACTATAATGATAATGTTAGGAAAAGAGCCTGCAAAATAATGAGATACCCGCATATCATTTCTCATTTTTTGGAGAATCTGTCTTCGTATCGAATCATCCTGTTGAGATACAGGAAGCATAGTCATAGTATTTTCTACGTGTCTTACTCCAGGAATCCATATTACGTCATCCATAATTTTCTTAATGAGTCCTATGCGGCTTATTTTTCCAAATAACTGAACTACTCCGTTGGAGACTTTAAAACTGACATCATCAAAATAACCATCGACAAGTTTGCTTTTTATTTTATTAAATATTTCACGTTCAATATCGGTATCGTTGCGCATTAAATCAGGATTAACAATAATATTATTATCGATTTTATCTAAATTATATTTTTCAGCAGTTTTTTGAGCAATGTATTTTTCACCATAGAGATCTGCTATTCCTTCTATCGTTATGTGTCCCGGACTTACTTCTGTGACTTCTAAATGCTTCAGGGAGACTTTTTTTTGTTTTTGGATTTCATTTTTAATTTTATTTGCCAAGCCTTTGTCAGGGGGGAGCGTTTCTTCTTCTGCAACTACTATACCCTTACACAAAAGTACAAATGTTATTGCTAAAAGGAGGAGTGTGGTTGTGAGATAACGTTTCATTT
>MFGW01000206.1:7292-18654 GCA_001780385.1 Candidatus Fischerbacteria bacterium RBG_13_37_8 | reverse complement strand
TATAAATTAGTAGCTATCCTTCAATGAGGAAGGCTTGCTGTTTAATTATCATGCAATTGTTGCATTTAGTCAAGTAACCTCATGAATGAAACATGCTGGTAAGGTATGATACAATATTAATATGAATATAATAGTTGAGGGTTCTGTTTTTGATGAGCGGGCTACAGGAGTAGCACGATTTTTGAACAATATTTTGACTGTTTGGACCGCCCAATACAAAAAATATTCATATTATGTAATGAAGCGCTCAAATATACTGTTACCCGGCATGAAAGACTATTCTGTAAATAAGGTGATAATTCCGTGGATCTCAAAAAGAAATATTATGTGGCAGCAACTGTTAGTGCCGCGATTGGTAAATGATATGCAGAATGCAGTTTATTTTGCTCCAAACTATACCTTGCCGTTGGGAATAAATATTCCTGCTGTTCTTGTTATTCATGATGTATCTTTTTTCAGATACAGGCAATCTGGTTATTTCAAGAATCTATTTTTAAAAGTACTGATAAGACTATCTTTTCGAAAGGCTGATGCCTGTATTGCAGTTTCACAATTTATAAAAGATGAGTTAATTGCTTTATTTGGCAGCAAAGAAGAGAGCAAAATTCATGTAGCCTATAATGCCTGTGAGACAATATTTCATTCAAATCCAGATAGAGAATTTAAGGAAAGTGTAAAGCAAAAGTACGGAATAAGTGGTCAATATATATTTAATGCAGGACTAATGTTCACTAGAAGACACCCCGAGGTACTCCTTCGTGCTTTTCATGATCTGGTGAAGAGAAAAGAGGAGAAGTTACTGTTGGTCATGGTAGGTGAAAACAGGACAGTTCCCTACTGTGATATTGAGAAAATAAGCATTGAGTTGGGTGTAAAGGAAAAAGTAGTGTGGATTCCTTTTGTACCGGAGGAGGAATTAAAAGCTTTGTATTCTGGGTGTGAGGTATTTGTGTATCTTTCTGATTATGAAGGATTTGGTTTACCTGTTTTGGAAGCAATTGCGGCTGGAAAAATGGCAGTGTGTTCGGGAATAAAAGTGTTTCATGAATTATTTGAAGGAGCTTGCATCTTTGCGAATGATTTGCAGCCAACGGTGGTTTCTGATGCAATAAGTAGTGCACTCAAAGAACCACTATCGAAAGAACAATTGAAGAGTTGTCTTTCCAGATATAATTGGGAATCTTCAGGAACGATAATTATACGCCTCATGGAAGAGGTACATCAAAACAAGTATGCAGGCAGGAAATAATGTAGATTTTAAATTATTTTGTTATTATTAAGCCCGCAAGGACAAGCACATCAAGATCTGAATTGATAAACGATAGGATAGAATCTTGTTCATTTGAAACAAGAGGTTCTCCTGCCTTGTTAAATGAGGTGTTTAATATCATTGGCACATTGGTAAGTGCATGGAATTCTGTTATTAGTTGGTAATAAGGTTCATTAAATTGTCTTTCAAGAGTTTGTACCCTGCAAGTTCCGTCAACATGAACAACTGAAGGAACTTCATTGATCTTTTCTGGGGCAATTGGTAATGTCATCATCATATAGGGAGATGGTTCTTTCGTGTGAAAATATTCCGGTGCTTTTTCTGCAAGGATAGTAGGAGCAAAAGGACGAAACGGCTCTCTTTTCTTTATTTTATTATTTACAATATCCTTTATTTCAGGTTTTCTTGGATCAGCAAGGATTGACCTGTTGCCAAGAGCTCGAGGTCCGATTTCTGTCTTTCCCATGCACCATCCAACGATTTTCCCATGGGCAATAATTCGAGCGATTTGTTCATATAAATTATTACTTTCTTGTACATGAAGCGAGTATTGCTGAGCTAATAGAGCGCCATGTTTTTTTTCTACTGCAGGACCCCAAAAAACATGTTCAAAACTATATGCATCACTGCAGTTAAGTATATCTTTAAAAGCAAATAATGCAGCACCTAATGATGTTCCCGCATCATAAGCAGCCGGGAAGAAATAATATGTCTTGAAATCTTTCCTGCTCCAAATGAAATGGTTGGCCTGGCAATTAAGACTTACTCCACCAGTATAACACAGATTATCTGATTGAGTAATTCTTTTAAGTTCCTGGCAAAAATGCCATATTTTTTCTTCGAGAATTTTTTGTGCTGAAGCGGCAATATTATAATGATGTTCAGTAATTGGCTCATTTTCAATTCGTGCTGGACCAAATTCCTTTTCAAATTTCTTGGTAAACCATCTGTGGGCAAAATCAAAATAGGAAGTATCTATTTTATAATTATTCTGATTTAAGAAAAGGCAATCCTTCATTTTATTGTAGTATTCAGGCAGACCATAGGGAGCCAGTCCCATTACTTTGCCTTCGCCATCATTATTTTTAAATCCAAGGTATTCAGTAATTGCGGCGTAGAATAATCCCAGGGAATCAGGATAATAATATTGCTGTAATAAATTAATAGAATTTGCCTTTCCGTGATAGAGGGATGTTGTTGCATGTTCTCCCACGCCATCAATTACAAGAATTGCACTTTCAAGAAATGAAGAGGAATAAAAACATGCAGCAGCATGAGCATTGTGGTGAGGAACATAATAAAATTTTCCTTCAAAACCATGTTTTTCGAGTATGCCTTTTACATTAATGATGTCCAACCATTTTGATCCTTGAGATTTTAAACGGGGAATTCCGCCTCCTATATTGTAGAATGTTTTTAAAAAGCGCGGAATTAATTTATGAAATGGACTCCAGGAGAATGCTGCAACAGTAATTTCTTTAAGTGAGATATGAGCTTCGTTTAAACAGTATTGAATTGAATTCCAGGGAAAACTCGGATCATGTTTCAGTCTTGTAAAGCGTTCTTCTTGTGCATAAGCTATGATTTTTCCATCACATAGTAAAGCGGCACTGGCATCATGTGTAAAAGCATTTAATCCAAGAATATACATAGTAGTTTGCTTGCTCTTTAAGAGTAGATAAATAAGCAGTGAACAGTGATCAGTGAACGGTAAATAGAAGGGGAACCTGGTGTTCCCTCTCCTCATTACTTAAAAAGTAATTGCATGAAATTTTTCCAGCAGTTCAATGATTTTATCTTTTATCTGTGGTTTGCTTTGTGCGAGTTCAGTAACTATTTCGTCCCTTTTAATATCAGCATCAGTAATTTTATCTTTTGCTATTTCATTATTTTTGAATTGTTCCCATTCTTCGGTAAATAATTTAAATTTATCGAGGGCTACTCCATAATTTTTTTTCTCAATTTCAATGAGCGTGAGACTGAGGATATCTCTTATCTTGGTAAATTGTATTTTATGCTTAATACTGGCTATTTCCACATCCTTTGAATTTATTTGGTCGGTGCATGCTTGTTCAATTTTTTGAGCTGCTTCTTCGGAAGAATTAAATTTAAGATGCGCAGGGATAAAACCAATGAGAAAAGCTGCCACAAAAGCAACAATAAGTAAAATTATTTGAAAGGGAGTTTTCATAAGTTCACCTCCAGAAATTTGTGAAATCTTATATATTATTATACAGATTGCAATTTAATTCAACCCACAGGGAGAATGGGGAAAAATTTTTCAATTGAAGAGAGGCTGCTCTCTTGTAACGAGAGTTGTGATTTTGGTAAAATAAGCATATATTTACAAAGGAGGAAAAATAAAATGCCAAGAATAGGAATAATTGGTGGCAGCGGATTATACAATATGAATGATTTGAACATTATCGATTATCGTAAATTGGAAACTCCTTTCGGCGATCCTTCTGATTCATATATGATTGGTACGCTGGAAGATAAAGAAGTGGTTTTTCTTGCTCGACATGGAAGAGGTCATATTTTGCCTCCCTCAGATATTAATTACAGAGCTAATATTTATGGATTTAAAGTATTAGGTGTCGAATGGCTTATCGGTGTAAGCGCAGTTGGCAGCATGAGGAAGGAATTAAAACCTACGTACATTGTTTTGCCGGATCAATTCTACGATTTAACCAAAAAAAGAGTATCTACTTTTTTTGGAAAAGGATTAGCCGTGCATATAGCATTTGCTGATCCGGTATGTAATCTATTAAATGAAGTTATTTATCAGGCAGCATTAAAAATAACCGCCGATGTGAGAAAAGGTGGTACCTATCTATGTATTGAAGGGCCTCAATTTTCCACAAAAGCTGAGTCTTTTATATATAGAAATTGGGGGATTGATATTATTGGAATGACTAATATGCCTGAAGCTAAACTTGCTCGAGAAGCCGAAATGTGCTATTCAACAATTGCAATGGTTACAGATTATGATGTATGGCATGAAACGGAAGCTTCGGTTTCAGTAGACCAGGTAGTGAAAACGTTTGCCCAGAATATCGCAACAGCACAACAGGTATTGAGAGAAGTGGTAAAATTATTCCCGTTAGAAAGAAACTGTCATTGTCATGATGCGTTGAACGGAGCTTTCATTACCAGCAAAGAGTTTTGCAGTAATGAAATGATTAGAATTCTTAAACCAATTGTTGGAAAATATTTTACATAATTGTAAATATTCAGTTGTCTCCAAATAAATAAAGAGGGCTAATGTTAAGGTTAAGAAAGGTTGAGGATGAAGAAATAATGAGTTGTATTAAACAGAAGTTTTTTTTATAATAACAGTATGGCGACATTTTTAATAGCAGGATTAGGTACCTTTGGTTCAGAAGTAGCGAAACATCTCTTCGAAGCTGGACATGATATAGTCGGTATAGATGATGATAAGCAGGTAGTACAGGAATTGAAGAATATTTTAACCGATGCAGTAGTTGGGGATGCAACTGATTATCAGACGTTGAAGGAAATTGGATTAGAGGATGTCGATATTGCAATTGTAAGTCTTGGAAATAAAATGGAAGCCAGCATTTTATGTGTTTTACATTTAAAAGAGCTAAAGGTTAACAACATTATTGCGAAAGCAATAAATGTAGATCATAAAAAGATATTAGAAGCGTTGGGAGCCAATGAGATTGTATTTCCAGAGAAAGATATGGCAATACGTGTAGCACGCAGAATTGTATCGCCTAACATGATAGATTATCTTCCTCTTACTCCGGAATATAGCATTGTTGAAACAGCTCCACTTGAAGAATGGGTAGGTCACAGTCTAAGAGAATTGAATATACGGAAGAAGTATGAGATAAATATTATAGCGATAAAGCAAATAGTTCCTGAAAAATTTCTTGCTGTTCCCGATCCCGATTATGTCATAAAGGAAAGTGATGCGCTTATTATTTTAGGGCGGGAAGATTCAATGGTTAAATTAAAAATAAAAGGTTGATAGTAAGACAGACAAGGTTCTGTGCATTGCTTGACAAAAAGGGTGGATTGCGTTAGTATGTTGAGACTTTATAACTTATTTTTAATATAAGTGTGAGTGTATGGAAAGTTTATTATTCTGGTTTTTTGCGATAGTAGCTGTGGCAGGTTCGATCATGGTAATTGCGCAGCGAAGAGCTATCTATAGTGCATTATCGCTTATTATCGTCTTATGTTCTTTTGCAGGATTCTTTTTTTTGCTGGGAGCGTCCTTTGTGGCAGCAATGCAGGTAATTGTTTATGCCGGCGCAATAATGATATTGTTTGTTTTTATCATCTGGCTTTTAGGTTTGAGAACAGGAGAAGAACCCGCAATAAAGATGAAGTGGTTTTATCTGGCTATTGTATTTTGCCTTCTTATTGGCGCTCAATTGTTTTACATATTCGTCACAAATTTTAAAGAGGTTGTTCTGGAGCGTTCAACTGACATAAAAGAAATAAGTAAAGTTTTATTAGGAAAATATGTTATTCCTTTTGAGCTCACCTCTATTTTATTTCTTGCTGCCCTGGTGGGAGCATTTTATTTAGCAAAAGGGAAAGGAAAAGCGGAGAAATAGAGGAGAAAAGGATTATAATTATGGAATTATATTACTATTTAATAGTGAGTCTAATTGTTTTTATAATAGGGATGATAGGTTTTTTCATAAGAAGGAACTTAATTACTTTATTGATGTGTGTAGAGTTGATGTTGAATGCTGCAAATTTAGCACTCATGGTATTTGGCACGAAATGGGGTTGGATAGAAGCACAGGCAATAGTTTTGTTGGTAATGACTGTAGCAGCAGCTGAAGTAGCTGTAGGACTGGCACTTATGATAGTAGTATATAAGCATTATTCACACCTGTTTATAGATCAGATGACCAAATTGAAAGGATAGAATTATGTGGGGATTAGCGGGATTAATCATTATTTTCCCATTATTAGGATTGTTAATTAATTTATTTATTGGGAATCGATTAAGTCGAAAATGGATAGGTGTTATAGCCTGCGGTAGTGTTGCTTTATCATGCTTAGCGACAATAGTATTTGCGGTTCTATTTCATTTTAACTATCCTGCTGAAGGCTCCATCGAAGCAAATTGGTATCAATGGATAGTTTCTGGTTCATTTGTTGTCGATTTTGGTTTCAGGATTGACTGGTTGTCCCTGGTAATGGCGTTAACAGTAAGTTTTGTTGGTTTTCTCATTCATGTATATTCAGTAGGTTACATGTGGGAAGATCCAGGTTATAGAAGGTATTTTATCTATCTCAATTTATTTATGATGATGATGCTAATGCTTGTCATGGCAAATAACCTGGGATTACTTTTTGTCGGATGGGAAGGAGTTGGACTTTGTTCTTACTTATTAATAGGATTTTGGTTTGAAAAACATTCTGCATCTGAAGCAGGAAAAAAAGCATTTATAGTGAACAGGATAGGAGATTTTGGATTTTTATTAGGTATGCTTTTAATCTACAGGGAATTTGGCAGTTTGAATTTTAATGTAATAGAAGCAAATATGGGTGAGCACGTTGCTTCTCAAATAATACTTGGGATAGCGCTGTTGCTTTTTTGCGGAGCTGCCGGAAAATCGGCACAATTTCCACTGCATGTCTGGTTGCCTGATGCTATGGAAGGTCCGACACCGGTTAGTGCATTGATACATGCTGCGACAATGGTCACTGCCGGAGTTTACATGGTAAGCAGGATGGGATTTCTTTACGAACAATCTCCCTATGCGCTGATGATAGTGACAGGTATTGGATTATTCACTGCATTTTTTGCCGCTACCATGGCCGTGGTGAATAAAGATTTTAAACGTGTACTGGCATATTCAACAATAAGTCAATTAGGGTATATGTTTGCAGCATGCGGAGCTGGAGCATATGTTGCTGCTATATTTCATCTTATAACCCATGCATTTTTTAAAGCACTTCTCTTCATGGGATCTGGTTCAGTAATGCATGCATTAGGCGGAGAACTCAATATTGAAAAAATGGGTGGTGTTAAAGAGAAAATGAAATGGACCGCGCTCACCTTCGTAATTGCTTCTCTGGCCATTTCAGGGATTATCCCCTTCGCAGGTTTTTGGAGCAAAGATGCTATTTTAGCAGCAGTGTGGCACAAGTATGGTCCAGTTATTTGGATTATAGGTATTGTTACTGCTATCCTTACTGCTTTCTATATTTTCAGACTGGTCTTTGAAGTGTTCTATTCTGAAAGAAGAGTGGAGGAGAAAACGTGGGATCATGCACATGAATCGCCTCCTGCTATGATTCGCCCAATGATGATTCTTGCACTTTTTTCAATCATAATAGGATTTGTTGGATTACCATTTAAACGATTCAATCTTATTGAACGTGCATTAGCTACCGTATTACCAGTAGCACACGGTACTGAAGTTAGTGTTGCAAATGAGATTATATTGATGATTATTGTTCTCGCGGGAGCTTTGTTTTCTATTTACCTCGCTTTTACATTTTATATGAAGAAACGCAATTATCTTGATACATTACTTGCTTCATTTAAAAAGATTCACCATGTACTGATTAATAAATATTTTGTAGATGAAATATACCATAAAATTATCATTGCGCCATTGTGGTATGTCTCGGATAAGTTTTTGTACAAGATTATTGATGTTTTTATGATTGATGGTTCAGTCGATGGAATTGCCCACATTTCGCGCGGAACAGGGAAGTATTTACGCAAGATTCAATCCGGCAATACAAGATCCTACGCATTTGCAATTGTAATAGGAATGTTGCTGATTTTTATATATTATTTCTGGAAAATACATAAAGGTTAGAAGCTATGCCTTTTAACGGAGTGAAGCAATGAATCAATTAGGCATGTTTCCTTTGATTAGTTTGATAATTTTTCTACCATTAGCTGGTGCTATACTTATAGCATTTATTCCTTCCAGATTCCAAATGTTTCACAAGCAGTTGGCTTTTGTATTTTCTGGAATTTCTTTTATTTCTTCGCTTGCTTTAATGATTTTTTTCAATTTTAATTCTCCACTTTTGCAATTCATGGAGCGACACGAGTGGATTCCTCAACTTGGAATATTTTATCATGTCGGAGTGGATGGAATCAGTCTTCTTTTAGTATTACTCACTACATTTCTTTCTTTGGTTGCAATTCTTGCATCTTTTAATGATATTACCGTACATACGAGAGGATATTATGCAAGCATGTTGTTGCTTGAAACTGGTATGATTGGAGTATTTGTTGCTGCGGATATGATTTTATTTTATATATTCTGGGAAGCAATGCTAATCCCGATGTATTTTATTATAGGAATATGGGGCGGGCCCCGGAGAATATATGCTGCTGTTAAATTTTTTCTGTACACGCTGGTGGGAAGCTTGCTCATGCTTGTAGCAATAATTGTTCTGTATAAAATAAATATTAGTCAGGGTGGAATGCCTACTTTTGAAATAAGCAAATTTTATAATATGAATATTGATGCTTCAGTACAAGTATGGTTATTCCTGGCTTTTGCTCTTGCATTTGCTATAAAAGTGCCGATGTTTCCTTTCCATACCTGGTTACCCGATGCACATGTAGAAGCTCCAACAGCAGGAAGTGTTTTGTTAGCAGGAGTGCTTTTAAAAATGGGGACTTATGGATTTATCAGATTTTGCATTCCAATTTTTCCTGACGCTTGTAATAAATTTGCCTTATTCTTTATCATTCTTTCTATCATTGGAATTATTTATGGCGCTTTGATGGCTTTGGTACAAACAGACATTAAAAGACTTGTAGCTTATTCCAGTGTTAGCCATCTCGGATTAGTAATGCTTGGGATATTTGTTTTTAACATTCAAGGCATGGAAGGTGCCATTATACAAATGGTCAATCATGGATTAAGTACTGGAGCACTTTTCTTGATAGTAGGGATGCTTTATCAGCGACGTCATACAAGAATGCTGGATGATTATGGTGGGGTAGCAAAAGCAATGCCTAATTTTTTCCCATTTTTTATGATCATCACTCTTTCCTCTATAGGTCTTCCACTATTAAATGGATTTATTGGAGAATTTTTAATATTAGTAGGTGCTTTTACCGCCAGGTCTATTTATGGTGTTTTAGCCGCTACGGGAATAATTCTCAGTGCTTATTACATGCTGCGCATGTTTAAAAAAGTTATGTTTGGTCCCCTTGATAAAAAAGAAAATGCATCGCTCCCCGATATCGGTAATAGAGAATTAGCAATCTTGATTTCTGTTGTTGCGCTGATTATTCTTATTGGAGTTTATCCTCAGGTGTTTTTGCGAAGTATGGATGCAAGCGTTGAAAATCTTTTACAGATTTTCTTGGCAAAGCATTCTATTATGACACCTTAATATGACACCATTCATAAGCCGCTTGTATAGTGCAAGCGAGGAGATGAATATGCTTGATTTTACTCAATTGAATGCGAGTATATTACCTGAGATCATATTAGTATTAGCAGCAATTGTGATACTGCTTATAGAAGGATTTCAGAAAAAATTAAATAAATATTGCAGTTTAATAGCTCTTATCGCAGTTGTAGGACTTATTTATTATCTTATTTCTATCTGGAACAGCAACTTGAAAGGTTTTTATGCGGGTGTGGTGTTGGATAATTTTGCTCTGTTTGCTTCACTCATATATCTTTTATCGGCTGCGCTCATTATTCTTTCAGCAGTTCATTTTTTAGATATAAAGAAAATCGAATCTGGAGAGTTTTACGCTTTACTGCTTATTGCCGTGGCAGCAATGATATTCATAAGCAGTGCCAATGACATGATTACAATTTTTATAAGCCTTGAAATATTTTCAATTTGTCTGTATGTACTGGTAGGTTATGACAGGAATTCAGTGAGAGGAGTTGAAGGTGCTATAAAGTATTTTATTTTAGGAGCCTTTTCTGCTGGAATCTTGCTTTATGGTATTGTCCTGATTTACGGGGCGGTAGGCTCAACAAATTTAGAAGCGTTAAGCAAGATCCAGGGTTTGGAAATGAGTCAAAAAATATTGCTGTATTTTGGTGCAGGGCTGGTATTGGTTGGATTAGGATTTAAGATTTCACTTGTTCCGTTTCATATGTGGACGCCTGATGCTTATGAAGGTGCTCCAACAGTGATAACCGCATTTATGGCGGCAGCAACAAAAACTGCTGCATTTAGTGTTTTAATCAGAATTTTTGTTATAAACCTTCCCTCGCATGAAATATCACTTGAATGGATACTCTGGATTCTTGCAATAGTAACGATGACGGTAGGCAATTTCATAGCTCTGTCGCAGGAAAATATAAAAAGAATGCTTGCTTATTCAAGCATAGCACATGCAGGATATATTACCGTAGGTCTGGTTGGTGCATCAGGGAATAGAGAAGCCGGTAATGTAATGTATTATTTAATTGTATATGCGATGATGAACATAGGAGCGTTCCTTGTAATAGCGCATCTTGAGCGAGGGAAAGATTTTCTTAGTGCTTTGCATTACAAAGGATTGGCATATAAGAATACATTTTTAGCACTGGCATTAAGCTGGTTTTTATTATGTCTGGCAGGTCTGCCGCCCACAAGCGGATTTCTTGCAAAATATTATGTCTTTCTTGCTGCTGTTGAAAAGGGCTACACCATCTTGGTAATTATTGCAGTTTTAAATAGCGCACTTGCCGCTTATTATTATCTGAGAATAATAGTCTTTATGTGGATGCATGGGAAAGAGGAAGGCAAAGCTCTCGTAAAAGGCGAAGAAACCTGGTCCCTGATTAGTATGACTGCAATTGTAATTGCACTGCTTTTGACCTTGCAATTGTCCTTCATGCCATCTCGTTTTCTTCAATTAGCATTGAGTTTTTAAGCAATTGAGTATAGTAGCCATGGGAGTAATTTTTATAGTGCTTCATGAAGTTTAAAGCATGAAAAAAATATGGTTTATCATAGGAACGCTATTTGGCGTAGGATATTTACCTGTATTGCCAGGTACTTATGCAAGCGCTGTCTCGACTATAATTGCTTACTTTTTCATTAGTTCATTCCCAAAATCTTATCAAGTTGTTTATTATTTTTTATTTTTAACTCTCGGAATCATCGCTT
>MFGW01000206.1:4834-7239 GCA_001780385.1 Candidatus Fischerbacteria bacterium RBG_13_37_8 | reverse complement strand
ATCATAAAAAAGAATTCAATATGATATAATGATAATTTAGAAAAGGAGCAATTATGAGAACGATAGCAAAGCTTTTTGGAAAATCACCATTTGTTCCTCTTCAAGAATTAATGGTGAAAATAGCATCTTGTGTTTCACTGCTTCCCGCATTGTTTGATGCTTTTATAGCGGGAAATCAAGATAAAATAGCAGAATTATCAGAAGAAATTTCATTCAGGGAACATGAAGCTGATATGATAAAAACAACAATTCGATCTCATCTTCCAAGTGCCATGCTTATGCCTGTTGATAGAAGAGATTTGCTGGAGGTCATTTCAAATATGGATGCTATATCTGATCTTGCGGAAGATATAGGCGTGCTATTAACCTTAAAGCAATTGACTTTGCCGGATGAATTAAAATCAATTTTTCTTTCATATTTGCAATTATCTATGGAAGCAATTGATAAGTTAACCGTTCTTTTCAAGGAACTTGATGAATTGTTGCAAGCATCTTTTGGAGGGCCAGAAGCGCAAAAAATTAATACAATGATTGATGAAATAAGTTACCTGGAACACAAAGCAGATATCGAAGGAAGACAACTTGCACGCAAGCTTTTTATGCTGGATGAAAAAATGAAAGCGGTAGATGTCTTTCTTTTCTTTAAGATATTCAATAAAATAGGTGATGTGAGTAATTTTTCGGAGAAAGTTGCGAATAGAATTCGCATCTGGCTTATTATTCAATAAATAAATATGCGAAAAAAGCAACAAGAGAAAATACAGGATGGAGTCTGGTAGTTTAATTTCAATAGTGTATGCGCTATCGGTAGCTGCTACTTTTTATACAGCCTGGACTATTGGATCGAATGATGTGGCGAATGCAATGGCTACATCGGTAGGTTCAAAAGCTCTTACCTTAAGAAAAGCTGTTGTCGTTGCGGCAATATTTGAATTTTCGGGAGCGCTTCTCGTAGGTTCCAAGGTTACTGAAACAATTCGTTCAAAGATAATTGATGTCAGCCTTTTTCAGGGGAAAGAATGGCATTTTGTATTAGGAATGCTGGCTGCTTTATTAGCTACCGGTATCTGGATTCAAATAGCAACAATGAAAGGATTACCAATATCTACTACTCATGCAATTGTAGGTGGTATATTTGGTTTTGGAATAATTTCCGTTGGAATTAGTGGAATAAAATGGCTCGTAATTTTAAAAATAGTACTTTCATGGCTTATTTCACCATTAGCCGGATTTATTCTTGCTTTTTTTGTGTTTGTCTTCATCAGGAGGATAATAATAGATACAAAAAATCCTATTAATCAATTAAAAAAATGGGCGCCCGTTTTTGTGTTTATATGCTGTTTTATTATTTTACTATCTTTTATTTATAAAGGTTTAAAAAATTTGCATCTTGATCTTCCCCTTCACCAGGCTCTCCCGTTGTGTTTTGCCGTGGCAGGAGCATTTGCTGTTATCTATGGTTATATCATAAAGAGTCGTTATAAGAGTGATCACAGAAAATTAACCGAGCAATATTCCGTGATGGAAAAACTATTTGGATATCTTCAAATAATGACTGCTTGCTATATGGCATTTGCACATGGAGCAAATGATGTTGCAAATGCTATTGGACCTTTTGCTGGGATAATATCAGTTTTGCATAATAAAACTATTCCAACGCAAGCAGACGTTCCTGTGTATATTTTATTAATAGGAGGCATTGGGATTGTCATTGGCTTGCTTACCTATGGATACAAGGTAATATATACTCTCGGACAAAAGATAACCGAATTAACACCTTCTCGAGGATTCTCAGCAGAATTCGCTACGGCATCGATCGTTTTGCTTTTTTCTAAATTAAGTATTCCCATATCAACGACTCATACAATAGTTGGTTCAGTGATTGGCGTGGGCTTTGCCCGGGGAATAGCTGCTTTAAATATGAGTATTATAAAAGATATTGCATTATCCTGGTTGTGGACACTTCCTTTTACTGCGGTATTATCTATTATTTTATATGAACTGCTTACCCTTATATTCTAATGGCTAAAACGCTAAGGAAGCGTATTTGTTTTTTGCTTAAAAGTGAGAAAGTTAGCGTGGGGAGGAATTATTCTTTTGCTGTCTCATTTTCGGATGGTTTTTCTGTTTCTTGTATGATTTCAGTATCAACGTTAATGTCATTAAAGTATGCTGTTGTTTGTCGATAAGTAGAAAATCCTATTTTTCCTCCAGTAGCTGTTGTATCAGAGAGAGAAAATATCATTTTCCCGTCAAGATCTACGGAGATATTTTTAAGATAGCACCGGATACTAAGTGTGTACCATTTGTTTGGTTCAAGGGAAAATGGTACTTTTTTAATTATGTCTTTACCAAAATTATTTTTTATTAATACAATTTCCTCATCCATGGCATCTAAAAAAAGC
>MFGW01000206.1:2913-4813 GCA_001780385.1 Candidatus Fischerbacteria bacterium RBG_13_37_8 | reverse complement strand
CTGTATCTAAATATTAAACCAGCAGCAACTGATTCTCTTTCGTCATTTTCTTCCGGATCATCGCTCTTTTTCTTTTTCTTTATTTCCTTGAATTTTTCAATATCTTCAACAGCTATATACATTTTTGAAGTGAAGGTGAAGTCGTAGAAAGGTTGTTCGGAAAGGTACTTGGTGAAGTCAATATATTTTAATTTTTGAGTTAATACAAAATGTTCAGGAGCTAAATCTGAGGGAATAATGTGCCAGATACCGCTGTATTCTTCAAAAGGCAACGATATATCTTCCTTGTCAATTTTCCATGTGTATTGTTTTTTCTCCAGCTTGACAGGTTCTTCCGACAGAAGAGTGGAATAAGCATTAAAAAGGCAAAAAATTATGCTGACCATAATTATAATAATTATATTATTTTTCATATGCATCTCCTATAGGGATTGTTACGTTTGCCTACGGCAAACTCACAATGACAATTATGTTGTTAAAAATCATACCCAATGGAAAAATCAAAGTTTATTCCACCTATAAATTTTTTATAATTATGTACTTTTGAGAATTCGAAATTAAATGGTAAACCACTGAAGAAGAAAGCAAATCCTGCACCTACAGAACCGAACCATTCATCAAGGTAAAGACCTTCACGCGGGGCAAGCACATTTTTGGGGAAATTTTTAATCTTAGTTTTTCCGCTGTCCACGAATACTTTTCCCCGCATTGTACCAATGAAGGGTATCCTGATTAATGAGAGTGGAAGAAGCGGGAAACGATATTCTGCATTGATGATAACGCCGACATTTCCTACTATCTCTCTAAAATCAAGACCGCGGAAATCATTGCCACCGCCATAGTAAAAGAAATCAGGATTCTCGCCCCAACTGTTGAAAGCTCTTATTCTCCCGGCAAGCAGTGATCTATCTGTGATTCTTTGGTAGTATCTGAAATCACCGTAGAGTGTTTTCCTGTCCAGGAAACTATCCGATAATTGTGGAGAAAAACGTAATCCTACCAGAAATGTATGTCCTGATAATGGTCCCCAATAGGCAAAGCGCGTGGTCTCAGTTACAAATGAAAGAGAAAATGGTAAATCGTGACCATCATTGAGAAAAGAAGATTGACCTGTTCTTTGGAGATAATCTTCATAAAGTATTTGTGCATCTTCATAGTAGAATTTCTCTGATACATTATAAATACCAGCGCCTGCTTCAATGCGACTCCATAAATTTAATGGAAATATACTTACAAAAGAGCCACCGGTATATTTTGTTTCAACATAATCAGAGTATCTTTCATTAACTGGAGCTATGAAAAAGTCATTTAATCTTATAAAAGTTGCAGCGTACTGAAGCCGATGACTTAGGTTAGTATAAGATGCAATGTAAGTTTCAAAACTGTAGATTCGTTGTATGAAAAAAGCAAATCGCTGATCACCCATTATATCTTCGACAGCTATGCTGGATGCAATTGCAAATGTTCCACCGCTTACTCCGGATATAATATCCGGTCTTGATGAAAGTACAGGTTTGAAACCCTTATTTTCAATATTTTCCGGTGCTATTTTGAGAATTTTATCTTTCGATAGGGGAATTTGTAATTCTGCAATTGTTGCTTCTTCCTCTTTAGTAATTTCTTTGGGCGGTGAAGATGAAAATGATTCAATCAACTCTTGTTTATCAAGTGTAACTAAATGATACTTGCCTTTAAAAAATGTTGTGAAAGCAAGATTAGTTTCTTTGTCTTTGCTAAATGTAAAAGGTGAAAAACTACCTCCCAATACATCTGTCAACTGAGAAATTTCATTCTTTTCTGTATCTAATACATATATATTATCTATACCCGTTTTATCAGAAGAGAAATAAATAAGTTTCATATCATTAGAAAACCACGGGCTGATAGCATTATAATTGTC
>MFGW01000206.1:1579-2881 GCA_001780385.1 Candidatus Fischerbacteria bacterium RBG_13_37_8 | reverse complement strand
GAGAATGCTGGTGCTCCTGCCATATCAAGTTTTAGACCTATTCTTTTTTTAATTCCGCCGCTATTCGCATCAGCAATATAAAGTTTCCGTCGTTTGCCATCTCTTGCAAAAAAAGCTATGAATTGACCGTTCTTTGACCATGCTAAATTTCTACCGGAAAAGTCATAACTGTCATATGTAAGGTATTCATACTTGGTTGTGTAACCCTTGGTAATATTTTTTATGAAACTTCCATCTTCAGAGGAAATAACAACTACGTCTATTTCGGAATCTTTTTTATTAACAGTAAGGATAACTATTTTTTTGCCATCAGGAGAAGGAGCTGCTGATAATATCTGTTCTAAGGGGCGTTTGACTTTAATAGTTCCTCCAAAATCAAGAGGTGTTTGCTTTTCTCTCCACGGGGCAAATTTTTCTCTCAGCCACTCAGAAAAATCTTCGTTAAATTGATTTTCAGATATGCCGTAAGCATTTCGAAACAAGTCCTGTTGGCCTATATAAGTTGCTTTTTTCACCTGGAACCATAATTGTCTGATGCCAGTTCTGCCGTGCTTGCTGTCGATATAGTCAAAAACTGCCCGACCAATATTATAAGCTGCTCTTGATATGTCCCTTCCTTCCGGATATTCAATATCATTTTGAGCTGATATATAGGGAAGGTTATCAGTAAGAATAGCATCTCTGACAACTTGAATATCGGTTGTAGCCCAGCCTGATGAAACATTTTCAGCATACCCCTCCATAATCCATAAGGGAGGAGTTGCCTTTATAAGAGATATGTTTATTCCGCCGAATAACAACGAGAATTCAAAAATATGAGCAAGCTCATGTGCAACAAGATGTTTTAATTCCCGTGGAGGGTGATCCAGTGCAAACGCCATCCGGTTATAGTATGGCTCAGAAACTCCAAGAATTCCTTCTGTAATCTGTAAATAATTCACCTGCTCAAATTCACTGGAAGTTAAAAAATATATAAGGGGAATTTTGAAATTCACATCATGCTGCAAATCATTGCTTATTTTTTCATAAGCATCCTCTGCATAGGACGCTATTGCTTGAAGATGTTGTTCCTCTTCCGGATAGAAGTATATATCGAAATGCTCGGTTTTATATATTTTCCATCTGAAGGTATCGTACTTCACATTGTTTTTTCCAAAATATGGTACTAATTGAGCAGTGAGTTCAGATGCCTGCGCCAACAGAACTATAAACAAAGCAAAAAACGTTATTTTAAATGTATTGTTGTATTTCATGGTAGTTTCCTTTGTTAAGGTGTAATGAGAAATCTTGTGCCTCTTATCC
>MFGW01000206.1:1224-1518 GCA_001780385.1 Candidatus Fischerbacteria bacterium RBG_13_37_8 | reverse complement strand
TGGTAATGTGACATCCGTTGTATCTGGAAACGTAGCAGATTCCTTGAAATCTTCTTTATAAAGAATTTCTCCCGTTTCTGCAGATAGTATGTAAATGGATATACCAAGTGCCACTTCCATTTTATCTTCCCGGACATTTACCGTTCTTCTCGCTCCCGTGCTGGCATCCGTTATTTCACGTGGAAAGAAACCAGAAGCATCCTCGTTGGAAAACTCTATCTTTCCTGTGTAAAAAAGGCTCTTTGATTTATCGTCAATTTCAATAGCTTTCCAGTATTCTTTATCGTTGATAAT
>MFGW01000206.1:0-1215 GCA_001780385.1 Candidatus Fischerbacteria bacterium RBG_13_37_8 | reverse complement strand
ATCTTCTACTTCGGCTGGATATTCATTTTTCTTCACTTCTACTTTTAAATCTGATAAATTACTGAATTCATTCCGTAAGCGGGAAACAATCTCTTCATTTGGATCAATAGGTACATCTTTATCAACCTGATAGTTTTTTGCTACATAAAAATTTGTCAGGTAAATAGTCTTGTAATCCTTAATCTCGAATTTAGGCTTCATATGCATTACCACGGTTATTTCTGTGCTCTTTTGTCCGGTACAGCTTGCCAGTAAAACTAAACTAATAAATATAATGAGATATTTCATATAGTTATTCATAATTATTTTAATTTATAAGATTCTTTAAATGAGGTTATGTTTGCTTTAATAGAAAGGTTGTCCGGGGCAAGTTTATAAGCAATTTCATATTCTTCAAGCGCCGCATCGAAAAATCCAAGTTCTTCATAAGCGACAGCAAGATTATTATGTGCTGCCGCATTATTCGATTCCAGTTCCGTTGCTTTTTTCCATCGATATGCTGCTTCTTGCCATTGATTATTTTTAGCAGCTTTGATCCCAAGTTCAATTTGTAACTCCGCATCACTTTTATCACCCGCTACGGTAAATACATACATTGCTAATAGCAAAACGGTTGTAATAAATATTATTCGTTTCATATCGTTCCTTTTGTACCTATAACCTTCATTGAGAATGTTATATTCCATAGTTTGTTATTTATTAGACGCAATACCATGCTTTTTTAGTTTATATCGAAGCATGTCACGTGAAATTTTTAATAAACGGGCGGCTTTGCTTTTATTACCATTAGCTTTTGTGAGGGCTGTTTGCAAAGCAGTTTTTTCCATTTCCTTAAGGGACATCTGAGTGCTTGAATTTTCGAAAATTGCATTTAGGGAGATTGTATTTGCATTATCTGCTGCAAATATTGGTATATACTTTGATGTAATCATATCACTATCTTCAAGTATCATAGCATGCTCAATAACATTTTTTAATTCTCTGACATTTCCTGGCCAATGATATTGCATCAACAGCGCTTGGGTATCTTTTGATAATCCTTTCTTGTTTTTTTTAAGTTTAGCATTGTAAAATGTTATAAAGCTTTTTGCAAGGATTGGGATATCTTCTGGTCTCTCTCTCAACGGAGGAAGGCTGATTACCATTACATTAAGCCGGTAGAAAAGATCTTCTCTGAAAGTTTGATTCTGAATACATGCACTTAAATTTTTGTTT
>MFGW01000205.1:52740-55300 GCA_001780385.1 Candidatus Fischerbacteria bacterium RBG_13_37_8 | reverse complement strand
TCCTTGTATTTTTTCGGCCGCTGCATTCTTATGGCAAGATTTCAGCCATTCCCTATTTGGAGTTGACAATTTGTCTTGTATGCTATAACATATGTGCTCTGTCCGAGAATAAATTATGAATGATACCAATAACACTAAAAAAGATGATGAAATAAAGAAACCGGTGGTAAAGAAGACTGTCATAGCAGCTTTAATTATTAGTGGATGGTTAATTCCGGGACTGGGTCATTTGTTGCAAAAAAAATATGGCAGAGCTGCAATTATTTTTCTCATTATTAATTTTTTATTTCTTTTTGGGCTTTTTGGATTAAAGGGCAAATTATATGCTCAGGAACCAGGTAATCCAATCAGTATATTTGCGGCGCTTGGTCAAAAAGGAGTTGGTGTTCCTTATTTCATAATAAAAGGCAAAGCTGCACATGAAGAAAAAGAAAAGCCTTTTGATTCCTTTTATACGATTAACAAGGATTACACTTTGAGAGATGGCATGCCGGCGAGTCCTTTTTATGAATATGGAGTAACTTTTACTGTTTCGGCCGGTTTGTTAAACTTACTGTTGCTATTTGACATTTTTGATATTGCCACTGGCAGAAAAAAGTAATTATTGCAGAGGAAAATAATGAACCTGAGTCATTTTGAATTAATGTTGATATTTGCAGTGTGTATTTCAGCAATAATTGCAATTATTACAAAGGAAGGAGCAAGGGCGCAGCTCAAATATTTTATTATCTTTTTAGGTATATTAGTAGGTGCGGCGCTGGTGATTGCGTGGTTAATGTATCCATATCCACGGGGATAGTCTTTTTTAATGAAATACATTTAATTAGGCAAGAAGCATTTGAAAATTCTCGGAAATTTATTCTTTTATAAATTCCCCGCTATTCTTTATATTGTACTCATTTATTATCTTTCTTCATTATCACATCCGCCAGTTCCGCCGAATGTCAGTGATATTATTTTGCATATAATAGAGTTTTTTCTTTTATTTGTATTAGTGTATCGAGCGTTAAATAGTGGCATTTTTAAATTATTTGCAAGGAAGACAGCCTTACTTTCAGTTTTCTTTTCTTTATTATATGGTGGATTAGATGAGTTGCATCAATATTTTGTGCCGGAACGAGTTGCTTCTTTAAAAGACTTCATAAGTGACAGTACCGGTATTTTGCTTGGATTGTTAGTTGTTTTTCTTATTCATGCTGTTTTATTAAAAAGCAAGACATAGCGCAAAAAGAATAAACCACGAAGCTCGCGAAGAGCGCGAAAAAGAAAGAGCCGAAACGCTTATTTATTAAGCAATTGTTCAATTTTTTTTCTGGCATCAGGATGAGAATGATCTATTTTTAAGATTTCCTGAAGTTGTAGGATTGCTTTTTGTGTTTGGCCTTTCTTTATAAATAAGTCTGCCAGTTTTAAGCGATAGTTTATAAGTTCATTGGTTTTTGAAGCCTGGGAGCAGCAATCAATCATAAGCAGATAATAATTTTCGTTATTTGAATCTAATTCTAAAAGCTGTCTGATGAAAGAAAAAGCTTTATTGTATTCTTTCTTTTTCATATACACTATAGCGAGATTCATAAGAGTAATTTGATGTTTGGGGGATATTTGCAAGTTTGTTAGAAACAGAGCTTCAGCTTCATTCAATTTATTTTCATTCAGTAAAAGGATGCCAAGATTATTGCGTATTTCAAGATTTTCAGGAGACAGTTCAACTGCGCTGGTGAGGTATTCTGTTGCTTTTGAATAATTGCGATTCATGAAAGCAATTTGGGCGAGATTATTATAAGCGGAGTATTCAAAAGGATTTACTTTAATAGTTTCCAGATAATATTTTTCTGCTTCCTGGAATTTTTTGTGTTTAATAGCTATATCAGCGGAAAGAAGATAATAGGGGGCCAGGTAATCAGGATTAAGTGCGGCTGCTTTTTTCATGTAATCGACAGCATTTTTATAATCATTTTTTTTATTAGAGATGATGCTCAATAAATAGAGCACGCGGACATTATTAGGATCTTTCGTTTTGATGGCTGATAGGATTTCATATGCAGAAGAATCGTTATTATTGGTTAGATTATCCATAGCATCATGAATTGATTCGAGGACGCTGATTTTATTTTTTGGATCAGGCAATTTTTTCATTTGCGGGAGACTGAGTGAAGAAGCATTAGTACCTCCTGCATAACCTAAAGATGCAAGGGCTTCTCTTGAAGCAGAATCAATTTTGGATTTAGCCATTAATGTATTGATGAACGGATTTAATTTGCTTTTCCATGAGGTGAAATTTTGTTCATTTGCATTAGAGAGATTATGGAGTTCGTTGAAATCATTATTCAGGTCATAAAATTCAGGATTGGGAGCATCGATAAATTTTTTTCTTTTATGAATGATGGTAAATAGAGGAGCCCAGTGATAATCGAGAAAAGGTTGAAATGTTTCTGCATAGATAATATCATTATCTAGGGGAGTAGCTGATGCTATGAGAGGGATAAGGGTATGGCCTTCAATTGATGCTGGTTGAGGAAGTGAGAGCAAATTCAACAAAGTCGGCAGAATATCGACCAGT
>MFGW01000205.1:49365-52596 GCA_001780385.1 Candidatus Fischerbacteria bacterium RBG_13_37_8 | reverse complement strand
ATAATGGCATTATCGTAATAGTTACTTATTTTAAGAACCTTTATCAATTTATTAATGACTGTATCTGTATATTCGATTTCACCCTGGTAGGATGTTATTTTATCACCTTTAGGGAATCCTCGTGGCGGAGTATATGGTGCATGAGGATCGAAGAAATGAATCCAGAGCAGGAAAGGTTCTTTGATTGTTTTCAGGATTTTCAAACTTTCGGAGAGTACTTCATCTGCATTTCGTTCGATGGATTGTGTATTGATAATTTCAGAGGCAGGTTTTGTATTTGTTACATTAGAATAGTAGTCGAAATCTTTTGCCAGTCCGAAATGAGAACGAAGCACATAAGAACCTGTGACCGCGTATGTATGGTATCTTTGTTGTTTGAGAAGAGATGAGAGGAGGGGGGTGGTGGAGTTATTAAAGATCTGCCCGTTATTTCTCACTTTATGGGAAGGCGGGTAGGTTCCGGTAAAAATAGAAGTATGAGAAGGCAGTGTAAGAGGAGCAGGTGAAAACACATGCGTAAATAAAACACCTTCATTAGCGATAGCGTCAATAGTAGGTGTATGTATTTTTCGTTCACCGGTTACACCAATGAAATCAGTTCGCAAAGTATCAATAGTAATAATGATAATATTATTTTTATTGCCCTGCGAAGC
The DNA here is from genome assembly GCA_001780385.1 of Candidatus Fischerbacteria bacterium RBG_13_37_8. Lineage (GTDB taxonomy): Bacteria > Acidobacteriota > HRBIN11 > MFGW01 > MFGW01 > MFGW01. The sequence continues at coordinate 51,943 of MFGW01000205.1, read as the reverse complement.
TGCATAAGCCGAAGTTAATAAGATAAGACATAATGACAGCAATGCCATAAATAATGTTATTCTTTGCATGAGCATGAAGTATTATAGCAAGCGTAAGTCATGAATTCCAGCGTAAAAAATAGGTTCAAGGTTGAGGTTAAGGTTAAGGTTAAGAAAGGTTGAGGATGAAGAAAGGTCGAGGTTGAGAAGATATTTAGGTTAAAAAAAGAGGAAGAATTATGATTTTATCTTTTCTCAACCTTAACCTCATCCTCAACCCCGACCTCAAATTCAACCTCAAGTTTTCTTAACCTCAACCTAAACCTTAACCTTTATGTATAGTGTTATTAATCACATGCGAATAAATTGAGAATTAATGAATCTTAAAGCGTCTTATTAGCATGAAATGCTTGCATTTTTTGTATAGCCAATATATTATTCACATTATTTGGACAGGATTTTACTAAAATGCATGTTATATGAAATAAAAAAAGGATAATACAGAGTTATACACAGTGATATATTCAAAGAAATGTGAATTAATTAAGGAGAATAATGAATGAATAATGAATTCAAGAATATATACAGATACTTGTTATTATTAGTTATTCTGTTATTTTTTTATTGTGGACAGGAAATAGCAGGGGCAGAGATAATGCCGTTGAATGAACTGAAGGCTGGCATGAAAGGAGTTGCTCGGACTGCAGTGCAAGGCAATAAGGTTGTCGAATTTCCGGTAGAAATTATTTCGATAATGAAAAATGTATTTCCGCAACGAAGTATCATTTTAGCCAATTTAGATGGTGACATGATTAATCGTACGGGTGTAGCGCAGGGAATGAGTGGAAGTCCGGTCTATATAAATGGAAAGCTGATAGGAGCGATAGCATATTCATTTCCCTTTTCCAAGGAGGCGATAGCCGGGATTACTCCTATTGAAGAAATGACAAGTATTTCTTATTCTACGACGCCGCAGGAGAAGAAAACCACCATTCTTTTTCAAAATATAATGGAATTTATTACTCATATTGATAATTATCCGAACGCTGAAAGCATTTATGGAAAGTTTCTTGGATATTTTCCTGAGCAGGCATACCAGGATAATTCAGCTTCATTTCGTCCTATTCCGATTATTGTAAGCAAGGGAGCTGGTTTTGCATCACCGGTAATGCAGGAATGGTGGGAGCGCAATGGTTTTATACCAATGATGATGTCCGGTGGCAGTGCTTCCGAAGTTAAAGATTTGCAGGAAGGCGATGCGGTTGCAGTATTGTTTCTTTCCGGAGATTTACAGATGGGCGGAATAGGAACTGTAACGCATGTTGATAAGAAAAGAGTATTTGCTTTTGGACATCCGCTGTTTAATCTTGGTGATATTGCAATGCCGATGGCGGCGGCTGAAATTCATACCGTAGTACCGAGTCTCTATTCATCATTTAAGATAGGCAGCATTGGGGAAATTATTGGAACTTTTAAACAGGATTTGCCTGCGGCTATTTATGGACAACTTGATGAAAAACCGCCATTGATTCCTTTGAAATTAGTAACTTCCTATAGTAAGCAGGAACGGAATTATAATTATGTACTTGCGGAGCATCATTTATTAACACCAATAATTGCCAATATGGCTATTTCAGAAACGCTTTCTACTGCTGAATCAAGTGTTTATGAAGGAACATATGAAGTATCGGGTACTATTGCGCTGGAAGGACATCCTGATGTTATTATTGATAATATATTCTCTGGATTTCTCAGTTTACCGCAGGCAAGTACCTATGTCGCTTCAATACTCGCCTACATGATAAATAATGAATTTGAAAAAACAAAAATTAAAACTATTGATTTAAAAGCTTCAATAAGTGCTGAGCAAAAAATAGCTGAGGTAAAGGAAGTGCGGCAGGATAAAGTTGAAGTGAAAAAAGGAGATAAAGTAGGGCTCAAGATTTTTCTGAAACCATTTCACAAAGCTATGGAAGTATATGATTTTGATATTACGATTGATGATAAATTTCAGGAGGGTACTTATTATGTATTAATAGGTGGAGCGATGGAGATGAATAAATTTGATTATGCTTATTTTTACAGGGCTGTAGAAATTGATAATTTGGATCAAATCATACGATTGATAAATACGATTAAGCGAAATGACAAGCTGTATGTAAGAATATTCAGACCGAGCATGAGTCTCGTTGTGAAGAATAAGCTGATGAGCAGTTTACCTCCCACTTATTTTGATATAATGGATGCACCGCAAGCTGCGGGAGGCACTAACAGGGTTTTCATTGATCATTTATCAGATGAAGCGGTGAAGAGTGATTATATTATCACCGGCATGAAAAAAATAGTAATTAAAGTGAAAGAAACGAAATAATATATAAAAAATGATGGGCGAACACAAGGTTCGCACTTACACTATATCCCGGACAGGGAATGCGAGGAATTGGCGAACATTTCTTTCGCCAGCACTTGACCCCTTGAATCCTTTAAGGAGTATATCATGAAACAAATAATTCTTTTGATTGCAATAATGGCATTATGTACTAACAGTTTTGCAGCAAGCACAAGAACTATTACGGATGACACAAAAGAAGCATTAATG
>MFGW01000205.1:44419-49323 GCA_001780385.1 Candidatus Fischerbacteria bacterium RBG_13_37_8 | reverse complement strand
CTTATGCTTTCACCAGCATTTAATAAAAAGATAACTTTACCGGAATCAGTGATATGGGCATTAGTATCAGATGGTAATAATATTTATATAGGAACAGGACATGAAGGAAAAGTATACAAGTATGTGATAGGAAGCAATGCCTTAAGTGTCGTATTTGATTCAGAGGAGATGGAAGTAATGGCACTGGCGTTGGACAGGAGCAATACCCTATATGTAGGAACTTCACCTAGTGGCAAAGTGTACAAGATGAATAAGAATGGAGAATTTACTGTTTTTGCAGATATAAGCGAAAAGAATATTTTTGCTATGACAACTGATAAAAATGATTATATTATAGTTGGTACAGGGATGGATGGAAAAATATATAGTATTGATAAAAATGGGGAATCGAAAGTGTTGTATGACAGTTCAGAGTTATGCATAACATCATTAAAGTTATCCGAAAGCGGTTCCATATTAGCCGGGAGTTATCCTGGAGGCATTTTATACGAGGTATTTACCGATGGCAAGACCAATGTTTTATATGACAGTGAACTTGAACAGGTGAGTTCGATAGCGATGGAGGGCGGAAATATTTATTTCAGCGTGGTTGGTTCTCCGAAGGTACCGCAACCTGGTATTTCGATTCAAGCAGTGGCACAGGAATCGATAACCGTTGTGGCAGAAGGTGAAGCAATGAATCAGAAACAGGATAGCGCGGTTGATGAAAGCAAGAAACAAAAAGCTGAACAGGCAGCCATACCCGGATTTATGGAAATGAAGACAAAACGATCCTCTATTGTTTATAGAATCAGACGTGATGGGTATGCCGAGGAATTATACAAAACGAATGAATCTTCAATACTTTCCGGAGCCATGAAGGATAAATCAAGCCTGATAGTTTCGATCGCAGCAAATAATACCTTATTGCAGATTGATGATATTGAAGAGTATTCGTTGTTATTAACGGCCGATAGTGTTATTTCAAGCATTATAAATGAGAAAGGGAAATTATGGTTTGCAACATCAAATCCTTCGGGCCTCTATAGTACTGAGGCAAGTTATAGCAAAAAAGGAGAATTCATTTCCCGCATTCAGGATACCAAAGGAAATGCTAAATGGGGCAGCATGAACTGGAAAGGAAAAAAACAGACAGCAGCAGCGGTGAAATGTTATACCAGGACAGGCAATACCAGTTTACCCGATGAAAATTGGTCGAATTGGAGCAATGCTTACAGTAATGCTGAAGGAGAAAAAATTCAAAGTCTATCGGCGCGTTTCATACAATACAAGTGTGAATTACAAACCGAGGATACGAATAAAAGTCCTACAATAAGAAATATATCGTTATCTTATCTGGAGCAAAACATAAAACCTTATGTGACAAATGTAGATATTCAGACTCCCGGAGTGGTATTTAAAAAAATACCATCCATGATCGATGATAGGAAGGAAGAGATGGGGGCAGCGGCGAGCTCTGTTTTTCCTAATATTCCAATGGCATTTATAAAAGCTATGCCTCAGGCAATGACACCTTTTCAAAAAGGATACAAACCAGGATGGTTAACTGCCACATGGAATGCGACTGATGCTAACGGTGATAAACTTACCAGTGATATTTATTATGCAAATGTGGATACTATGAACTGGAAAAAACTAACGGAAGATGTCGAGGAGAACTTTTTTTCATGGGATTCGACTATGCTGCCGGATGGGACATATTATTTAAAGATAGAGGTCTCCGATAGAAATTCCAATCCGGTGGAATTTGCTTTATCTTCATCAAAGATGAGCAGTACTTTCACGATAGATAATTCACAGCCGGAGATTAAGATTGAAAGTATAGCGCCGGGTTCCGGTTCCGCCACAATTTCTTTTACTGTGTCTGATAAATTGAGCGCTATCAAGAGTGTTGAATATGCATTGGATATTGAGAAATGGTATGTTGTTTTTCCTGTTGATTCCGTATATGACACTAAAGTTGAAAAATTTGAAGCAAGTATAAAAGATTTAAAAAAAGGCAAATATGATGTCATCATAAGAGTCAAGGATGCAGTAAGCAATACAAGCACCGAATATGTATCTTTTGAAATAAAATAATTATTTTGTTATAATAATTATTCAGACAGTAAAAGGAAACAACATGGAAATCACGAAAAAATGTTTAGGAATAGTATTGGCTGGAGGAGCTGGTGAACGGTTATGGCCATTGACGCAGGACAGGGCTAAACCAGCTGTGCCATTCGGGGGCTTGTACCGCATTATTGATTTTACATTAAGCAATTGCTTGAATTCGAATTTGCGCAGGGTTATAGTATTAACACAGTATAAAGCGCAATCATTGATTCGACATATAAGGAGTGGATGGTCAATATTTAGTGCTGCATGCGGTGAGTTTATTGAGGTAATACCAGCGCAGCAGAGGGTGGGATTTGACTGGTATTTAGGCACGGCAGATGCAGTGTTTCAGAATCTCTATTATATAAATAATGTAGATCCGGAATTTATCATATTACTGTCAGGTGATCATGTATATAAAATGGATTATGAAAAAATGCTGCGATATCATTTAGATAATGGTGCAGATGCAACAATAGGTACTATTGAATTTCCTGTAGCAGAAGCGCATAGGTTTGGCATCATACAAGTTAATGAACAAATGAAAATTATAGGTTTTCAGGAAAAACCAAAAGATCCGACACCATTGCCTTATGACAAGGAGAAAGTGTTTGCGTCAATGGGAGTATATATTTTCAATACGAAGACGCTGAGGGAAGTATTACTTCAAGACAACAGTGATAAAGAAAGCCGGCATGATTTCGGGCAGAATATTATACCGAAACTGATTAGTTCGGCAAATGTATATGCGTATAATTTTATAGATGAGAACAAGAAGAAGGCACAGTATTGGCGTGATATAGGCACGCTGGAATCATATTGGGAATCAAATATGGACCTGGTATATGTGGAACCGGTATTTAATTTATATGATGGAGAATGGCCGATTCGGACATTTCAGATGTCAGCTCCGCCGGCTAAATTTGTATTCGGACAGCAAGGGAAAAGAATTGGAATTGCTGTGGATTCGATAGTATCAAATGGATGTATAGTAAGTGGCGGAATAGCTAAGAATTCTGTATTATCACCATGGGTACGCATCAATAGTTACTCATTAGTAGAGCAATCGATTCTCATGGATAATGTTGAGATTGGGAGGTATTGTCGTATCAGGAGAGCTATTATAGATAAAAATGCCAGGATCCCGCCTAACACGGAAATTGGTTATGATTTAGAAGAGGACAGGAAGAAATTCTTTACCTCAGAGACAGGATTAGTGGTAGTAAAAGCTTACGATTTCAAAGAATAAAAATTTTTTTTTTTACCAAAGATGCAAGAATTTCCCGACGAAGCGCCTATTCCCCTGCAAGTGTTTTCAGGTTGCGCATAACAAAGGGAAGGAGTGCAAAGGCAGGAAGGGAAACAAAGAATGTTATGATGAAAAAATTAGTATAGCCGAAGTATTGTGCGCAATAGCCACCGAGGGCTCCAGACAAACGTGCACCTATGACAAATATTGAGCTCAGCAAAGCATATTGTGTAGCGCTGTATTGTTTTTTACATAAACGCATGAGAAAAGCAAGGAAAGCTGCGGTACCTAATCCACTGGAAAAACTTTCAAACATAGAAGCAGAGTAGACCTGATAGGTGAGAGCGCCGAAGTGTGAAGCTGCCGCATATCCAAGATTTGAGAAAGCCTGGAAAGCACCTAATATCCACAAAGCAGTTGCAATATCCCATTTTGAGGTAAGATAACCGCCAAGGAGTGCGCCAATAATGGTAAGCAACATACCGAGTGTCCCGGATATAAGACCAATTTCTTCACGGGTAAATCCATTGTCATACCAGAATGGATAAACCATTTGCGTCATCATCTGATCTCCAAATTTAAACAGGAGAATGAATATCATTACTGGAATTGCATCTTTGCGAACCAGCAATTCTTTGAGCGGATAATACCATAACATAAGAAAATTTGATTTCTGTTGTTCAACTTTTTTAATGATTTTAGGTTGATGGAAATCTTTATTGAGAGAAATGACAAGCGCGATAAAGATAAAAAGTGCAGCAATGAAATAGAAGGAATATTTCCATTCTATGAGACTGCTGACAGCAATAAGACCACCGCCTGAAATAATTACGGCAACGCGATAAAATGCGGTTCGTACACCATTTGCAACTCCTTGTTCATGTGATTCGAGGATATCAATAGAATAGGCATCGACGGCAATATCCTGTGTGGCGCCTGCGAAAGAAATGAACAAAAGTATTATCCATATAAAGACAGGGAGTGTAGCAATAGGAATATTTGCAAAGATGATGATGCCAAGCGCCAGCAGTAATTGAGTAGCAACTATCCAATGCCATCGCTGACCGTATTTATCTACAATAGGTGACCAGAGTGCTTTAAAACTCCATGGCAGGCCCATTAAACTAATCAAACCAATTTGTTTTAATTCAATTCCATAGCTTCTGAAATAAACAGAAAGAGTGAGGAATAAGAATCCGTAAGGCAAACCTTCTGCTATATAGAGAACGCCAATTACGGCAAGTTTTTTATATGTTTCGAAGGAAAATTTCGATTTCATTTTTTACCTTTGTGCCACTGAGGGCGGACACATGGGTCCGCCCCTACAAAATGTGTCTTCGGTTACAATTGTTTTCTTAATAAGTATATGAAGTAGGGACCTCCTATTAATGCGGTGATAACGCCGACGGGCAATTCTCTTGGCATGAGGATAGTACGCGATATTGTATCAGCAATCAAGAGTATGATACCACCGGTTAAAAAAGATGTCATGATAATAATTCTATTATCGGTACCCCAGATTAGTCTGCTCATGTGCGGAATAATGAGTCCTATAAAG
>MFGW01000205.1:40160-44401 GCA_001780385.1 Candidatus Fischerbacteria bacterium RBG_13_37_8 | reverse complement strand
GAAACGGCAAGTGCGGTGATAATGCCTGCAACAAGAAATAATTTATTTTTAAGTGAAGCAGTGTCAACGCCGAGTGTTTGAGCATTTTCTTCACCAAGCAGGAGTGCATTAATATGATTGCTTTCCCTGTACATGAAAATCAGGCTACCAATGATAAATAGTGCAATAATAACGAGTTCCTTATAGAGCAGGGAGGGGATATGACCCATCATCCAGTGAATGGCAGCAAACAATTGAGAGGAGGAGAAGAGCGAGTACAGAAGCATAATCAGTGCAGAGGAGATAGCGTTAAGAATAATACCGAACATGAGCAGTGAATAAGAGTATTGCATTGTAATTTTTTGCATGAAGAAGTAGAGAATCAGTATAATGGAAAGGGAGCCGGCGAGGGCGAAGATAGTTTGAGCGGAGAGTGAGAACCAGTCATGTGAAAAATGGATGAGGGAGGCAATTGCCGCACCCAATGTTGCACCGCCGGAGATACCGAGTGTATAAGGTTCAGCAAGTGGATTTTTCAGCAGCACCTGCAGACATAAACCGGCAATTGATAATCCACCGCCTACCAGGAGAGCCAGTAGTATACGAGGCAGTCTAAGATGTACGAGTATGCTTATGTATTCTGATTTTTGTGCGAATACTTCTTTCCAGAAAGTGAAGCTATTAAGAGAAAAAGCTCCAAGTCCTGCTGCAATGATGCTGATAATAATCATTAATAAGAGCAGTTTGGCTGTAGTTAAGATGACTTTTGATTTCGTAATAGTTTTATAATGATTCATAGCCTGGTTTCTTTTAATTGCATGAGCAGGTTTTTTCTTACGGTGAGGAAGAATTCCTGGTATTCTATTGTTTTGTAATCAGGGTAAGTCCATGGCAAAACGATGGCGCCTTTTTTCTCGAACAGCAGTTCCAGTTCAGCGTAAATTCCATTATTGAGGTAGATGCGATGTGCATAATTTTTTGCGCTTGCAAGGATGAGACGTGAGGGATTGAGAAGACCCGGATCGAGATTGATAAGTCTCAATTGTTGTTCGTTTGCTGTTGTATTTTCTTTGCTGAATGAGTTGTTAATTTCTTTTTCAAGGGAATTGGTGGTAATTTTTATTTCAGCGAGCCGTGAAGGAGCAACCAGTTCTGTAAAGGAGACGAAACAACGTATTAAATTTCCACCCATTTGACTGTCATAATAAGTAGTGAAGGTGAAGGGGATGTGAGGTTCGAGGTGGGCATCGATTTCACCGAATGCAGACTGAAGTTTTTGTAATCCGAGGTCATGGATTGTATCTATGTTATAGAGGATACCGCATATTAATTTATCATGAGGCGGTGTTTTCGTTTTAGCCATACTAAGTTCCTTTAAGAAAATAGGTATATTTAAGGTATTTATAATAGCATTATTGTTTTATTATTTACAAATAACATAGGGGATAGGGGATGGGGATTAGGGAGTGAGGGAATTGGTAGCGGGGATCGGATTCGAACCGATGTCCTTTGGGTTATGAGCCCAACGAGCTACCAGACTGCTCTACCCCGCAATCAACAAAATGTATTATACTTCAATTTATCTAAAAGTCAAGTTATTTTTTAGTTCCTGTCTGCTTCTTAAAACAGGCAGATATAACAATTAAAAATTTAAAAGCTAACTAAAAATATTTGAAATTTCACATGTCTTTGGCTACAATTAATAATTTAATGGAATCGAGGTATATCAGTTGCCAGGTAGAAAAAAACAAAGAGAATCACAAATCAATGAATTGAACATAATTTATATAATTTTACTTTTTTCCATTATTGGATTTCTTATTTATTCCAATACGTTTTCCGTGCCTTTCATATTGGATGATTACAGAAACATAACCGAAAATGATGCTATCAAAAGGAATGAGGTGTTCAGCGATATTAATGTGCATCGATATATAGGAAATATTACTTTTGCTCTTAATTATAAAATGAATGGATTCAATCCGGCTGGTTATCATTTTATAAATATTTTGATTCATATAATCAATGCAGTACTTGTTTATATTGTAGTCAGAAAAATAATGGTCTTAATAGCAAAGAAGGGAGAGGGGAGGGATATTTCATTATTTGCTTTAATAACTGCATTACTATTTTTAGTTCATCCTATTCAAACTCAAGCTGTTACTTATATTGTGCAGAGATATACCTCGCTGGCTGCGATGTTTTCACTTATCGCAATATTGGCATATATTAAATTCAGAACCGCACCTTCAAGGCAATACTTATATTATGGAATTTCATTGGCGAGCACCTTATTAGCTATAAAGTCTAAAGAAAATACTGCTACACTTCCGCTGATGATAGCAGCGATTGAATTAATATTTTTCAAGTATAAACTTCCTTCTATTGCAAAGAAAATGATTCTCTTGCTTCCTTTTTTTATTGTTTTAGCTGCAATACCGCTTTCATTTATGAATTTTGATGCACAGGATCGTTCCATGAGTGAGGTTCTCAGGGAATTTCAAGAGACATCCTATGAAACAAAATTGATTACAAGAACACAGTATCTTCTCACAGAATTCAGAGTAATTATTACCTACCTCCGGATGCTTGTATTACCCTATCATCAATCATTGCACCACCTTTATCCAGTATCCTATTCATTATTTGAGACTGGCACTTTTTTTTCATTTCTTTTCATTGTAGCGATAATAGTTGGCGCTCTATTGACAGCGAAGAATCATTTTGATATTGCATTCGGTGCGTTATGGTTTTTTCTTTTTTTACTGGTGGAATCTTCTGTTATTCCTATACAGGATGTAATATTTGAGCACCGGCTTTATTTACCCTCTATTGGCTTTTTTACTGCTTGCGTTGGTGGACTGTTTTATTTGATGAACCGGTGCAATAGAAAAGTCATTATTATTCTCATTATAGGCGTAGTGATAACATTTTCAGTTTTGACATATATGAGAAATATGACATGGAAGGATGAAGTAACAATCTGGAAAGATGTAGCTAAGAAATATCCCGGAAATGTTGTTGCACATGCTTCTATTGGTGCAGCATATGCGAAGCTGGAAAGATGTGATGAAGCGGTTGAAGAATTAAAGAGAGCGCTTGAAATCGATTCGAATTTTGAAAAGGCTCATAATAATTTAGCGGTGTGTTATTTCAAGAAAGGATTAATGGAAGAGGCAGCCGAGGAATATCGAAATACCATACGGTTAAATCCGCATAATATAAAAGCATATTATAATCTTGGTTCTCTTTATTATAATACTGGGAAAATAAAGGATGCGCTTGCTATTTTATTGATTGCAGAAACTATGGATGGTAAAAATGCGATGGTGAATGCTCAGATCGGTAATATTTATTGCTTGGCTGGCGAATTCGAAAGTGCATATCCCTATTTGCACAAGGCTATTGAATTTGATCCGGCCAATTCTTTTATACAGAATAATTTTGGCATATGTTTGTTGCGCAATGGGAAGACAGCAGAAGCGAGAGAGCTGTTCCTCAACTTTTTGAAAAAAGATCCTGATTCTTATGATAGTTATTTTCACCTTGCATCTGCTTATGATGCTGAAGGAGATTACAGGAATGCTATATCTTATTACAGGATATTTATAAGCAAGCCAGGCAGTAATAATGCGTTGTTAGAAGCGGCAAAATCACGTCTTATGGAATTGGAGAAAATATTTTGAAAATTGATTGACAAGGGGGAAAATTCATGTTAAAATTCTCTTTCTTATATGCGAGTAAATTCATGGTGAAAAATAAATCCAAGAGAATTTGGATAAAATAAAATAGGAGGTGTATATGCCTAATAAAGTCATTTTGCTTTTAGCTTTGATTATTGCATTAACATTCTCTTTTGCGACAGCAAAGGATGCAACGGATGAGCTAAAAGCGCAATATGAAACAGCGCTGAAAGATTTGAACGATCAGATTACACCGGAGGCGAAGGCGAAAATAGGTGGTGAATTAAAATTCTGGTTAGGAAATACGAGAACTTTTACATTGACAGAACAAAATATTATTCCTGCAAATCCTTTAGACATGTCGAAACAAATGAAAGATCAAATGGACAGACTTGGCATTAAAGTTAAAAGGGCAAGTCCTGAGGTTGTAAACAAGATCGCGAATATGATAAATCAGCAGCAAAGACAGCAAGCGGTGGCAGTTCATAAGAAACCGGCATATTTGTGGTATCAGAACAACAAATTATATTTTTCGGGATTACTGATTTTAAGCAATGATATCAATAAAGTAGGGCTTGA
>MFGW01000205.1:38549-40151 GCA_001780385.1 Candidatus Fischerbacteria bacterium RBG_13_37_8 | reverse complement strand
AGGTGAAATTGAAGCATTGCAAAAAGAAGGAGTTCTGGTTAATGGTGATATCGCAGCAGGAAATGAATTCTCGGTTCAGATTCCGATGGATAATTTTGCTCGAGTCATTAATATGGGGATAGTAAAGAAATTTAAATCTGACAGAACATTTTATCAGAATCTCAATGCAAGTGCTCCTGAAATAGGAGCTCCATCGGTATGGAACAGGGCTGTTTCGCCAGCGACAGGAGCGGGAGTGTTGGTAGGTGTAATTGATGATGGAATTTCTTTAACTCATCCTGATTTTCAAATTGCGGCGAACAATACAAGAATATTATTTTTATGGGATCAGACAGTAAGCGGAACACCGCCGGCTCCATACACTTATGGCAATGAATGCACAAAAGCAATGATCGATGCGGGAAGCTGTACTCAAACTTCTGAACCTACTGTGGGTCATGGTACTCACACGATCGGCATTGCTGCTGGTGATGGTTCTGCCGGAGGAAGTATTTATACTGGTATTGCGCCTGGAGCGAATATCATTTATGTAAAGAATACTGCTACGACAGGAGATCTTGTCACCGTGGGTGGCACCAGTAAAGTATGGGATGCCATTCAATACATGGTGAGCAAAGCTACCTCTCTCGGCCAGCCAATTGCTATTTCATTCAGCCAGGGTTACCAGGGAGGTCCTCATGATGGATTTGCCGATACTGACTGGTTAATTGACCAGGGATTGAACAACAATAGTGTGGGAAGATCGTTAGCTTTTTCTGCTGGAAATGCAAGTTATGATAATTTACATGCGGATGCATTAGTATGTCCAAGACCAGCGGCTCCAGCATGGTACCAGGCTACAAGACCGGAAAGTTCAGGATACCCTTGGTACAGTAATGAAAATGGTTATCAAACTGCGCCATTTCTTGTATGGGAGTTCTATTATCCTGCAAATAAAAATATCAATGTGGGAACGGCTGCACAGATTTATGTCGATGCATCTGGACCCCAATACTGTAACGTTGCTACTGCTGGAAGCTGGGCTTATGTAGTTACCAGTCCTTATTTGCCGGAAATTGATAATATCTACACATCAGATACAAGTCCAAATCTTTATGGTGTAACATGGCAGATTCAAAGACGTACTGCTACCAATCCATCAACGATATGTGATGCGGCGATAGGTGACATTCTCAACCGAGGACTGTACTATTTAGCATGGCAAGTGTTCAGAGAATCAGATTGTTCTGCGCTGAATAATTCACACACGGGCACGAGCAGATGCGGTACGACCTGGGCTGGCGGTGGATGTGATTATCATTTAGATAATGAATTACCCCCCGGAACAGATGCAATTTATGTTGTTGTGAAACCACCTGAAACCACGGAAGTTTATCCCAGGGAATCAGGAACAATAAGAGGCTGTGGTTCAACTACTGCAGATTATACCTGCGCAAACGATTTATTTCATTGTATTCCCTGTACTGATGCAACATGTTCAGCCATTGCAGCTGGAGGCGGTTGGGGATACGGCTGGGGAAGTGGCGCCACGTTTACTGCTTGCCCGAATGGACAAACTGGTGCTCCCGGTTACGGATTCCCAATGACATTTTACATAATGTT
>MFGW01000205.1:37666-38533 GCA_001780385.1 Candidatus Fischerbacteria bacterium RBG_13_37_8 | reverse complement strand
GCAGTAGCTGATCCTTATGGTGATGGTGGATGCTACAGTGCATGCGCTACTACAATATCTAATTGCACGGGTATAGCGGAAGTTCCTTCAGCGACAACAGAAATCGAAGGTTGGATTGACAATTGGACAAGAGGCTATTTCATGACATACACCGATGGTACGGGCAATCCTATGCCTGAAGAATGTACCACGAATTACTTCATGCAGGGTGATGGCATAAACGTTGTAGGAGAGCCTGCAAGCGCATTTGCAGCAATTGCAACAGCCGCCTATACGACAAAGCAGGATACTCTTTGCAATCCTGGTGATGTAATTGGAGATCGCCCAGGATGGTCAAGCGTCGGTCCATCAAGAGATGGCACACCGGCTGCTGCTTGGGATAAGCCGGAAATTTCAGCACCGGGTCATACCATTGGTTCAGCAATGCCGAGCGGAGTCACGGCAAGTTGCCCGATTAGTGGTTATCCTAACTACCAGTTAATGTCCGGTACTTCAATGTCAGCTCCGCATGTCGCTGGTTCTGCAGCTTTGCTCTTCCAGTGCTGCCCACAATTAACATTAGGTCAGGTGAGAGGTCTTCTCAATAGCAATGCATTAGATGCTGGTGCTGGTGGTTTTGATACTGAATGGGGTTGGGGTAAACTGAGAACGAATGCTGCTTACCTCGATCTGCTTCCTGCATTTGCAGGTGTTCAGAACGCTACACCAGCTGGTACGACGATTAATCTTGGTTGGAATGCGGCTACGGTCGATGAATGTCCTGTTGCTCCAACTTATGACATTTACAGAGTCCAGGGTGCATGCCCGTTCACTCCATCATTAGCAAACAGAATTGCTACTGGTCAAACAGGGACAACCTACCCTGAC
>MFGW01000205.1:37318-37609 GCA_001780385.1 Candidatus Fischerbacteria bacterium RBG_13_37_8 | reverse complement strand
GCTTGCTCAGAAGATAACACAGTTTGCTTAAGTGCTACTACAGGCGGCGGTGGTGCTCTCCCAGGCGCGGTTATGAATAATTTGTATGTAGCAAAATCAGGTGCTAACCTGCAATTTACCTGGACTCCTCCAGGTGGAACATGTGCACCTACTGCTTACGAAATCTACAGAGGCACATTACCAATTAGCGCTTACAACCACGGATCATGGAATTGCAACATCACAAGCCCTTACATCGGCGCTGCTGACACATTGAGTTATTATTATCTTGTTGTTTCAAGAACAGCTACT
>MFGW01000205.1:32684-37286 GCA_001780385.1 Candidatus Fischerbacteria bacterium RBG_13_37_8 | reverse complement strand
AACAGAAATCCCAGTTGGTTCACCACAATGCTCAGTTACTCAGAATCTAGGTCCTTGCTAATTTATTAACGAAAATCAATTGGGGGCTTGAGTTTCTCAAGCCCCTTTTTTTTATCAATGAATTCCCTATTCCCTCTAAGGCTTTTTGATGGAATTCACTGCTATGATATGCACATAGTGCTCATCGGGATATAAATAACCAACCGCATCTATGATGCACCCTTTCATTTCAGCATTGTGCATATCTTCTATGTTCTTCGCACAACCAAATGAAAGATATTCTCCTTCCTTAGTCTTTATTGCGTAAAGATGGCCGCTTTTACCACAATCACACGGTGCATTATGCTTTTTTTTCAATTCGCATCCTACACAAACTATTTGTCCTGATAAATTCACCAACTTTCCCTGTGTTTGCTTTTCCATCATAAAAAATACGACAACAGTGGTGATAGTTAATAAAATGATTGCAGCTGATGCTATAGCAACCTTAGAATTATGGTAGAGAGCGGTAGAAAAACGTTTCAGAGTAAATATGAACGGTTTCTTCTGGTCTGCTGAAAGAGCCGCTTTTATGGCTTCAGGAATCGATTCAGAAAACGGTGTATTCTTTACTGCCTGTTGAATAACTGTTTTCTGGCGCTGTAATGCTTCCGCGTATTTCTTGCACCCTGAACAAACGAGAAGATGTTCACGTATTACGTTCTTTTTTTCTTCGTCGAGTGTACCGTTGATGAATGATGGAATAAAGTATTGAACTTTATTGCATTTCATTATAGATCCTCTCATAATTAAGTTTGTGTTGCAGAAAGCAAACCGTTTTCGAGCGCATAGCTTCTCAGTTCGTTTGCCAGTTTCTTGCGAGCCCTGTGAAGACGCGACATGATTGTACCCGGTGGTACCTTGAGTATTTCACTGATTTCGTTGTACGACAGTTCTTCAACATCTGCAAGCAAAAGGACAGTTCGAAATTGCTGAGGTAATCTGTCTATCGCATTAACAATTTCTTTATCCACGAATTTCTCCAGGTAAGCATTTTCAGGATCTGCCTCCAATGAAATAATTTCTTCATCTGGTATAGGTTCTGTCCGTATCAGCTCGAGTTTCTTTTGACGGTACCGGGTGTAAAATAATCGCATCATAATTTTAAATAACCATGCTCTCAAGTTGGTTCCTTTCTTAAATTTGTGAAAGAAGCGGAATGCTTTCAGGTACGTGTCCTGGATAAGATCTTCCGCCTCATCGGCATTCTTCGTTAATCGCATTGCTACTGAATGTAAATCCTTCATATATTTAAAGGTCGTTTCCTGAAAATCCATGCTTGTATCATTATAACCATTCTTCATGTTGAATTATTCCTTATATTCACTATAATTAGTGTAATTATGAAAAAAGCAATAAAAATTATTATTCCATGCATTATTGTTCTTCTTATTATAGCGCTGATCATTGTTCATGTAAATTCTTTTCAGAGCTACATGAAAGAAAAGCTCTGTGCTTATCTTGAACAAAATTATTCCCTGACTGTTCATATTGATATGCTTGATTATAATTTGCTAAAGCCCATTTTCGAGTTGAAAGGTATTGAGGTCGTCTATAAAGGAAGTACTATTTTTACCGCGGAAAATATATATATTCATCCCTTTTATTCAATTTATTTCGGAAATATCACATCCTTTAAAGAAATTACGCTTACTAAACCACAATTTTATCTCACACATACCTCTGAAGGGTGGCATATTCCAGCAAGCAAAACATCAGGCACAAGCCAGGAACCACTGCAATTCATCCTGAAAACGCTAACTATTAAAAGTGGCAGTTTTACAATATCGGAACGTACAATACCACTTGATGTAAAATGTGAAGAGCTTCAATTTGCGTTGTATCAGGCTGATAATTTTTTGCATAGCAGCTCACTAACGATTAAAAAAGTAAGGGCTGGCAGTAACGGTAAGATGTTGCCGGAAGTATCAGTTATGGCAAGCCTTGGTATTACTTCTTCTGCAGTATTAATCAAGGATTTTATTCTGTCCGGTGAGGACGTACGCATGAAATTAGAAGGAGAACTTCTCTATTCACCGGAATTAAGACTCAAACTGAAAGAGACATCCAGGATTAATCTTTCAGTGCTCAAGGATTTTGTTGCAGATGATTCGATAAGCGGCATAATGAATACAAAATCTGATATAAGTTATGTGAAAGACAGCATAGAGGGAAGCAATTCATTTGCAATAGAGCAAACTGGGTACCGGAAAATAAAGGATATTGGTGTTACAGGAACTATGAAGATACGTTATCCAGAATTAGTATTTGATACAGTTAAAATGACTCATCAGGGTGGTACTCTTAATATTTCTGGCATGTACGGTATTGACTCGGGAACAATTTCATTTTCTGCACAGTGCGTTGATTTCAGAATAACGGATGTTCTTAATTCATTTGGAATTTCATTCCGTGATCAATTGTCTTCCAACGGCACTTTTTCCTTTAAAGGAGCAAGAAATGATTTGCTTGAGAGTAATTCATTATTCAATATTACTTTTACCTCATTCAACAATGAAACAATTGCGGCGAATATTACTGGTGAATGGGATAATAGAAATCTTTTGCTGAAAGATACATATTTTCGCATACCCGGCATGAAGTTAGAATTTGCTGATACACATTTCACATTGGATGAATCGGTGTTTATTAATTCCGCAGTTGAAGGTCATGCTCATATCAACATAACTGATTATATACGTTTCAAGGAATTTTTGACCAGGAATCTGGACATTTCAAAAAAGAAAGATTTCCTAAGATTGTTGAGCGAGGTTAAAGATCTGCAAGGTGAAGGGGAAATAAGATATACAGGCACTATGCAAAGAATAACACAAGGAGAGTTCACGGGAGGATTTGCCGTATCGATTGATGATTATCCGCCATTTTCAGCAAGAATAATAGCAGATATTAAGAATAATAGTGTTTATGTAAAAGAAGGGGAATTATCAGCTAATGATAAAGGTACGGTAACAAGCACAGGTGAGATAAAGCTGGGGGAACCATTCTGGTCAGGAATACCTGAGATAGAAATGAGCGGTGAAGCAAAAAGCATTCAGAGTTCTTTATTTGCTAATTTTCTTGAATCCTCGGCTCCCGTGAAAGCAGCTTTTGATGCTAATTATACTTTTAAAGGAAATTCTAATGTATTTTTTTTGACTGCACAACTTGCATCACGAAATGCTGTAATATATGATGGTTCTATTGAATTTTTAGATGGTGATATAAAACTGCAGAGAGGAAAGGGAAATAAACTCGATGGAACTGCACATATTAATTTAAAAAACAGTCATGTTATGAGCAGGCTTATAGAAAACATTGAAGTACAGGCTACGGCGCGCGATTCTATCATGAAGTATGTGATTACTTCCAAAGATATGACCTCTGATGGCACTTTGCAACTTATGTCTCCTTACAGGATAACTGGGCATGCAGCAATAATCAGGAGTGATTTGTTTAATGTACTCCAGAAATTATTTCCGGCTTTAGCTGATATGCTGATTAATATAACGGCTTCTGCTCAATTTGAAGGAAATCTTTTAGATGCTGATTCATATTCATTGATAATTGAAACCGATGTTCTTGAAGCAGATTTCAAAACTGTTCAGGTGAAAATTGCTAAGCCCTTTAAGGTGCTTTATCGCAAAAAGCAATTTTCTATAAAAGATGCTCGTTTCGAGAGCGGGAATTCTTTTGTTGAAATGAATGGTGCTATAGCATTAGAAAGCGAGCACGAGTCAGTTTTATCATTAAAAGGTGAAATCGATCATTCTTCATTTAAAGATTTTACGGAAGAAATAATGAGTGGGGGAAAAACTGCATTTGATATTATGGTTTCAAGCAAGGCAATGAAACCGCGCATTGAAGGAATAATTTTGAGCAATCTTGCATCTTTACAGATTCAAAAAGCGAAGGTGATGAACTTTGGTGATATAGAAGCGCAGGTCTCGTTCAAAGATGAACAGATAAATACCGAGATAAAAGGGACACGTGATAAAGGAACATATTATCTCAAAGGAACAATGCTTCAAAGTGACCTGTATGCTATTATTATGAAGAAGAAAAACAGGGTGTCAGCAGATTATGCAGTAGGCTGGAATAATTTAGAAGTGGGGAAAATAGTGAATATGATGCCGCCGGAAGTGAATATAACCACTACTGGAGAAATGCACATGAGCGGCGTGGGATTTGAAGTTGAAGCTCTCTCAGCAGAAGGAACTGTCACAGACCTGACAATGATAGCAGAAAATTACACACTAAAGAATGAACAGCCCTTAAAAGCACGAATTTCTTCCGGAGAAGTAATTGTCGAGAATGCGCAGTTTAAAGGGCTGGATAGCAGTTTTTCAGTGGGAGGCAAACTTGCTCTTACCGGGAAGCAGATGATGAATTTGTTTGCCAAAGGCAGTATTTCACTTTCTGCAATTGCTCCATTTTTAAAAGGAATAAGCACCGAAGGGAATCTTGATGTTGATATAACTGCCACAGGAGAATTTGCGAGTCCGATAGTGACTGGTAATGCTGAGTTAAAGCTGGTTTATCTTGATTGGAAGGAATATTCACTTT
>MFGW01000205.1:30265-32676 GCA_001780385.1 Candidatus Fischerbacteria bacterium RBG_13_37_8 | reverse complement strand
AATGTAAATGTTTTAACGCAAATAAATCAGGACACGATTACCATTGAAACATGCACGGGTGAACTTAATGGAGGTGAGCTAAGCTGCAATGGTAATGTTTCTTTAAAAACAATAAAGGAACCTGAAATAAATATAGATGCAGGAGTAAAAAATGCTAATATACTTTATCCTGAAGGACTGCAGGCATTTGCCGATGTATTGCTGAATGTGCGAGGAACATATCCATTGATAAAAGTTGCGGGCAAGGTTGATGTACTCGATGCTACGTTTAAGAAAGATATCTATCCTGAGACTGAAGCTCTTACGAGCTATTTTTCAAAAGAAGTAATTTCAGAAAAACCTGCCCAGTTAGCCCGTTCTATTTCTCTTGATATAAATTGTTCATTACCTGAATATGTACATTTTACCAGCAATATTGCAAATGTTGAGGCAACCGGTAATATACGAATTCTTGGCTCGCTTGCAAATCCATTATTTTCTGGCAATTTGCGAGTGTATGAAGGTGGAACGGTTACCTATGCACAAAAAGAATTCACGGTGAAGAAGGGAGAGATTACGTATCCGGGAACATATTACTGGCAGCCACATATTGATATTTCTTTGCAGAGAGAGGAAGAAGTAACAACCTATAACTGGAAGCAAACCTACATGGTGCATTTTGATGTAAAGGGGAAACCAGATACTTTGCAGGTAAGTTTATGGTCACAGCCTTCTCTGCCAGAACGGGATTTAGTAAGAATGCTGGCTGGTGCAAGCCCCAATGAAATGGCTGGAAATCTTTTTACGGTGTTTACAGGAAAATATACAGGCCAGGCGGCAACAGCCCTCGGTAAAACCTTCCACCTCGAAAAATTAAAAATAGAGCCTCTCATGGTTTCTAATGAGGTAAATCCTACGGCACGTTTTACGTTTGGTAAAGCGGTAACAAAGGATTTATTCATTACCTATTCGCTTTCATTATCAAATAGCAGTAATCAAACCTGGATAGCGGATTATTCGCTGTTTAAAAATTTGTTCATTCGTGCATTGCGTCGTGATGATAGTTCTTATAATTCTTCATTACGGCAATCGTGGTTATTTGGCTTGAAGAGCCCGGAAGATATAGAAAACCAGGGAGATGCAGATAGCACTGTTCAAAAGATAGGAAGGATAAGTTTTGAAGGAGATACTATATTTTCTGATTCTCTACTCAGGGAAACAATCAAATTAAAAGTTAATTCAACATATGAATTCTTAAAAATTAAAAGAGCAGTAGAAGCACTCAAAGAACTTTATCAAATGCAGGGTTACCTGCTAGTCAGAATCTCTTCTGCAAAAATTACTAATCCGGAAAATAAGACTATATCAGTAGTTTTTGTAATTCATGCAGGAAAAAAGGTTCGATTTTCAATAGATGGCAATAAAGCTGAAAAAAAAATATTTGAACAGATCAAAGCGTTGTTCAGTCAACCTTATTCAAGACATTATCTTCTGCAGGAAGCTGAAAAAATTATTTTATATTATTACAAGAAGAAGGGTTATTTTGAAGCGAGCGGTAAATGGGAGATTGATGAAAAAGAAGGAGAATCGAGTATTAATTATATATTAGATGAAGGAATTAAGTACAAGAAGGTATGGATAATAGTTGCCGGCAGCAATGTTTTTAATCCGAAATATTTAAAGAAAGCAATGGGGCATTCCGGAAAAGAACTTGTAGCAGAAATATTTCTTGATATGGCTAGATACAGGAATATTTTATTACTTGAGTATGCGCGCAAAGGATATTATACAGCAAAAGTGAGTGAGCCGTCTTATTCTTATAATCAATCGGAAAAAGAATTAACGATAACTCTTTCGATAGAGGAAGGACCTCTTTCAAGAATAGCTCGCATAATAATTCAAGGTACAGAAGACAGCGAATACCATGAAGCAGAAAAATTAATGACATGCAAAACAGGAGAGGTATTTCTGGTAGATAAACTTTTGCAAGATGTTGACAACATTACTAATTATTATCAGCGTAATGGATATCCTGCGGCAAGGGTTGAGTATGCTTACCAATTTAATGAAAACATGGAAACTTCAATAAATCTACTGGTACAAGAAGGAGAAGCTGCAATAATAGATGCTATCGTTATTCAAGGCAATAGAATAACTTCTGAAAAATTGATAAGAAAGCAATTGACTTTCAAGACAGGTGAGAAAGTAAATTTGGAACAATTTTCATTCTCCAGTGATAATCTTTACAGACTTGGTGCATTTAGAAGGGTAAGAATCTTTAATCGACAGACTGAATCAAATAGCTTCAAACATACCGTATATATCGATATAGAAGAAGTAAAACCATATAAGACTACGTATGGTATACGGTATGATAGCGAAAAGAAGCTTGAGCTGGAAGGGGAATTTATTCAGCAGAATCTTTTTCGGCA
>MFGW01000205.1:29605-29826 GCA_001780385.1 Candidatus Fischerbacteria bacterium RBG_13_37_8 | reverse complement strand
TTTTGTTATGAATCAGGAATTGCGTTTCCCTATCTATAAAATGGTTGGGGGTGTCTTTTTCTGGGATTGCGGAAATATATTCAAGGAACTGCATGATTTTAATCCTGCCAAAGTAAGACAATCGATAGGTTTTGGATTACGAGCAGATACACCACTTGGCTTATGGAGGGCTGATATTGGTTACAAGTTGAATAAGAAATCACAGGAGAAGGCTTACGAGA
>MFGW01000205.1:29078-29482 GCA_001780385.1 Candidatus Fischerbacteria bacterium RBG_13_37_8 | reverse complement strand
GAGGTTTTCCTGTTTTTTTACCATGAGATCAATATCAAATTCTGGAAGTAGTGATTGGGAGTTGAGCACGAATTGTTCCGCGAGAGTAGTATTTTCGAGCAGGGTGATAATTTTTTGTGAGAATCTTTCGATATCATGAGGTTCTGAGAGAAAACCTGTTATTCCGTCCTTGATAATATCTTTAGTGCCGTCAACGCTTGTAGCGACGACAGGCTTTTTAGCTGCAATAGCTTCTATAATAGTTCTAGGGAGACCTTCCCAAAGGGAGGTGAGCACAATGATATCACTTGCAGCGATGATTTCAGGGATATCCCGGCGCCATCCAGCAATAAATACTGCATCCTGCAAATTTCTTTTTGTAATTTCATCTTGAATTGCATTTCTCATTATACCATCGCCAACCA
>MFGW01000205.1:27962-29066 GCA_001780385.1 Candidatus Fischerbacteria bacterium RBG_13_37_8 | reverse complement strand
TGTTGTTATTATATTGGTATACTTTTTCTGCTGCATAGATGAAATCGAGGGGTGCTTTTTGTGGTTTAAAACAGGCGATCATGGTAATGAGTGAATGTTGGGGTGTGATAGAGAATTCTTCGCGAACAGTACCTTTGCCAGCATGTGCAAATGAGCTTAGTTGAATGCCGCTTCTTATTAATGATGCTTTGTTTGAAGTAAAGAGATTTATAGATATGCCCTGGTTTAAATTAGCCTGCGATACGCAGATAAAATGAGTAGTGAATTTTGAAACAATTTTTTCAACATTTTTCAGGAGGTGATATTTAAAGAAATTCTGGTATGGAGTGAACCCGAAACCATGTACGGAATGAATGATAACCGGAACATTATCGAACAGGGCAGCGGTTCGACCGATTATGCCTGCTTTTGAGCTGTGTGTATGGACTATATCTGGAGTAATTTTTTTTATTAATGAATAGGTTTCCAGTAAAGCACGTAGGTCGCATAGAGGATTAATAGGTCTGATCAGGTGAGGTAGTTCAGTTGTTTTTCCGGGGAGAAGCTGATATGCTTCATTGGTCAATATGCCACCCGGTCCGAAACCAAGGTAAGCATCAAATAATTCTTTATTGAGATGAGATACGGTATAGAGCGTGTTTTGTTGTGCACCACCGAGCTCCAACATGGTGATAAGATGTAAGACTTTGATCCTCTCAGTTTTCATATTATTCTTTTGATATTGTAGCATTTTTTATTGTAATTCATCTACTCAAATAATATGAGGAAAAGGTTAAGGTTAAGGTTAAGAAAGTTAGGGGATGGAGAAAGGTCGGGGTCGAGGCTGAAGTTGAGGAAATGGAAAAGGTTAACATTAACCTTTCTTTAATTATTCGAGGGAATTGAGTGCTTCTGAAGCGGATTCTTTATTAAATATTCACTGATGGGGTATAATGAAAGATTCTAACAATGCGTATGAGTAGAGAAGTGACAGAAATTGAACGACCAGAAACAGTACATACAAAATATATAGTTATCATTTGTATGTTTTCGGTATTGGCATTTGCTAATTGTGTATTGAATGAATTTACTTATGATGATCACTCATACATAGAGAATAATCCT
>MFGW01000205.1:26459-27938 GCA_001780385.1 Candidatus Fischerbacteria bacterium RBG_13_37_8 | reverse complement strand
TTATATGTAACATTTGAACCGGTGAAGGAAGGAGAGGTAATTCGTGGACATTTATATAGACCTTTACCGTTATTGGCAGGGTATCTAATTGGGAAAGTATTTGCTATCAATCCTGTTCCTTTTCATCTTTTCAATATCATGCTTCATGCGTTCAATTCTGTTCTATTATATATATTGCTTTATCGCAATAGTGTATCAATAAAAGGCTCCTTTTATAGTGCACTGCTGTTTGCCGTTCATCCTGTTCACACTGAAGCAGTTGCAAGCGCTGTTGGAATTACAGAAACTTTGGCATACCTTTTTGGCATTGGAGGAGCAGTTGCATTATCCGGAAGAAGCAGGAATAAGTATTTGTATGCATCGTTGATGCTGCTTGCTGCCCTGTTGAGCAAAGAAAATGCAATAATTCTTGTACCTGTATATTATGGAATAGTTATATACAGGAGATATGTTACAAAGGGTCTGATTAGTGAAAGATTGAGTTATGTGAAGGTGACGGCAGCTACTGTTATACCTTCTGCACTCTATTTTTTTCTGCGGTTCAATGTAATGGGATTTTTATTGCGTTCCATTGAACTTGAATTTTCTTTTATTGATAATCCTTTATCAAAAGCACATCTTGGAGAAAGAATACTGACGGGTCTTTATTTGTATTGGAAATATTTCTTGCTTTTTATTTATCCGAACAATTTATGTGCTGATTATTCATATGATTCAATAGCGGTGATAAAGAGTTTTTTTGATGGACGTTTCATAGTAGCTGTTATTTTTCTGATAATTGTAATATCAGTTTCATATATTCTTATTACCAGGAAGCGATATATTGAAGGAGCAGGATTATTTATTTTTCTGGTTGGTCTGTTGCCAGTGAGCAATATTATTTTTGCAGGCGGCACCATTATGGGAGAGCGTTTTTTATATTTACCTTCGCCAGGATTATGTGCTGCAGCAGGCATTATACTTGCCTCAATTATAGAACGTAGTAAGAAAATAGTTGCAGTAAAAAACCTCTTATTGTATTTATTGGCAGCTATCCTGGCAGCAATGTGTTTGTTGCGAAATATGGATTGGAAAGATGATATCACATTATTCAGAAGTGTATTGAAAGTTATGCCTCGTAATGCAAAGGCGCTCTATAATCTTGGCGCACTGAATTTAAAAAATGGTAATTATGAAGAAGCTGGCAATTATTTTAATAAGGCTTTAGCAATTTACCCGTCATATTATAGTGTTTATTTAGGTTTTGGATATATTCACTATTACCAGGGAAATTACAACGAAGCTATTCCTTTTGTTGAAAAAGCAATACAATTATTTCCTGTAAATGAAGAAGGATATTCTTTATTAGCACAAATATATTCAGGCATGGGCGAGAAAGAAAAAATGATTGCGGCATATCGTAAAGGTATCGAGACTCTTCCCGCAACATTTGCGCTTAATGTTAAATTAGGGCTTATTTATTTTCAGGATGAGCAGTGG
>MFGW01000205.1:26152-26399 GCA_001780385.1 Candidatus Fischerbacteria bacterium RBG_13_37_8 | reverse complement strand
TATTATCTTGGGCGATTGTCTTTATACCAGGAGAAGAAATCAGAGGCAATACATCATTTTGAAAAATGCCTGGAAAGCTACAAACAACATCCTGATATAATCAAGTATTTAGCATTTCTTTATATGAAGGAGGGCAGGTATAAAGAAACAAAAAAGATAGTTTTGATGTATGTCGGAGAGTTTCCTCAGGATGCGGAGGGACATATCCTGGCAGCGAAAGTGTACTGGGAAGGAGAGAAAGATTCTA
>MFGW01000205.1:24581-26099 GCA_001780385.1 Candidatus Fischerbacteria bacterium RBG_13_37_8 | reverse complement strand
AATTTGCCAGCTTTTACAGAATTGTGCCGGCAATTAGGTTTGTAGATTCTTTTTGTATTAATAGAAGGAAGAACCATCGATGTCAGAAGGTGATTGAACGTGTAGTAATTGGAGTACAGAAGGATAAATATCCATTATATGAGGAATGTCTTTTTTTATTTTATAATTACTCAGAAATATTCCCTTGATAAGAGTAGGTTCAATGGTGCAATGATCGGCGCTCCAATTTTTCATATTATCTTCCATGATATCCGGGGGCACACCGCCAAGAGTAGTTTGCCAGGAAACCCGGTAATTTTCTGAATTAGCTGCTCTCAAATCAGGAATAAGATCTTTATCATAATCATGATATAACTGGTCTGTTTTGTAGACTTTATAAACAGGATGAAGTCCTGTTTCCGGATCTACATATTCTTCCAATCCTTTAATGATTGCATCTCGAACTTGTTCATATTCTTCACCAGGTTTGACAATTCCATGCGGCTCTCTTCCTTTAACATTAATATAAATAGGACCTAATCCAAGTGCATATGCTTTTGTCTGAGACCAATCAACATTCTGGAAGAAATCTCCCTGGCCGAACAGATCATCAAGTGTTTTTACTTCATTTTGTCCTTTCAAGGTCATGAACCCATTTTTAACGAGCCAGGTATTATAATTAATGCCTCTGCGGAAAGAAGTAAAACCATGGTCAGACATGATAATCAATGCCGTTTTAGGAGGCATGAGATTCATGGCTTCACCCACGATCTGATCCATTTTTATATAGGCTTTTTCAATAGCATCACCATATTTATCTGCTTTTTCTTTGTTGTAAAGAGGATGTTGCTCATCAATAAGTCTCCACATGATATGTTGTACCCTGTCAGTAAAATAAAATACCTGCACATAAAGTTGGTAGTCACCTTTTTGAATTAAGCCTTTCATCATTTCTTCATATTTATTTGCCGTGAAGTACATATCATCAATGAAATGATCTTCGCCTACTAAATTGGCAGTAATTGTCCATGTGTCAACTGCCCAGCCCATGGTTTTGAATAAACCGAACTTAGTTGCTAACGTTTCTGCCCAATCGGAGGGGTAAGAAAAATTAAGTCTATGATTCGATGGATGAAAATGGAGCGGGCTCATATAAAGTGCAAAGCGTGGATGAAGTGATGTCAAATAAAATCTTGTCATACCTTTTAAGGAGATGATGGCATTTACTTTAAAATCAATAATAAACCAGTCAGACCATTCCTTAAGTTTTAGCGAAGCAGTTTGGTTTTGAGCATTTATCGTAACTTTTTCATTTTTCCAATCTGTGCTTATTTCCATGGGTACATTGATTCTTTCCGGTATGTTTTTTTCATCCATTTCATCCGGTTTCTGCGGATCATAGAAAAATTTATTCCGTGGTCCAAGAATTTCAGTTTCAACTGGATTATCATCAGGATTAATTAGCATTATTTTTACACTGAATTCATTTTCTTTTTCAAGCAATGTGGTATCATCAGTATAAACAGAAGGTTGACCAAT
>MFGW01000205.1:16635-24532 GCA_001780385.1 Candidatus Fischerbacteria bacterium RBG_13_37_8 | reverse complement strand
ATCATATCTTCTGCAGGATAGGTTGTGGGAACGCGAAATACTTTTGCTTTTATTCCATGCTCCTCAGCTACTCTCCAGAAGGTTTTACCTAAGCGGTTGTTTACTGCTTCGGGAATTTTAGTAGGGAGGTATGCTTTAGCAAAGAAATAACCTCCACAAAAACCTATAATGATCAATATAATAAAAATAGCGGTAAGTAATATCCTTTTTTTAATAAATATGAGCATAATAAGATAAATGACAAAAAAGATTCCAGCACCAATGAGACCTAGGTAAAGTGGATTTTTTTCACCAAAATAGAATTTTCCGGTTCCTTCCGTCATCATTGCAAAAGAAGGCAGATAGCTTCCCTTATCACGCTTCAGGAAGTCAAAAATTTTTGTCCTTCCGGGATCATAACTGGTTGCAAAGGAAGCAAAAGAAACAGGTGTCTGGGGAGGATTGGTTGGCATAATAGGTTTGAATACACCTTCCTGTCGCAATTTAGCGAAATTAGGCATTTTTCCTTCATTCATCCATTTTTCACATAATCTATAATCAGCTCCATCAAAACCTATTACAATAACACGTTCAACCTCAGGTACCTCAGCATATGCAGTTATTGATAAATAAGCAACTAATATTATTAATAGGCTAATTTTTATTGTTAATTTCATTATTTTCTTCTCCTGAAAATGTGAAGGCACATTATAGCATAAACCATAAGCATCGCAAAATTATTCCCTCTTTTATGTTCAAAGTTCAAGGTTCGCAGTAGCTTTGCATTCCCGGGGCTAAAGCCCCGGGTTAATCCCCAGTCCCCAGTCCCCAGTCCCCAGTCCCCAGTCCCCAGTCCCTAATCCCAGTCCCTATTCCCCAGTCCCTAATCCCCAGTCCCTAATCCCCAGTCCCTATTCCCTATTCCCTCTCAGTGGTGTTATAATAGGGGAGGTTACGATGCACTATTTGAATATTATTTATTTTATAGTAAGAGAATCTGTTATATATATATGGCGCAACAAAACCATTACATTTCTTTCCATTGCGGTGACCAGTTTTTCATTATTTGTGATAGCTTTTTTTCTTGCGACTGTTGAAAATATTAATGTTTTTATAGAGAGGGTCACGCAGGAGATAAGTGTCAATATATTTCTTGCTGATACAGTAACACCTGTGCAGCGGCAATACATAGAAAAGTTATTAAAATCAAGTGATTATGTTCATTCATATGAATATATAGCAAAAGATAAGGCGCTGAATGATTTTTTGAGAGCGATGCCAAATTTTGAGTCGATAGTAGCAAATTTAAAAGAGAATCCGATACCGAGTTCCTATCGGGTTATATTAAAGGAGAAATACAATTCAGAGAATGCGATAAAGAATTTTATCAAGATATTTGTAGAAGCAGAGGGGATAGAGGAGATACAATATGACAGGCAGTGGTTTGAGAAGCTTATTTCTTTTATAAACATCATAAAATTTGGAGCGATAATAATAGGGGCGGTATTAGTATTTACGGCGTTATTTACGATAGCGAATGTAATACGACTGGTAGTATATGGAAGGAAGGATGAGATAGAGATATTAAGATTAGTTGGGGCAAGCAGTTATTATATCAAGGGGCCTTTTATACTTGAAGGAGTGTTACAGGGAATGACTGCCGGAGTAATAAGTTTATTGGCATTATATGGTGCTTACAAAATATTGATGCATTATATAATAGCTTCGCAGGCTGCTGGTGCAGTGCAATTATTAGTTTTTTTATCTTCGGACATGCAGATAAGTGTAGTACTTACAGGGGTACTGATAGGATTTATAGGGAGTTTTTTTTCCGTATCGCATCTTTTAGTAGAGCAGCAATAGGGAAAAAGTAATGCAGGGAGCAAGCTATTTTAGCGATTGCAGATTTGACAAAAAATTGACATTTTGTCGCTAAAGGTGTACTATTGTCTGTGAAAATGGAATTAAAAGAGAAAGATGTATTAGAAACGATAGTGGAGAGTAGTACTCCAGCGATAATAGCCACGGATATGAGTGGCAAAATAACATTTTATAGTCGTGGAGCCGAGCAATTGCTTGGTTATAAATCAGAGGAAGTATTAGGAAAGAGAGCTGAGCTTTTTTATGTTAAGGGGAATGCGGAGGCGCAATGGTTGATGAATACATTAAAGAGGGAGGAGAAGGTTCATCGGTACCGGACAAAGTTACGAACAAAGGGGAGGTTCTTAACTCCAGTAATGTTGGATGCATCAGTAGTGAAGAATGAGAGAGGGGAGTTAATAGGAACGATTGGAATATGTACCAGCATATTGGAGGAGCAGAAATTAGAGGAGCAGGTAAGGGTACAGGAAAGGTTTTTAGGTTTTATTCTCAAAAATTCAGCGGAAGCTATAATAGGACTTGATATGCAGGACAGGATAATGGTTTGGAATAGAGGAGCAGAGATGATGTTTGGCTATGCTGAAGAAGAGGTGAAGGGAAAGACATATTATTTTTTATTACCTGATGATTTAGAATTGAAAGGCGAAGTGCAATATTTAAATAATGTATTATGGGAAAAGGGATACATAACGAATTATCTTACTGAGCGTATTTGCAAAGATGGAAAGAGGATCACGATAAGTTTGAGTCGGTCGCTTATTAAGGATGAAAATGGGGAGCCGTTAGGGAGTTCCGCAATAATACGTGATGTTACCTATCAGAAACACATGGAGCGGCAGATGGTATTTACCGAAAAAATGGCAACAATAGGAAAATTAGCATCCAGTCTTGCACATGAAATTGGAACACCGATCAATGTACTTTCGGGACGTGCTGAATATATTAAAAAAATTACTGCTGAAAATGATGAAGTATGCAAGAGTCTGGATATTATTATTGCGCAGGCTGAGAGGATAACGAAAAAAGTAGCGAATTTACTTGATGTTGCCAGACAGAATCCTGCAGAAATATCCAAGGTATCACTGAAGAGTGCTATATTATTTGTATTAGACTTGCTTAAGCCAAAATTAGATAAAATGGACATTGGAGTAGTGGTGAACATCAAGCAGGAAAATATTATAGTGGATGCTGATGCTGATATGCTACAGCAATTATTTATAAATCTGCTTGTTAATTCAATAGATGCTTTAAAGCGGAAGACGAAGAAAAAAATAGAGATAATTATACATATAGTTGAGTATGAAGACAGAAAAATGGTAGTAATAGAAATAATAGATAATGGTTGTGGAATACTGCCGGAGAACATAAACAGGATATTTGATCCCTTTTTTACCACGAAAGAAAAGGGAGAAGGAACAGGCTTAGGACTGAGCATTGTAGCCAGAATAGTCCAGGAGCATAAAGGAATAATAGAAGTTCAAAGCATATTTAAAAAAGGAACGCGGTTTATTGTTAAGCTTCCTTTGAATACATAAGTTAAGCCGTAATGGGCAGGTTTTCATTATTATTCCTTTGTGCGAGAAGAAGAAGGTTACAGCAGTTAAATAGTCTGAAGAAAATTTATTTTAATAAGATGGTGTAACTATGAAAAATGATAGAAAATACAGGTTATTGATCATTGATGATGACAAAGAGATGGTAAATCTGCTTGTGGATTATTTAAGCAAGGAAGGATTTTCATGTTTAGGAATTTCAAATCCGCATTCAGCCATAGAACTGATGAGTAAAGAAACGTATGATGTGGTAATTTCGGATCTTATTATGGAAGGGAAGGATGGTTTTACACTTTTGGAAGAGATAAAGGAGATTGATCCGGATATAGCAATTATAATAATTACTGCATTTGGTACGCTTGATACGGCAATAGAAGCGATGAAGAGGGGTGCCTATTATTTTCTTGCAAAACCTGTCAAGCTTGATTCATTAAAAATATTGATAGATAAGGCAGTAGAAGAGAGGAGATTAAGAGAGGAGCATAAACTTCTTCTCAAAGAAGCGGAGCGAAAATTTCACTTTAACAATATAATAGGCAAGAGCAAGGCAATGCAGGAAGTGTTCAAGCTTATTGAACTGGTAGCACCGACTAATATTAATGTTTTAGTTCTTGGAGATAGTGGTACAGGTAAGGAATTAGTAGCACGGGCAATACATTACAACAGTCATAGGAAAAGAAATCCTTTCATAGCAATCAACTGCAGTGCATTGCCTGATAATCTTCTTGAGAGTGAATTATTTGGATATGTGAGAGGAGCGTTTACCGGCGCTATAACGAATAAAAAAGGTTTGTTTGAGGTAGCTGACAAAGGAACCTTGTTATTAGATGAAATAGGCAATATGAGTTTAAATCTTCAGGCTAAATTATTAAGGGTAATTGAAGATAAGGAGATCAGACCGCTTGGTTCTATTCAAAACCGGAAGGTAGAAGTAAGAATAATAGCAGCAACAAATAAAAAATTAGAGGATGAAGTAGAGAAGGGGAATTTTAGGGAGGACCTTTACTATCGTATTAATGTAATAGCCATCTATTTGCCTCCATTAAGGGAGAGACTTGAGGATTTGCCAATATTGGCACAGCATTTTTTAGAGAAATATGGCTTGGAGAATGGTAAAGAAGTGAATGGCTTTGAAGATGAAGCTATGAGGTCTTTATTGAATTATGAATGGAAAGGTAATGTCAGGGAATTGGAGAATGTCATCGAGAGGGCGGTATTATTGTCAAAAACAAATAAAATATCGGTACAGGATTTTAGCTTAAGGGGGATAAAAAAAGATATTTTACTATTTGAGCCAATGTTAGAAAAATGTCCGACATTGGAGGAACTTGAATTATATTATATTAGGAAAGTATTAAAGGATGTAAATGGTAATAAAGAGGAAGCATCGAAAGTACTTGGTGTTAGTGTAAGGACACTGTACCGATGGGAGAAGAAATTATAATGAGAGGTTAAGGTTAACCTCTTTGTTAACCTCTCTTGACTTTTCGAGCATTTTTAAGTATAGTATAGCATTAATATTCATAAAAGTAGGAGGCTGACCTTGTTTGCGATAATTCAAAACGGAGGAAAGCAATATAAGATTGCAGTCGGTAATAATATAGATGTTGAAAAAGTTACTGGTGGACCCGGTGAAAAAATTGAATTGAAGGAATTTATTCTATTGCAGACGGATGATGGAAAAATGCTGACGGGAAAAGAATTAGAGAAAGCTGTTGCTATAGGAACCATTATTGAACAAGGAAAGAATAAGAAAGTTATTATTTTCAAGAAGAAAAGACGGGAAACATTTAGAAAAAAAACTGGACATAGACAACTTTATACAAGAGTCAAGATAAATGACATTATTCTAAAGGGAGGCGATGAATAATGGCGCATAAAAAAGGACAAGGTTCTTCCAGAAATGGAAGGGATAGTAATCCAAAATATTTAGGTGTAAAACGTTTTGCTGGTCAGCGAGTGAAGGGTGGAACAATTATTGTACGACAAAAAGGAACAAAAATTAAACCTGGAACAAATGTAGGAATGGGCAGAGATTTTACTCTTTTTGCCAAGATAGATGGTATAGTGCAATTTATCAACAAGGGTACCAGAGGGAGATTTGTCAGTATAGAACCATCTGAATAACAGCTACCCTATTATTTCCCAGCTAAGAATCCTGTTGAGTGCAAATGTTCTCTCTTCGTTTTTTACATAGCAATATGCTATAAGAAAGTATTCCTTGTTTCTTTCCTCTATTTTTTTGGGCAGTACTAATCTATCGGAGATGCTTCGCTGAAGAGATAAATACCTGATTCTTAATTTCTTTTCACGAAATATTGCATCAGTAATTTTTATTACCATTTCTTGATGTTCGAAGCGTTTCTCACCTAATAATTTCAATATATCCATAAGGTAAATATAACCCATACTTTGCAACTGGGTAATAATAGTGCAAAATACTTTCCCATTAGTGATGGCATCGCCAAGAGCTCCATGTTTCATAAGTCCTTGCGGGAAAGAAATATTTAAATTGAGTGCAACATTTTCCAGGGAATATTTTGATAATTGCAGAAATCCCCGTGCCAGTTTTAATACATCAATTGTTGGATTACTCAATGCTTCACTGCCATTATTTTGTAATTCTTTATTTATAAAATACATATCAAAATCTGAATTATAAGCTGCGAGTATGGAGTTATTAATAAATTCCAGGAAGGAAGGAATGATGTCTGTGAAAGATGGTGAATATTTTATTATTTCATCAGTAATGCCATGTATTTGACTGGTTTCTTCTGGAATCGAACGAAGAGGATTTATCAAGTACCAGAAGAAACCAAGAGGTTCAAA
The DNA here is from genome assembly GCA_001780385.1 of Candidatus Fischerbacteria bacterium RBG_13_37_8. Classification (GTDB taxonomy): domain Bacteria; phylum Acidobacteriota; class HRBIN11; order MFGW01; family MFGW01; genus MFGW01. Next base: position 18,290 of record MFGW01000205.1, on the reverse strand, counting down.
ATGCTTCCTTTTTTGATGAAATAATACTGCTGCAATTTCACAGATTTTATCGCCTTTATCCGGGTAAAGTCCTGTTGTTTCAGTATCTATTGATATAAAAGACAATTCCTCCAGCGGCGTATAGAGATAACTTTGACGTGAATGAAAAAGTTCCATAGAGCGAACTATCCTGCTTATTTTAATTGTTTAGGATTTGCTTTTTTATGCTTTAGATATTTTTTTAGTTCTTGGACATGGTCTTTGTGTGAAACCAGGATATTATTTTTATGTTTTACAAAAATGAGGTCTTTCAATCCAAGTGCGATGATACGAGCTTTTTCGCAAAAGAAAATGCAGTTTTGAGAATCGTGAATATCCGCTTTACCGAAGGTAATATTATGATTAGCATCTCCCTCATATATTCTGAATAAAGAAGACCAGGTACCGATATCATCCCATTTAAAAGTAGCTGGAATCATAAATATGGGTTTTGCTTTTTCCATAATTCCATAATCTATTGAGATAGAAGGAAATTCGAGGTATTTTTTTTCAAGAAAGTTGTTATAGTTTTTGCTTCCCCATTTATCTTCGAGGCTATTCAGAACGGTATTAATTTCAGGTGCATGGAGATGAATGAAGTGTTTAAGGGTACTGTATTTCCATACAAAGATACCGGAATTCCAATAATGGTTACCTTTGGCAAGATAATGCAGTGCGAGTTGTGCATCAGGTTTTTCTTTAAAACATTTTACTTCATAATAATCTTTGTCGTAGGTGGTTGTTATTTTTTCCCCAATTTCGATATAACCATAATTAGTATCCGGTCGAGCAGGCTGGATGCCAAAGGTAATGATAGCTTTTTTCCTGGAGGCAATTGAAAAAGCAGACTGTATACATAGAAAAAATTCATTATCATTCTGGATATAATGATCAGAGGGGAATACGATGATATCGGGATCCGGATGTGATTTAGATATGATAAAAGAAGCATACGTTGCACAGGGAGCGGTATCTCTTCCACAGGGTTCCACGATGAAATTGTTTCTCGGAATATCTTTTATTTGTTTGCATGCAATAGCATAATGCTCTTTCGAGAGTATCAGAAAAATAGATTCAGCGGGAAATATTTTTTTTAATCGTGCTATCGTAAGCTGAATCAAACTTTTACCGTTGAATAATTTGAGAAATGGTTTTGGTTTTTCTGGGGTGCTGAGCGGCCAGAATCGTTCTCCTCTTCCACCGCTCATAATCAAAGCAAAACATGAAGACGATAGTTTATGATCTGCCATAATCATCCTCTATTCTTATAATATCATTTTCATCGCATACACCGTATTGGATTTCAATAATTACAACGGATTCATCAGTATTATTAGTAATCCTGTGAGGTGTTTCAGAGGGAATATCAATATGTTCGTATGTTTTCAGAAGTATTTCTTTATTATCTTTTGTAATCAGGGCTTTACCTTGAACGACTATCCAATGTTCACATCTTTTATGATGCAGTTGCAGGCTTAATCTTTGATGAGGAGCAACCGTGATGGCTTTAATTTTATAATGAGCATGTTCTTCAATAATTCTCCAATTACCCCACGGTCTATCTTCTGAGAGTACTTTTTTCAAACACTGACTCCTTTCTGATTACGTTTAATGCATGAGTAGTAGCATTAATAAAA
>MFGW01000205.1:0-16494 GCA_001780385.1 Candidatus Fischerbacteria bacterium RBG_13_37_8 | reverse complement strand
ATCCTTTGCATTCTCATGAAAGAACATGTTTTTTCATTAATAATGAGAAATATTTACAGAAAGATAGAAAAAATACTTGACATTCATTAATTCACAGGAGTAAAATATTAAATAAGGAAAAAATAAAAGCAGGAGAAATAAAAGCAGGAGGCAAAGCAAAATGCCTGTTTTAGGGGATACATGAACAAAGAATCAAGCTATATCAGAGCAGTACATTGTACTAAAGCAGCTCTTCCCCAAAATCAGAAATGGGTGTTATGGCTTGGCGACGGAACAAAATATACTTTTACACACTATGTTGAACCGACCTCCGTACAATGGGATTATGTCCATTTCGTCGATGATAATTATAAATGAGCATTTATATTTTTATTTTTCCAACCAATGTAGCGGGATTTACAATGGCAAGCAATATACATTCAGTAGAGGTATCTATTATGTAGAAGTTAAATCTTTTAATAACGGCAGCAATGCAGTTTTAAAAACGATGCCCTGTTCTTATCAGAATACGCCATAGTGGCCTGCGTGTCCGAATAGACCGGTTGCATGCAGAGGTCAATTTGAGCATGATGATTACGGCGATCCAAATGATAATTACTTTGGCTGCTGCCGTACTCTTGAAAACTTCAAGGATGGAAGTTGCGATGATCCTGGTGGGAAAGTACATTCATGTTGGCCGCAGTTTTCACTTTCTGATGGTGCAGATGATGAAAGTCCGCTCAGTGATGCTATTCCCATTGGAACTATGTGCATAGGCAATTCCCAGGGTCCGCATATTAGAGGAGAAGCGTTCAATTCATACGGGGATGCACAGGTAAAAGTATTTTATTCGCCTACGCTGAATGGTAATTATTCCCTTGTAAATACTATTGATGTAGTATATCCTTATTTTTTCTTTATAACTGCCAAAGGAGAGCCAGGAGGCTATCAGACGGGACATTATAAATTCCAAATTGTAGCAGAAGGCAGGGATAATTATGCACATGTGTGTTTCGCGCAATGCAGACCCTCCTGAACCTCTTTGTGATTGTATAAGTCCACCATGTGAAGGTCCTTATTGCTCTCAATATGCATTTGCGCCTTTCATAGATGAATCAGCGAATGATGAATCGGCTGATTCACAAGTGAATTTATCTAATAGCGTCAGCCGTAATGAATTATTTTCGGATTCAGCATCAAGTGTTGAAGAGTATCAATATAATGTTTTTAAGGATACAGAAAGAAATTCTGAGGAAGGGAACTCGATTCTATCATATTCATCTGACCTGGTGAGATTCAAAGACGATCCGTATCAAACAAACCCAAATCAGCAACTTCCCGTGAGTTTATCAAATAAGCTTCCGCCGGGTGACAGATATGCAGTACTGCTTACGCAGGTGATATTGCCTAATGGATTGAAAATTCAGTACGATTATAATGAATACGGGGAATTATCAAACATAAGCTATCCGACTGATGGAGAAGTTGAATATGAATATGGCGAATATGGATATGTAGGCTGTATTGGAATCAGAAAAGGAAAGGATCTGCCATATATAGACATAAACGAAGAAGACACTCGGGAAGTAGTAAAGAAGACCGTTACTAATGGTAATGAAAAATATATCTGGGAATATGATCGCCAAGCCTCAATTGGGCCAAGCGAGGTGTCGAATCCCATTACCACTACAATTAAGGATGCAGAAAATAATTATACAAAATATTTCTTCTATCATGAAGCAATGGATCCTGATAATGATAATTTTAAATGCATGGCTGAAGTTTCACTTGTCAAAATGATAGATTACAAAGACGCTAATCAGAATAAAATGCGAACTGAAGAATATTTTTATGTAGGTGACAATAGCAAATATAACAACCTTAGGTTGGAGAGAAAAATTACTACATTTAACGATGATTCTAATAAGCAGGTTGTCGTAGAATATAAATATGATGATTACTATGGTCAGCAGGTGTTAGAATGTCAACAAGCGACCATTCAAGGCCAGGAAATGACAAAAATGATGCATCGCTCATATGAGCCTTACAACATTGAACGATGGGTCATTAATACATTTACAGAGAGCGGCTTATACACAGCTTACAGCAAAACCTGCAGTCTCTCGGGACTCGAACCGGATGCCCTGACTACCTATTGTTATTACGGGCAGGTGTGCGCTTCCGGCGAGCCGGTAACGAATAATCGCTTCGGACAAATCTACAGCGAACAACGCTATGCATACCCGAAGACTGGTTCCAGCAGCGATGATGTGTTTATTGTATATGACTATGACGGCAATGGGATACGGGTAATCAAAAAATTACCGGATAGTACCATTCTCTACGTTCATGACCAGGCTGATAATGTAATACAGGAATACTATTACTCAAGAGAAGGCGAATTGGATAAGGTCAAGGATTATATATATTTCAATGGCAATCTCATTGCAACGATAGATGAAGATAAGACCACTCCCAGGATAGATACATTTGAGGTGCCTCAATATGTATCGGATAATGTCATAACCTATGCATGGACAGCTTCAGAGGAGGAGAGCACATTGACTGCACGTCGTGCCTGGTTGTCTGAGGGAACCGGTGATTGCAGTTACCAAAGTCCCGACAAGGTTCCTTATCTGACACTATCACCGCCGATGTATGTGACACCGGATGAAATTGTAGAGTCGCTGTCCGACACACTATGCCAGGCATGTCAGTACCGCATTGCCTTCGAGATAATGAATGAAGCGAAGCTTATTTCTTACCGTTGTTCTGATGTAATAACAGTTGACAAGACGGCGCCGGAATTAGAGTATATGCATGGACCGCAAGGTTGCTGGAGTCACATCGACCGCGTGCAGTTCAATTGGCGTGGTGAAGATGATGTCTCCGGCATAAAAGCTTATTTTGCTATTGGCACGGGACCGGGAAAAACTAACGTGGTCAACTGGACTGAATTTGATGCCACGCAATTCGATAATGTTGTCGTTACAGGTTTCACACTTGATGCTGGAAGCACTTATTACCTCACCATTAAGTTGATAAATGGCGCAGGTTTAGTAACTATCTCACCGTCGGAAAGTTTTGTCACTGCCACAAATGAATTTAACTCGCACTTTATTAACGCTTCTATAAGCAAAATAGTAACGACAGATAGTGTCGTGAGCATTACCTTCAAGAATTACTGTTCATTGCAAAACTGGCAGTTCGGGTACACAAAGTTATCGGTAATACTGGGCAGGATTGTATCTTCCGGCGCGCGTGACAACAGCGCTTTTTCTTCGGGATTAACTGAAGGCTTGGAGCAGTATTTAGTGGAACTGGAGCCGGGAGAGATAATCGAGCCTGACGGGGAGAAAACATTCACTTTTAGTTTGCCGGAAGAATGGACGACGTGGAGTCGCGTGTTGAATCTATCTTTTGCTATGTATGATACGCGAGATCCTAATTTGCTCTTCGGTGATGTAGAACACCGGATGGTATTGGCATCACCATATGAAAAAACAATCTCCTGGAATAAGGTCAAGCCGTATGATTATTTGAATGTGTATTACAAGTCGACGCGTGCCGATGTAGATATAGGAGAGATGACTCTACGGAGGAAATCAGTTATACTATGCTGCTGCGCTGGATGAGCGGCGACTATGAATTCACAGGATTACCGGTAGTGGGAGCCAATGCATCGATAAAACTGAATCTCAATGAACTGATAGCAGGAAGTGGCATCTCTGCGGACAAAGGAAGCATCGAGCTTGAATACATAGGACGGGCTGGCGCATTGACAGCTATAAATCACATAAATGGGCAGAAACAGTACGATATTGAATTTAAAGACACATTGAGGTATGGCAGTGGATTATTGACGGTGCCGTATTTCATAGTATCAGCGCATGATGACACGAAGGTATGGTTGCAGAATACGAAAGCGGATGCGGTAACGATAGTGATGAATTATTATTCCAAGGCAGGAGGAACGCCGACGATAAGTGAAGAAGTGACGCTTGCCGGTTATGAATGGAGGCAGATAAGTGTAGCAGAGGTAATGGGCAATCCAGTGGTAATAACTGAAGGGAGCATCGAGCTGATTCCCGCAACGGCTTATTCAGTCGTAGGACACAGCGCAATTGAGCATTTCAATAAGCAATATGCCGAGGATATCGGAATAAAGGATCCTGCCTATGCACGCTCCAAACAATTGCACGGTTCATTCTGGATTGATGAACAAACGCAATATGTAGATTTGAGGACACGTGTATATGTGCATAATAACGCTTCGACAGGCAGGTCTTTTGAGATAGTAAGAGAGTACGCCGGGACAAGCAGAGTCAAGCAATATGCGATAGCGCCGCATGGCACGAGGGTGATTGAATTAGAAGATGATACGGTACCGCCTCTTTATGAAGCAGGATTTGAGATAGAACAGCGGGAAGGTCAGCCGGGAGATATCGTGGCAAGCGCCTCGGTGATAAATGTAATGAAGGATGCGGCTTTTCAGGTAGCGGTGTCGAGCAATTACTGTGGTGTGCCATCAAAGCTGGAGAATCGAGGATTCGAGATGGTATGCGACGATGCCAAAATACCGCCGGTATGTGTAATTGTGGGATACAAGATGGCGCATATTGATTATATGAGTGAGAGTCAGATAACAGGGTACCGGTTGCATTATGGCTACACACAGGGGCAATGGGAAGAGTACGTGGAATATGAGGAGTTAGCGGAGGAGTTTCTGGTAGAATTTGCCTGCAGCATAACAGGTTGGATATATTATGCAATAGAGGTGATGTCTAATTGTGGAGAGATACCGTTATCGAATGTGGTAGAGGTAGCGGCATTTTGCATCCCAGCGCCGTTGCAACAAGATAAAGGAACACATGACAGCGCAACAGAGAATGTGCTTGATTCAGATGGTTCGGTGAAACGAGTACAGACAGGGATAACGCAGGAGTTAGAGGATGGCGCAATAATAATGTGAGCGTTCAAGCATGGCAAAGGCAATATCAGTTGGGCAAGTGTCTGCGGAGAATATGAGGTAGTCAATGTCAAGGTCAGTCGTAAGAAAGAGGATGCGGATGCAGAGATATTGTATGAAGGCAGTCAACAGGAAGGCATCCTTGAAGAAGAGATAATGGAAGTTTTGGAAGAGTGGCTAAAATTAAAAATTCGTGATCATGAATCAATTCCTGAGATTGAAGCAGCAAAATTGAAGATACAAAAAGTGGCGGTTTAATAATTGATATCTGCCTTTGTGCTTTGCGCAATTACCTGCAATACTCAGCCAGTGGCATTTCTTAAAAACATCTTCTGACAGTCAATCGGAAGAATTTACTCTTCATGTGGTTGAAAAAAAATGCGGCATGCGATATTATGAGACTGATGGAAAATAAATAAATATAGGAGGAAACCATGAAATGTACAAGTTGCGGACATGATTTTGAACAGGTAGAAGGTATAGAATTTTGTCCTCATTGTGGAGCGAGAATTGAACAGGTACAGGTTGCGAAAATTTGTGCATGGGAAGATAGAGGCAAGTATGGTTTTGTGGATGCGCTTTTAAAAACCTGGAAGGAATCTACAATTAATCCGGCACGTTTTTTTAAGACTGTTCCGCCCAGAGGCAATATGTGGAATGCATTCTTTTATGGTATTTTAATATCATTTATTGCTGGTTTGTTTGGTTACTTTTGGAATTTTGTATTCAGTTTTGGTTCTTTTCGAATCCCTGGTGCTGAGGCAAGTCAATTTGAACATATGTTCAGGGGTGGATTTCTTATTCTCATGATAGTGTTGTCGCCAATTTTTATTACTATAGGATTTTTTATAATTACTGCGATATTTCATTTATTATTGTTAATAGTCGGAGGTGCAAAAGAAGGTTTTGAAGCTACATTTAAAGCAGTGTGTTATTCGCAGAGTCCAATGATATTTCAGGCTGTGCCATTATGCGGTGGTTTAATAGCGGTGATATGGTCTGCGGTTCTTTATATAGTAGGTTTACGGGAAATACATAAAACGACCACGGGCAAGGCAGTATTTGCAGTATTATTTCCACTGGTATTATGCTTTGGATTAGCGATAATAGCTTCTATTGCTATAATTGCTGCAATAAGCAGCGGGAAATTCAAATTACCCTATTAAATGTTCAACGAGGAAGGTAAAGAATGTTAACAGAAGAACGATATCAACATTTAAAGAAAAAAGCGTTAGAATTACGTTTGGATATATTAAAGATGTTACACATAGCACGTTCAGGACATACAGGAGGTTCCTTATCAGTAATAGATATATTAGTAGGATTATACTATTATAAGATGAAATATAATTCTGCAGATATTCATTGGGAGGAGAGGGATCGGGTCATTCTTTCCAAGGGACATGCCTGTCCAGCGCTCTATGCGGTGTTGGCGGATTTAAGCGTTATTTCGAAGGATGAATTATGGAAACTGAGGACAGTAGAAGGAAAACTGCAGGGGCATCCGGACATGTTAAAGACTCCCGGACTTGAAGCATCAACTGGTTCATTAGGGCAGGGTTTATCAATTGGGAATGGAATGGCAATGGCAGCCAAGCTTGATAAGAAAGGATATAAGATATACGTGATTCTTGGAGATGGTGAATGCCAGGAGGGGCAGGTATGGGAAGCAGCAATGTCAGCAGCACACTATAAACTTGATAATTTATGTGCCATATTGGATTATAACGGTTTACAAATAGATGGAGCGGTAAGGGAAGTAAAGAATATAGAACCTATTACTGATAAATGGATTGCATTTGGATGGGAAGTAATGTATATAGATGGGCATGATTTTTATGCTATTACCGAGGCATTGGATCTTGCTGATAGGGTAAAAAGCAAACCTGTGATGATAATAGCAAGGACAGTAAAAGGAAAAGGGGTAAGTTTTATGGAGAATAAAGCAGAGTATCATGGTGTTGCTCCTAAAGATGATGAATATCAAAGAGCAGTGGATGAATTAACGCATGGAGATGATAAAATTTTTTAATGTTGCGAAGGTATACGAAGGAAACAATTTAGCTATTGATAATGCTACGTTATCAATAGAGAAGGGGGATTTTTGTTTTGTGACGGGGCCATCGGGCGCCGGCAAATCAACTTTTCTGAAATTAATACTCAGGCAGGAATTACCCACCAAGGGTCAGATATTAGTGTTGGGGCGGAATTTAAGTAAATTGCCAATGGCGCAGATACCTGATTTCAGGAGAAATATCGGATTTGTATTTCAGGATTTTAAATTATTGAATCGTAAGACGATTTATGAAAATGTTGCCATAGTATTGCAGATATTGGGAACATCATTCCGGGAGCAGAGATTGCATGTATTTGAGATATTAAGAAAGGTTGGATTACAGCATAAATTAAAATCTTTTCCACCGATGTTATCGGGAGGAGAACAGCAACGCGTGGCAATTGCGAGGGCACTGATAAATAAACCAGCCATTTTACTTGCTGATGAGCCCACAGGAAACCTGGATCCTGATTTATCGCTTGAGATTATGGAGATATTCAAATCTATTAACCGGCAGGGCACAACGGCAGTGATTGCCACTCACGATAAAGAATTAATCCGGTTGATAGGAGGAAGAATTATTTGTTTGGATAGAGGACAGATAGTTGATGATTACACTATTGTAGGAGGAAAAAAATGATTCATGATAAAATAATAATAGCATTGGATACTGATTCAGAAGAAAAAGCGCGATTGCTTGTCGAGCAACTAGGAGATGAGGCTGTTTTTTATAAGATAGGGATTGTGTTGTTTACGAAAGTTGGACCTGCATTTATAAAAGAGATGAAAAAGCGAGGGAAGAAAATATTTTTTGATTTAAAATTTTTTGATATACCGAATTCGATGGCGCTTGCTTCGATTGCTGGAGTGGAGGCGGGAGTAGATATTATAAATTATCATTGTTTAGCGGGAGAAGAATCATTAAGAGAAGTACAGATGAGGGTAGCGGAATATTGCGTAAAGGGAAATTATAAGTTGCCGCTTTTGATTGGGGTAACCGTGCTGACGAGTGTAGAAGGGGATGAGCAGACGAGAGCGAGGGTTCTCAGTTTATGTCATGTTGCTAAAAATGCTGGTTTAGCTGGAGTGGTATGTTCGCCGATGGAAGTAGCAGCAATCAAAAAAATATATGGCAAAGATTTTAAGACGGTAGTGCCAGGAATTCGTTTACCTGAAGGAAAACTCGATGATCAGAAACGCGCAGCATCACCTTCGATAGCTTTTAAAAACGGTGCTGATTATATAGTAGTAGGGAGACCGATAATTCAAGCGACAAATCCTAAGGATGCATTTCAAGCAATAGTACAGGATGGTCTGAATGCGCTTTAAGTATTTAATATTAGAAAGGATATGTCATTGTGAGTTTGCCGGAGGTAAACGTAGCAATTCCTGATGGGATAAAGAAGCACAGTCCATTATGGATTATTACGTCCCGCTGGCGCAGGACTCATAATGACAGTCCGTTCGGGATTGCTTTGCTTGCCTTCGGCAAGCTTGCAAAAAGGAGAAGTATATGAAATTTACGGATATAGGTTTTGAGAGGAAGTGGAAAATATTACTCTTGAGTTGTTTATTTATTCTATGCGTCGGCAGTAGTTTAGTCTTTTCACAAACCGATGCAAGCATATTTCAATTTTTTACTATAAACGATATGTACTATGGAGGACGTTCGGTAGCCATGGGATGTACTGCGAATGCGCTTGGGTATGATGTTGCAAGTTCAAGAAGTAATCCAGGCAATTTAATTAATATACCGAAAAACATTGCTGAAGTAGATATATCATACAATACCTATAATAGGACTGTATATGATGATGAATTTTCATTTTCTTCTACAACCCCAGCTTTCTTTGGAATGGCATTGAATTACGGTTCAATATCATTCAGTTTTTTTCAGGAAAAGATGTTCAAAATGGAGGAAACATTTTATAGTCTTGGCAGACAGCTTCCCCTTGAATTTAATGCGCCCGGTTTAAATACTCAGAGAAATATAGATTTGACCACAAGAGGATTTAATGTTGCTTTGTTATTGACTGGTGATTTAGCAATTGGTATTGGATTCAGAAGGGGTGATCTTAAATTGCAGGCAAATTCATACAGGGATGCACTATTTGTGGAAACGGGATATGATACAGTAAATTCTTCTATTGATATAAATGATGATGATAGTGCATGGTCTTTTGGTGTTTTGCTTCAGCCGCGTGGAGATTTTAGAATAGGTGCAGCTTATCATTTAGGACTGTCTTATAGTATTATTGAAACAAGATCCTATTTCGAATCACAGAATACCATCAAGGCTGAAACACTCGAATATCAATTCAATACGCCACGTAGCTTAAAGTTAGGTGCTGCCCTGGATTTCAAACGACTTATGCTTGCTTTTGATTATTCACTAATATATTACAGCGATATTCTAAAGGATGGGATGAAAATACTCGATATTACGGTTGACGGGAATGCTTTTACTGCGAAAAATAGTAAAGAACTTCATTTAGGCGTAGAATTTCCACTTACCATCGGTAAAACAAATGTTCTGTTTTTGAGAGGCGGTATGCAGTACCTACCATTTAAGGGCATTCATTATACAGGCAGTTCGGGAAATAGTGTGCTTGATGAAATATTAAAGGCAATGTATCCAGAAAATGATGCAAAAATAGGTATGTCGTTTGGTTCAGGAATTAATCTTAAGCAAGCAGTGTTCATAGATGTAGGATTTATGATGTCATCGACAAGAAAAGATATGGTAATTACGGGAGGATATAATTTTTAACTTTTATTTAATATGGCGATACATGCTGAATGGTGTTTGAGGAGATACTTTTCCGGTAGCATTATCATAAAGAAATACTTTTCCGTTAGGATCTACGGGAATGTGAGGAAGGAATCCTTTAGCAACAAGTTCGGATAGGGAATTAGGATACCGGTAATAAAAAGAGGAGAAGATTGCAACTGCATCTTCAACTTTTTCCATTGCTATTTCGATAATCAAATCATGGATATGACCTTCACATATTCTTTTTTCCGTAGGAGTGACAGCGGTTTCAAGGGCAGTTTTCCAGAAATTCAAGGCTTCTTTTTTATCACCAAGGCGGTAATTTTCAGCAGCAACCCATCTCCATGTCCATGTTGGAGAATCAGGAATATGAGCAGCTTGCAGAAAATATTCTTTTGATTTTTCATGATCTTTTTGCTCTGAGCAATAAAATCCACCATCTACTGCCATTTGCCAATTCATAGGATTATTTCTTACTCCCTTGTCTAAAATCTTGGTCACAACTTTCATATCTCCCATTTCATAATATGCAATAAGAGCACCTATACGGTAGGCATCGATAAGTTTTGGATTGAGATCAGTAATGGTGTCATAAATATTATTGAGATAATCATAACGGTCTACGACAGCTCCATCTCCAATGAACTGAATTGACCATATAAATAGAAGGTCTGCCATAAATTCAGGATATCCAAAGCTGAGTAATTTCATGTAATTTCCCGTGGGGAGGTAAAGTATTCTTGCAACGGCAGTTTTATCAACAGGATATTTATTTTCTATATAGGATGATAATTTAGTTACCACTATCAAGAGTATGATTGCCAGGATAATGTAGAAAAAAATGGATTTACCTTTAGCTTTCATATAAAGTTTCTCCTTTGAAAAATGGCAATTCCAACAAGTAGCAGACAGATAGAGTAGGTGCATGCATATAGAATCAATATAAGAACTTGTGAGGGATTAATAAAGTCTCCATGGACTACCGCTCCTCTGAGATTAAACCGTTCCAGGTTTGGGAAAAAATAGAAAAAAAACATAATAACGGATTGAATGATAGGTGCGTCTTCAAATTTCTTTGCAAGCATTTTGAAGCCTTCGATAAAGTGACCGACGAAAAATATGCCTAACGAGAATATTGAACTCAAAATAGGAGTGGTGAAAGTAGAGAACAGAATTGCAACGCCTGTTATAATAATATATTCAAGGTAAATGGCAAGGAGAGCCCATAATAATTTATTTTCCCATCCACCTTTAAACAAGACAAAAAGAGAAAAAACAATACTCATTATGAGCCAGATAGTAAATAATGTAAAAAGTAAACCGAGGTATTTCCCAATAATAAAATGGTAGCGTTCAAGAGGCTTTGCAATCATTATGTAAACAGTTTTTTTGTCAATTTCTTTATAGAGTAAACCGATACCGATAAAAATCGCAATTAAAACACCGAAAAATGAAATCGAAGATAAACCGAAGTCTTTTATAATTTTCATTTCATCACCAATATAAAGCTTGCTAATTGCAAGTGAGGTAGTAATGAGGGCAATTGCAAAAAAGAGAAGCAGATACAAAATACGATCCCGAATAGCTTCCCGAACCGTTAGACTTGCAATGACGAGGATTTTATTCATTATTTACCTCCTTTCTGTTCTTTTACTTTTCCAATGAAATAATCTTCCAGGGTACTTTTGGTTGGTACTATCGACATCACTCTGCCTTTCTGCTGTGCAACAAATTGCTGAAGTTTATCCAGTGCATCTTCATTATTAACATAAAGCAACAGACTATCTTCCTGTTCGGTTACAACGGATGCTAAAGAATTACTGATATTTGAGCCGGAAATACCTTTTACAATTACTTCGAAACGTTCAATTGTTTCTTTTAATAAATCTGAAAGTTTTCCTTCACTGATCATTTTTCCTTCAAAAATTATACCTACCCGGTCGCATAACATTTCAGCATCGCTCAGGATATGGGAACTAAAAAAAATTGAAGTGCCCTGTTCTTTTAATTCAATCATTAAATCGCGTACATCTCTTCTGCCCATAGGATCAAGATTTGCCATGGGTTCATCCAGAATTAATAAATCCGGCTTATTGATTAATGCCTGTGCTAATCCAGTTCTTTGCAATGTGCCGCGCGAAAGTTTTCGTAAAGAATAGTGTTCCCAATGAGAAATATGTAATTTATCTAAAAGATAAGCAATCCGTTCTTTTCTTTCATGAGCAGGAATATCATAAAGCTGAGCTGCTAAATCTAAAAATTCATAGAGGGATAAGTAATCATAAAAATATGGATTTTCAGGTAAAAAACCTATTCTTTTTTTCGCTTCAAGATCAGTATTTTTCATATCAAATAATTTTATATCTCCGCTATCCTGCCAGATTAATCCAATAATAAGTTTAATCGTAGTTGTTTTTCCTGCTCCGTTTGGACCAATGAAACCGTATATTTCATTTTGAAGCACTTTAAGAGAAACATCTTTGACTGCTTCAATTTTTTTTCTCAGTATGCCAAGACGAAATGTTTTACTTACATTGCCTACTTCAAGTACGGTCATATCATTCATGATAACACCTCTATTATCAATTTTTTTATGGAAACTCCCGGGATACTTATTTAGGTAAAATTTCCTGCCATCATTCGCCATTGATAGATTTTGAGATTAATTTCTCTTAAGCGATTTGAGAGAATTTTACAGAGAATATAGAGGAATTGAAAAGAACTTTCTGCATCGCGTGATAATATTTGGTGAAGCACTTCTCGTTCAATAGCAAGAACGGTAACTGAGCTTGTTTGAGCTATTGCATCTGCTGAACGGGGTGAATTATCTACTAATGCCATTTCACCAAAAAATTCACCGCGACCCAGGATGGCAAGTGCTTCTTCACCTACTCCAGGAATATATTTGCTAATTCTTACTTCACCATCAATAATAATAAATAATTTTTCTCCAAAATCACCTTCTCTGAAGATTACCTGATCCATATAAAATTTCTCTTCTTTGCTGAATGTTGCGAGCAACCTTAATTCAGATGATGAAAGACCTTTTTCCTTTAAAATGCTGATTTTTCTATCGAGATCGACAGCTATTGGTTCAGCATTAGAAGTAACGAGTTGTCGCGTGGAAGGTGAGTTCTTACTTTCAATAAAGAATGTTTTAAGCAGTTCATTTGCTTCCCTTATTCTTTGAGATAACGTTCTCCAGAAATGCCAGTAAAATTGAATTGCAATATGTTTGTCCGCGATAAAAAGTTCTTCTAATCCAATTTTTGAAATGCAATATAAACAACAATCAGAATTTGCAAAAGCATCAGCGGAGCATTTCATATTATCGATAAAATCCATTTCACCAAAATAATCATTATCATTTATGGTGGAGAGAATTTGTTCACCATAAGGAGTTTGTTTGCTTATCCTGACTTCTCCTCTATCAACTAAATAAATATCTTCGGTAAGATCATCTTCCTTGAAAATACAATAATCCTTTGGAAAATCTGTGATAGTTACTACTTTGGCAAGCTGAAAACATTCTTCATCACGCAAGGAAGAGAGCAAAGGAAATTTTTTCATTTTGAGTGCTTTGTTTAGTAAATCTTGTTTCTCGAGATGTAATTTTGGCAGTCTGGAAAAAATGAAATCCAGTTCATTTTCGATCTGCGCAGTAATATAAGATTCACGTTTTTTATTCGCTTCATGAGCAATGCGGTTAAAGAAATCTTTTCTTTTTTGCAAATATTCATTATATTCATTTTTTTCTATTGTTTTTATTTTGGAGAGGATAAGTTTTATTTGTTTGTTGTAGTAAGATTTTTTATTGCCGATTTCATCACTTGCCAGAACAAGTGCGTCAACGAAATTTTCCAGAGCTTTCCAATAATCTTTTCTTTCTGAGAATATTTTTGCCAGTAGCCAATAGACTTCTTCATTGAAAGGATCTATTTCTTTTGCAATTAGTAGCTCTTCTATTGCTTTTTCAAAATCAAGGCTTTCATAGAAAATTTTTCCCAGCAGTACACGTATCTGGGAAGAGTATGGTTCAAGTTCTTTGGCGGTTTCTAAATAAGCAATAGATTTGATATGCGCTTTGCGTTGTATATAAATTCTTGCAAGACTCATGAGTTGAGCGGAAAGTTGTTCTTCTTCACGTCTTTTAGCACGCAGATGTTCATCTACTTTTTTTTGTGAGAAACTATCGGTTTTTCTTTTTAATTCTTTCGCTCGGAGCAGGTTTAAACGTAATGCTATATTTTCTGGAAATACTTTGCAAGCAGTGTTATAGAGTATGAGAGCATCATCGTAAAGTCCTTTAGAAAGCAATTTCTCTGCTAACAGACAAAAGTCATTAATAGAAATAAGTTGTTTTTCTTCTTGATCCTGCATTTTTCTGCAATAACAAAT
The DNA here is from genome assembly GCA_001780385.1 of Candidatus Fischerbacteria bacterium RBG_13_37_8. Classification (GTDB taxonomy): domain Bacteria; phylum Acidobacteriota; class HRBIN11; order MFGW01; family MFGW01; genus MFGW01. The sequence goes on along the minus strand of MFGW01000205.1, from coordinate 2,319 downwards.
TAATAGTGATTTATAATTTTGTATTATAGTATAGTACAGAAGAATGATTATTATCAAGAGGGGGAATTAGGGACTGGGGACTGGGGAATGGGGACTGGTTAGGTGCAGGATTCATTTTTTTTATATATTTTTGCCCAATTAGCAAGATCTGATGTATTTTTTTCACTTGTATGGAGAAGCGAATCCACTGTGTCTATGCAGTAATCCAGAAGTTCAATGGTAGCGAGATTCACACTGATTTGTTTATTTATCACCTTGGTGAGTAATTCCTCGGCTTTGCGGGCAAGGGTGCTCACATACGTTAAATTGATGACCGCGGAATCTCCGCCCAAAGTATGAAAATGCCTCATCATTGTATGCAGAATAGTTTCATTATCGATGCCGTCTTTGAGCTGGAGGAGCAAGTTTTTCAATTCTGTAATACGTTCATAGGCTTGTTCAAAGAATATTTTTTTCATAGCATATATTTCATTATCGTCAAGCATATTGCTCAATTCATCTATCATTTTTTACTCCCGGTTAATTGAGTGGTCAAGGAAGTTTCATGATTATTTAGAGGATATGAATTATTAAAGAGTTTTATTTTTCTTGTCATTAAAGAATTCATACCAATTAAGCGGCTATAAACAAACAAGTACTATGCCAATTCTTAACAATATTGGAAAATGGCCTTATATGTTATTATGAGATTGGTACAGGGGTGTTTTCAGTCTTATTTTCACAAAACTTATTCTCAAAGTGAGAAAAAGAATAAATAGTGTATTCAAGCTGATGGCAAGCTGATGTTTGTATTGATTTCCATAACTAAAAAGAGTATTGTAATGGCAGGATTAGTAAACGGTATAGGTGATTTTGAATTATGCAAAGTAAAAAAAGATCTTCCGATGCGGTAATGAAGCGTGCTTTACAGATAAGCGAGCAGAGATATAAAAGGTTGTTTAAAGATTCTCCAGTTGCTCATTTTGAAGTGGACGCAACAGATTTGGAACATCATATTAGTGAGCTTAAGCAATCAGGTATTAAAGACTTCAGGACTTTTTTTTCAACTCATCCAGAGGAAATTAATAAATGTATATCAGGAATAAAAATAGTAGATGCAAATAGAGCCAGTATGGATTTATTAGAATGCAGCAATGTTAGTGAGTGCAACATGTATTTACGAGGGCAGTTTTTAATGCAGCAAAAGAATTTTTTAGGTGAAGCCTTTGCCTTGCGTTCGGAAAAAAAGACAGAGTATACATTTAATATGAAGTTACAAACAGCGAAAGGAACGATGCGAGACGTAATTGTAAAGAGAAATGAGATGTTAAGCATTGAGACAGGAGAGCTGAGAATAATAATCACCCTAATAGATATTACCGAATTTAAGAAGATTGAAATGCAACTTATTCAATCAAAGAAGATGGAAGTAATAGGAAAGCTGGCTGGCAGTGTAGCGCATGATTTTAATAATCTTTTGCAAGTGATCATGGGTTATGCTGAATATCTTTCATTGGAATTGGGAAAGGAAAATCCATTGCAAAAAGATGTTGAAGAAATACAGAGAGTAACAAAACGGGCGGTTTCTCTTACCCAGAAATTGCTATCTTTTACCCAGAAAGAGACACTGCATTGGGAAATAGTTAATGTAAATGATCTGATTGGCGAGGTGAAGCAGATGTTAAGAAGAATTCTTGGGGATCAGTATACACTTGAAACAAGATTATATAATAATTTGAGCAAAGTGCAGGGAGAAAGAAATAGCCTGGAATTAGTATTAATGAATCTAATCATAAATGCAAAGGAAGCAATGCCAAAAGGAGGAAAGATAACAATTGTAACGGAAAATAAGATTATTGCGGGTACAGTGAAACTTGAGAAGGAATTACAGCAGGGAAGTTTTATTTGTATTTCAATCGGGGATACGGGCAGGGGAATAAAACCTGAGGATTTACCCTTTATATACGAGCCATTTTTTACCACCAAGCAGTCAGGTTTAGTATCAGGACTTGGGTTATCGATGGCGCAGAATATTGTGAAACAGCATAATGGATTGATACTATGCGAAAGTGAAGTAAACAGGGGTTCTCTTTTTAGAATATTTTTGCCTGTTTATAATGTTCAGGGAAAAAGATGATAAGCGGATGATCAAATCCGAATGCCAAGCTTTTCTAATGCTTCTTTAAGTACTTTTGTGGACACAGGTTTTTCAAAACAGTAGGATGCTCCGAGGGAATAAGCTGTATGTTTCACATCGGGATTACCATAGGCAGTTATTAGAATACAGATTGCATTTTTATTTTGTGACTTAATTGATTTTATAAGCGTCAATCCGTCTCT
>MFGW01000204.1:16098-16559 GCA_001780385.1 Candidatus Fischerbacteria bacterium RBG_13_37_8 | reverse complement strand
CATTGAAAGGCAAACAGGGTCGTTTCAGACAAAACCTGTTAGGCAAACGTGTCGATTATTCAGGACGTTCAGTTATTGTGGTAGGACCTGAATTAAAATTGCATCAATGTGGGCTTCCTAAAAAAATGGCACTTGAATTATTCAAGCCTTTTATTTACAGGAAATTAGAAGAAATGAACGTATCAGAAATTGTGCGAAAATCAAAAGAACTTGTTGAAAAAGAAGATCCTAAGGTATGGGATGCACTTGAAGAAGTCATCCAGGAACATCCTGTATTGTTGAACAGAGCCCCAACTTTGCATAGGTTAGGAATACAGGCATTTGAAGTAATTTTAACGGATGATAAAGCTATCAGGATTCATCCGCTTGTTTGCGCAGCTTATAATGCTGATTTTGATGGAGATCAAATGGCAGTGCATGTGCCACTTTCTAATGCAGCTCAAATTGAAGCATCAGTATTA
>MFGW01000204.1:15806-16081 GCA_001780385.1 Candidatus Fischerbacteria bacterium RBG_13_37_8 | reverse complement strand
TATTCTTTCTCCTGCTCACGGACAACCCCTTGCTGTTCCCAGTCAAGATATTGTTTTGGGATGCTACTACCTTACCGCAGAAAAACCATGGGAATCAAGAGGAGCAGGAAAGGTTTTTTCTGATGCTAATGAAGTATTGCTTGCTTATGAACATGGCTTTGTACAAACTCATACCCCAATCTATTTGAGAATTTCAGGTAAAATGGTAGATTTAACCAAATCTATCGATGATCAAGATTTATTGCATGCTGAATTTGAAGATGTGGAAAATAAAA
>MFGW01000204.1:10518-15768 GCA_001780385.1 Candidatus Fischerbacteria bacterium RBG_13_37_8 | reverse complement strand
ATCCTGCCGCAAGGAATGATGTATATAAATGGCGTAATGAAGAAAAAGCTACTCGGTCAACTGATTTATTTTTCATCTTTGAAATACGGCAATGAGAAAACGGCTGAATTATTGGATAATATCAAAGATTTAGGATTTAAGTATGCGACTTTATCCGGTTTTACTATGAGCACAGAAGACATGGTAGTTCCTTCGAAGAAAAACGCTATTATCGAAATGGCAAATAATGAAGTTGAAGAAGTATGGAATTTGTACCAGGAAGAGGTAATGACAAATAGAGAAAGATACAACAGAGTGATTGATATCTGGAATAAAACTACAGAATTGATTTCTGAAGAAATGTTTCGTGAGATGAAAGAGCAGGAGAAACAACGACGAGAATTCAATGCTCTATATTCGATGGCGGATTCAGGCGCGCGCGGAAGTAATTTGCAAATACGGCAATTAGCAGGTATACGCGGATTAATGGCAAAGCCGTCAGGTGAAATAATGGAGACTCCCATAGCTTCAAACTTGAAAGAAGGATTGACTGTTTTACAATATTTTATTTCTACACATGGAGCGCGAAAAGGATTGGCGGATACTGCATTAAAAACTGCGGATTCAGGTTATTTAACCAGGAGATTGGTGGATGTAGCACAGGATGTTTATATTACCATTGATGATTGCCATACACCTGATGGAGTATTGGTTGGTGCTCTCATTGAAGGAGGAGAAGTAATTGAACAATTGCGCGATAGAATATTAGGAAGAGTAACCCTTGAAGATATTATTGATCCTATCACCGGAGAAGTAATGGCCGAGGCAAATGAGATCATTGATGAAGAAAAATCAACTATTATACAAGATGCTGGCATTGAGAAAGTAAAAATACGTTCAGTACTTACTTGTGAATGTCGTTATGGATTATGTCAGAAATGCTATGGGATTAACCTGGCAACTGGTAAATTAGTTCAGAAAGGGGAAGCAGTAGGAATTATAGCTGCTCAATCCATTGGAGAACCCGGAACCCAATTAACCATGAGAACATTTCATATTGGTGGAACAGCTAGCAGAACGACAACACAATCACAACACCTGACAAAGACAGGAGGAACCGTTCGTTTCAAGAATTTAGAAACAGTGGAGAATAAGGAAGGATTTCTTGTTGCCATGAATCGAAATGGTTTTATTGTAATCAGGGATCCGGAAGGAAGAGAACGGGAAAAATTCAGCATGGTATATGGAGCCAGAATTTTAGTTCAAAATAACCAGGAAATAGAACCTCACCAGGCAGTTGCGGAATGGGATCCCTATTCACTCTATATACTTACAGAAGTGGAAGGTGTAGCAGAATACAAACATATTATTCCTGAATTCACTTTATTCGATGAAGTAGATGAAACCGGTCGTACAAGTCGTGTTATCAAAGAAGCAAGAACAGATTATAAAGATCCACATTCCAACGAGACGATAAAGGCGGAAGATTTGCAACCACAGATAGTAGTTCTGGATAGTGCAGGAAAAGAACAGAAAAGATATCTGATGCCTACCGGTGCTCATTTAATGGTAGATAAACAACATAAGGTATTCTGCGGTGATATTTTAGCAAAAATGCCGCGTGAAATAGCAAAAACGAAAGATATCACGGGTGGTTTACCAAGAGTAGTTGAATTATTTGAGGCAAGGCGACCGAAACTCCCGGCGGTAATAACTGAAGTGGATGGCGTGGTTAAATTTGGTGGTTTATCAAAAGGGCAGAGGAAAATAATAATAGTACAGGATAGCGGTGCGCAGAAAGAATATCTTTTGACTCGTGGTGCGCATATATCCGTACGGGAAGGGGATAAAATTGGTGCAGGCACTGCGTTAATGGATGGCCCGATAAATCCTCATGATATTCTCAGGGTATTGGGAGAGAAACGACTGCAGGATTACCTGGTGGATGAAATCCAGGAAGTATATAGACTGCAAAATGTAGGAATAAATGATAAACATGTTGAGATAATAGTAAGACAGATGATGAGATGGATTAAAATTGAAGATGTGGGAGATACAACATTCCTGTTTGATGAGACACTTGATAAATTTAAGTTTTATGATGAAAATCGCAGAGTAATGGAACGGGGAGAGAAACCTGCCAAGGGACATCCAATGCTGTTAGGAATTACAAAAGCATCGTTAAGTACAGACAGTTTTGTTTCTGCTGCCTCATTCCAGGAAACTACACGAGTATTAACAGAAGCAGCAGTAAACGGTGATATAGATTATCTGAGAGGTTTAAAAGAGAATGTAATATTAGGTAGACTAATCCCAGCAGGAACAGGCAATCCGTTCTATCGATCTATAGAAGTAGAAGAAGATAAATCACTTGCTGATATTTTTGGTCCACCTGAAGCAATAGCACCGGAAATAGTGGAAGCAAAAATTCCTGAAGAAATAGAAGTAGTAGAACGCAAAAAGCGAAAAGTTGTTGGAGCAGATGAGGAATAGAGAAAGAAAATGAAGGATGGTACTTACTAACTATTGACAACAACAACAAAAACTATTAAAATGGACTTTTTTATATGCCGACGATAAATCAATTAGTAAAACAAAAAAGAAAGAAGGTTCTTTCTAAATCAAAAAGTGGTGCATTACAGGCTTCACCGCAGAAGAGAGGAGTATGTTTGCGTGTTTATACCACAAATCCCAAGAAGCCTAATTCTGCGATGAGACCTGTAGCGCGTGTACGGTTAAGTAATGGTATTGAAATCACTGCTTATATTCCCGGAATAAAGCATAATTTACAAGAGCATTCAATTGTTCTTGTACGGGGTGGAAGAGTGAAAGATTTGCCAGGAGTGCGATACCACATTATTCGTGGAGCTTTAGAATGTCATGGTGTAGAAAATAGACAAAAGAGCCGTTCTAAATATGGTGCTAAAAAAGGTCGCACTACCAGAGTAGAATCGTAATAATACATTTTTTTTTAAAAGCAATACTTTTTAAAAGGAGGATTTTGTGCCTCGTAAAGGCTCAGTGAAAAGAAGAGAAGTAAAACCGGATGCGGTTTTTCAAAGTGTTCTGGTAGCAAAATTTATTAATTGCATAATGAGCAAAGGAAAGAAATCTCTGGCAGAAAAAATGCTCTATGATGCATTTGTATTAATTAAAGAGAAGACGAATGAAGATGCGCTGAAAGTTTTTTATAAAGCAATAGATAATGCTAAACCAAGAATTGAAGTACGGTCACGCAGAATAGGTGGTGCAACATACCAGATACCTATCGATGTTCCTGAATTTAGAGCTACTTCCCTTGGCATACGATGGATTATTGACAGTGCACGAAGACGAAATGAAAAGACAATGGTTGAAAAATTATGCAATGAAATACTTGATGCTTACAATAATCGAGGAACAGCAATTAAAAAGCGTGAGGATACACATAAGATGGCAGAAGCGAATAAAGCTTTTGCACATTATAGATGGTGATAAAGAATGCCGCAAGTGTTAGAAAAAATTAAAACTAATCATCATGGTTCTGCACAAGGACGCCAGGTACCTTTAGAACTTATACGAAATATAGGAATAATGGCGCACATAGATGCAGGAAAAACCACCACGACTGAGAGAATTCTTTATTATACAGGAATTACTCACAGACTTGGTGAAGTTGATGAAGGCACTGCGGCAATGGACTGGATGAAACAAGAACAGGAACGTGGTATAACAATAACAGCAGCATCTACTACCTGCTATTGGAATAAATATAAAATTAATATTATCGATACACCAGGGCATGTAGATTTTACTGTTGAAGTTGAACGTTCACTGCGTGTTCTCGATGGAGCTGTAATTGTATTCTGTGCTGTAGGAGGAGTAGAACCACAATCAGAAGCAGTGTGGCGTCAGGCGGATAAATATAAAGTACCCAGAATTTGTTTCATAAATAAAATGGATCGCATCGGAGCAAATTTCTGGGGTACCGTAGCAATGATTGAGAAGAAATTAAATGTAGCAGCGCTCCCTATTCAGCTTCCATTTGGAATGGAACATGAATTTAAAGGAGTTATTGATATTATTAATCAGACCGCATTTGAATATAGCGATGAAACATTAGGGGCACAATTTACTACCATAGAAATTCCTGATGAATATAAAGAAACTGCAGAAAAAATGAAAGAGAAGCTGACAGAAAAACTTTCTGAACTGGATGATTATATACTGGAGAAATATATAAATAATTATCCAATAACGACTGACGAGCTTCTCAATGCGATTCGACGGGTAACTATTCAAAACAAAGCTACTCCGGTTTTATGTGGTTCAGCGTTTAGAAATAAAGGAGTTCAGCCGTTACTGGAAGCTATAGTAAGTTTTTTACCGTCTCCGAAAGATATTCCGCCGGTGCATGGTGTTAATTTAGAAGGAAGGCAATCTTACCGGCGTGCGCTGGATGAAGAACCTTTTTGTGCACTTGTTTTTAAAATCATGTCAGACGCATATATGGGGCAATTGGCTTATATGCGGGTATATTCAGGTAAATTAGGTGCTGGAGATACTGTGCTTAATTCCCGGAAGAGCAAGCGTGAGCGGGTATCGCGTCTTGTAAAAATGCATGCTAATAAACGGGAGGAGCTTGAAGTAGTGTATGCAGGAGATATAGCAGCGGTAATAGGATTAAAAACAGTAACGACAGGAGATACGATTTGTAATGTAGCGCATCCTATTATACTTGAAGCAATAGAATTTCCTAAACCCGTCATATCAATTACTATTGAACCAAAGACTAAAGTGGACCAGGATAAATTATCAGGCGGATTAGAAAAATTATCAAATGAAGATCCTACGTTTAAAGTAGGAGTAGATAAAGAATCGGGGCTTTCATTGATATCGGGAATGGGGGAATTACATTTAGAGATAATAGTAGATCGATTGAACAGGGAATTTGGTGTGCAGGCGAATGTCGGAAAACCGAGGGTAGCTTATAAAGAAACTATACGAAAGAGTGCTGAGGGTGTAGGAAAATATATACATCAGGTAGGCGGAAAGGGACAATATGGGCATGTAATATTGCGAGTGGAACCTATGCCAGCCGGAAGTGGTTTTGTCTTTTTAGATGAAACGAAAGGTGGTGTAATACCGAGGGAATATTTTTCAGCAATTAAACATGGTATTGAAGAGGCGATGCTTGATGGGATGGTAGCTGATTTCCCAATGGAAGATATCCGTGCGGTAGCAACAGGAGGTTCTTATCATGAAGTGGATTCTTCCGAGATTGCATTTAAG
>MFGW01000204.1:333-10512 GCA_001780385.1 Candidatus Fischerbacteria bacterium RBG_13_37_8 | reverse complement strand
GCATCTATGGCATTTAAGGAAGCGGTAAAAAAAGGTGATCCATATTTATTAGAACCGCTTATGAGAATAGAAATAGTGACACCGGAAGAATTCATGGGGGATGTCATAGCAAATGTTAATGGACGGCGTGGCAAGATATTATCAGTAGACACGCCAAGAATGGGAACGAATGTAATAGTATGTATAGCACCGTTAGCTGAATTATTTAATTATGCGACAGATTTACGATCATTAACACAGGGCAGAGCGGTATATAGCATGTTTTTTTATCGATTTGAAGAAATACCGAAAAAGATAGCCCAGGAAATAATAAAAAAATATTTAGGAGAACTATAAGGAGGTAAGAAGGACTATGGCGAAGGAGAAGTTTGACAGGACGAAGCCGCATTTAAATGTAGGGACGATAGGGCATGTAGATCATGGGAAGACGACGTTAACCTCAGCGATGACGTTATTATTGAACAAGAAGAATCCGAAGATAGCGTATCGGAGTTTTGATTCGATAGACAAGGCGCCGGAGGAGAAGGAGCGAGGGATAACGATAGCGATAGCGCATGTGGAGTATGAGACGGCGAATCGGCATTATGCGCATGTAGATTGTCCTGGGCATGCGGATTATGTGAAGAACATGATAACGGGGGCGGCGCAGATGGACGGAGCGATAGTAGTGGTATCAGCGGCGGATGGTCCGATGCCGCAGACGCGGGAGCACATATTATTAGCGAGGCAGGTAGGAGTGCCGTACATAGTAGTATACATGAACAAAGTGGACATGGTAGATGATCCTGAGATATTGGATTATGTAGAGTTAGAGGTGAGGGATTTACTGACGCAGTATGAATTTCCAGGCAGTGAGATACCAGTGGTACGAGGGAGTGCATTGAAGGCAGGGGAGTGTGGATGTGGGAAGGAAGATTGTCAATGGTGCAAGTCGATATGGGAATTAATGAAGGAATTAGACAGTTACATACCGTTACCGCAGCGAGATGTAGACAAGCCGTTTTTAATGCCTGTAGAGGATGTATTTTCGATAACGGGACGAGGGACGGTAGTAACGGGGCGAGTGGAGCGAGGGCGGATACATGTAGAGGAGGAGGCGGAGATAATAGGATTCAAGCCGACGGTGAAGCGAGTAGTGACGGGATTGGAGATGTTCAACAAGTTATTGGATGAAGCGGTAGCGGGAGATAATATAGGGATATTATTACGAGGAACGGACAAGAAGGAAGTAGAGCGAGGGCAGGTAGTAGCGAAGGCAGGGAGTATAACGCCGCACAAGAAATTCAGAGCGCAGGTGTATGTATTATCGAAGGAAGAAGGAGGTCGGCACACGCCATTTTTCACCGGGTACCGGCCGCAATTTTATTTACGGACGACGGATGTAACAGGTTCAGCAGTACTTGATGAAGGAGTAAAGATGGTAATGCCGGGAGATAATATAGAAATGACGATAGAATTGATAACGCCTGTAGCATTAGAAAAAGGATTACGATTTGCAATACGTGAAGGTGGTAAAACAGTAGGTGCAGGAACTGTGACTGAAATTATCGAATAGGAAGTCAGGAGCGTGAACAATGGCAAAAGGAATGAATAGAATGATAATTACTCTCCAATGTACAGAATGCAAAAGAAGAAATTATTCAACGATAAAAAATAAAAAGAACACTACTGATCGACTTGAAAGAAAAAAATATTGTCCTTATTGCAGACGCCATATTGTCCATAAAGAAGTTAAATAAATTTATGGTGTATAGGCCAGTAGCTCGAACGGTTAGAGCACCGGACTCCAAATCCGGGGGCTGCGGGTTCAAATCCTGCCTGGCCTGCCATCCTTATATAATATTATGAAATTTATAGAAACGTTACAATCAATAGCAGGAAAAATTAAAGCATTTTTCAATGAGGTAATTATTGAGCTGAAAAAAGTATCCTGGCCTTCCTTTAAAGAAGTACGGTATACAACATTAATCGTGATTATAGCAGTATTTATTTTTGGCATATACTTATTTCTCATCGATATTATGCTTACAAGATTCTTGCAGCTTATTTATAAAATTTTTACATAAGGTATAGCAACGATGTCAATGAAATGGTACGTTCTTCATACTTATTCTGGTCAAGAAGAAAAAGCAATAGAAGCATTGAAAAAAAGATTACAAGCATATGATTTACTTGATAAACTTGGGCAGGCATTAATTCCCGTGCAACAAGTAATGGAAGCAAAAGCAGGAAAAAAAGTAACGATGGATAAAAAATTATTTCCCGGTTATATAATAGTTGAAATGGAAATGGATGATAAAATATGGAATATTATACGTGGTACAGCAGGTGTTTCCGGTTTTATTTCAGCGGGGAAAAAACCGTTGCCCTTGAGTGATGAAGAAGTTATGTCAATTATGCATCAAATAGAAGTAGCACAGGATAAAGTATCCTCACAAGTTGCTTTCGAGAAAGGTGATAAGGTAAGAATTACTGATGGACCTTTTTTTAGTTTCACGGGTTATATTGATGAAGTGAACCCTGTGAAAAATACCTTAAAAGTTATGGTCACCATTTTTGGAAGGGCTACTCCTGTGGAGTTAAGCTTTTATCAGGTAGAAAAAATTATGTAAGGCATTTTTTAAGGAGAATATGAGAGATGGCTAAAAAAGTAATTGCAGATATAAAACTTCAATTAGAAGCTGGGAAAGCACAACCGAGTCCTCCTGTTGGTCCTGCTCTCAGTCAGTACGGATTAAATATTATGGAATTTTGTAATGCGTATAATGCAAAAACAAAAACGCTTGAAGGAGCGGTAATACCGGTAGTAATTACTGTTTATGCAGATAGAACGTTTACCTTTAAATTACGAACTTCACCGGTATCATTTCTTCTCAAGAAAGCTGCTAATATAATAAAAGGATCCGCTCAACCCAATAAAGATAAAGTTGGAAAAATTACAAGAAAACAGCTCACAGAAATTGCGAAACAAAAAATTGAAGATTTAAATGCCGATACTATTGAAAGCGCAATTAAAATTGTAGAAGGAAGCGCACGGAGTATGGGCATAACTATTGAGGGATAATAAAAAGAAGGAGAAATAAATCTAATAATGAATAAATGAACTGGCAGGATGAATAACCCATATTATTTATGATGGGCAATCATTTTCATTTTTTAAGGGAGAATAGTTATGAAACGGTCTCGAAAATATATTGAAGCGAGTAAGAAACTTGAGAAAAGAATATATACAGTCAAAGAAGCAATGGAAGCATTAAAAGATGTCGCTTATACGAAATTTGATGGAACAGTAGAATTAAGCATCAAACTTGGTATTGATCCAAAGAAATCAGATCAGATGGTACGTGGAGCAGTGGTATTACCGGCGGGTACGGGAAAAAGTAAGCGAGTATTAGTGATAGCGAGTGGTGAAAAAATAAAAGAAGCTGAGGATTCGAATGCAGATTATGTAGGTGGAGAAGAAATAGTCGATAAGATAGCGGCAGGATGGTTAGAATTTGATGCGGTAATAGCGACTCCCGATGTAATGAAAAATGTAGCAAAACTTGGAAAAATATTAGGTCCGCGGGGACTTATGCCGAATCCTAAAGTTGGAACTGTCACGTTTGATGTTGCCAAAGCGATCGGTGATTTAAAAGCGGGCAAAGTAGAATTTCGAACAGATAAAACCGGAAGTTTAAATGTACCAGTTGGAAAATTATCATTTGCAATCGATGCGCTTGTTGAAAATTGCAGGACGTTAATGGAAGCAGTCACTAAAGCGAAGCCGGCAACGGCAAAAGGAAAATATATAAAGAAAATTTATGCAAGTACTACCATGAGTCCCAGTATTGAATTAGATATTTCAACGTTAGAAATCAAAGCTGCTTAATAATTTTTGTGTTTTTTTCTGCGCATAATTCTGGAAGCAATATTTCTGGAGAGAAAAGGAGAGAGCACAAGGAGCAATAGTTATTCTTAAGGACAGGAGGTCCAGGTGAATAAAGCAAGCAAACAAGCTTTTATTAAAGAGATGAATAAGAATTTTGCTTTTTACAATGCTGCTTATTTAATAGATATGTGTGGAATGACCGTGGCAGAATCGAGTGAATTACGAAAGTTAATCAGACGAAATGATTCAATATGCAAAGTTGTACAGAACAGGCTTGTAAAGATTGCAGCCCAGGAAAATGCAATACAGGGGATGGAACAATATTTAAAAGGTCCGTTGGCGATGGTATTTGTAAATGAAGATCCTTCTGTGGTTGCGAAAGTTCTTATAGATTACAGTAAAAGGAATAAGAAATTAAATCTTAAAGGTGTTCTATTAGAAAAACGAGTTTATGCATATGACAACATAATAAAATTGGCATCACTGCCATCAAAAAATGTATTACTTCAGCAATTTTTAGGAACATTACAAAGTCCTGTAAGCCGGCTTTTGTTAGTATTAACTATGGCAACGAAATCGTTCCTGATGCTGCTCAAGACGGTGCATCAACAAAAGTCAGAAGGTAAGGACATAATAGGAGGAACAACAATGTCAAGTCTATCCCGTGAAGATGTTATAAATTACATTTTAGGATTATCGGTTCTTGAACTATCTCAATTCATTAAAGAGATAGAAGACAAGACTGGTATTACTGCCGCTGCAGTAATGGCTCCAGCATCAGTAGCAGCAGGTCCTGCTGCTGCAGTCGATGCAAAACCGGCAGAAGAGGAAAAAACAGAATTTGATGTTTTCCTTACCGGTATCGGAGATAAGAAAATTAATGTAATAAAAGTACTGAGGGATTTAACCAATTTAGGATTAAAGGAAGCGAAAGAATTGATAGATAATGTCCCAAGAGTGGTGAAAGAAGGAATTTCCAAAGAAGAAGCTGACACCATGAAGAAAAAATTTGAAGAAGCAGGAGCTACTGTTGATATAAAATAAAACCGGCTTGGATAAAAGCTGGTATCGTAAAGTCCATTCTCCAGGGAACCAGGAAAGTGTGAATGGAAGCTTTCAAATAATCATTTGAAAACCTCTGATACATTTATCAAGAGGAAATTTATATTTATTTTGCAAATAATGCAAAAAGGTGAATAAAAAAATGGAGAATAGTGTAATCAATTTTGCAAAGATCAGAACAACTTTGCCTGTCCCTGATCTCATCGAAGTTCAGAAAAGATCTTATGATGAGTTTTTGCAAATGGATCTGTTGCCGGATGAACGTGAAGAAAATGGTTTGCAGGCTATTTTTAAACAAGTATTTCCCATTCTTGATTACAGGGCATTATTCAGTCTTGAATTCGTGGAATATTCTGTCGGGAATTATGAATGTAAATGTGGCAAATTAAAAGGATTGGAAAATTTACGATCTGAATGTCAGCATTGCAGTGCCAGGATAATACTTGACAGAAAGAGTGGAAGAAATGTGCTCTGTTTGAAATGTGGAAAAGTGAATATAGGGATACAAAAAGTATGTGTCAATTGTGGAACATCGGTTACTTTAAAATTAAAATATAATGAACAGGAATGCAAAGATCGGGAATTAACCTATGCTGTTCCTCTGAAATTAAAAGTACGACTTGTTATTTATGAAGAAGGAGCAAAAAAAGAGAAGAAACTGAAGGAATCGAAAGAACAGGAAGTATATTTTGGTGATATACCGTTAATGACATCTCAGGGTACTTTTATTATTAATGGTACTGAGCGTGTTATCGTAAACCAATTGCATAGATCGCCCGGTGTCTTTTTCAAACTTGAAGGCAAGAACAATTATTCTGCCCAGATAATACCGTATTACGGTTCATGGGTAGAATTTGAATATGATGCGAAGGGCATCCTCTATGTAAGAATTGACAGAAAACGAAAAGTACTGGGAACAACATTTTTGAGAGCATTAGGCTTAGGCAAAAACGAAGATATAATTTCTTATTTTTACAAAACCCATAAAATGAAGTTGGTGGATGGTTATTTTCGAGTAGCGCTCAACGAATTGCTCGTGGGACTGAAAGCTGCTGAAAGAATAAAAGATAAGAAAGGCAAAGTATTGCTTGAGGTGGATCAAAAGATTTCCGAAAGCCGTTATCAAAAATTATTGAATGCCGGTATAGAGGCAGTTAGCGTAGCCCTGGAAGAGTTACCAGAACATACTTATCTTGCCAGCGATTTGATAGATGTGAAATCGGGAAATCCACTCCATAAAGCTGGTACTCTTTTGTCAGATGTTGATGTAAATGTTTTAGCAAAACATAAGATTAAAGAATTTAATATCGTATTTCCTGAAGTAGCAGATTTGGGCATGATATTAATTAATTCTATTCGAAAAGAGGAAGATGAATGGGCACGCAAAAGATTGGAACGTGGTGAATTGAACCAGGAAGGAGCATACAGGGAAATATATAGAAAATTACGACCGGGTGATTCTCCCACTTCTGAAGCTTCAAAAACATTATTTGAAGATATGTTCTTCAATCCACGCAAGTACGATTTTTCAAAAGTAGGCAGATTAAAATTTAATACGAGATTGGGACTACAGACTGATATGAATGTAAAGGTATTAAGTTTAAATGATTTTACAGAAGTATTACGCTATATCCTTGTATTAGGTAATGGAAGTTATGTTAAAGTATTAGAAAGTGGAGATTATGATATTAAAGCGGGACAATTTGAAAAAAAGGATAAAGTAAATGCCATCAATGCAAAATTAAGAGACCAGAAAAAAAATCCAATTAAATATGAAGTATTGATAACTGATGATATAGACCATTTAGGAAACAGGAGGGTACGTTCTGTCGGGGAATTGCTGTATAATCATTTTCGCTTAGGTTTCTTGAGGATGGATCGTGCGATAAAAGAAAGAATGTCGGTTCTCCAGGACACAGAAGAGGTAATGCCAAATGATGTTATAAATGCAAAACCGGTGATAGCGGAATTGAAAGAATTTTTTGGAACATCTCAATTATCACAGTTCATGGACAATACAAATCCTCTGGCTGAAATAACACATAAGAGAAGATTAAGTGCGCTGGGACCGGGAGGTTTAAGCAGGGAACGTGCTGGTTTTGAAGTGAGAGATGTACACCCGACGCATTATGGAAGAATATGTCCGGTAGAGACTCCGGAAGGACCAAATATTGGATTAATTTCCTCCCTGAGCTGCTATGCACGAATTAATGAATATGGGTTTATAGAAACACCCTACAAAAAAGTAATTAATTCACGCGTCATTGATTATGTAAAGATAAAAAGCAAGGGAGATACTGCTTTCAAAGAAGGACAAGTAGTAACAAAAAGTGAATTTGAAGATGGTATCAAGAAATTAAAGGGAAAGAAAAAAATGGCAGCAATTGGGGAAGAATATGTATTTTATTTAACTGCATGGGAGGAAGATAAATATATTATCGCGCAAGCGAATGCGATACTTGATAAAAAAGGTAATTTTGTTAATGAAAATGTAGCAGCAAGAGTTCATGGTGAGTACAGGATTGTAAGACGGGAAGAACTTGATTACATAGATATTTCGCCCAAACAATTAGTAAGTGTGGCAGCTTCATTAATTCCCTTCCTGGAAAATGATGATGCAAACAGGGCGTTAATGGGTTCAAATATGCAGAGACAAGCGGTGCCATTACTTTTCCCCGAGGCGCCTGTCGTTTCAACTGGAATGGAAGAAGTGGTCGCAAGAGATTCAGGAGCGGTTGTTCTTTGCAAAAGAGATGGATTTGTTGAAAGCGTTGATAATCAAAGAATTATTATCCGTTTTAAAGATGAAGAAACGGAAGAATTCGGCATTGATATTTATGAATTAACAAAATATCAGAGGAGCAATCAAGGGACCTGCATAAATCAAAACCCGGTAATTGGCGTGGGCAGCCGTGTTAAAAAAGGTATGGTAATAGCTGATGGTCCCTGCAGTGACAGAGGAAAATTGGCATTGGGTAGAAATGTGCTTGTCGCTTTCATGCCATGGAGAGGTTACAATTTTGAAGATGCAATTGTTATAAGTGAAAAGTTAGTTAAGGAAGATGCATTTACATCCATACACATAGAAGAATTTGAAGTATCCGCACGTGAGACGAAACTTGGACCGGAGGAAATAACGCATGATATTCCAAATATAAGGGAAGAAGATGCTATCAATTTGGATGAATCAGGAATTGTGAGAATAGGAGCTCATGTTAAATCGGGAGATATATTAGTTGGAAAAGTAACACCGAGAGGAGAACCGGTGCTTACGCCGGAAGAAAAGCTCCTGCGGGCAATTTTTGGTGAAAAAGCAGGTGAATATAAAGATGCATCATTAAAATGTCCTCCGGGAATTGAAGGCGTAGTGGTTGATGTAAAGGTATTTGTACGTAAAGGCGTAGAAAAAGATGCTAAAATTCGGGAAATCGAAGCACAGGAAAAATCCAGGATTGAAAGAAATTTCAGTGATGAAATTCGTTTAATGAGAGAGAATGTCAAGGCAACCATAGCCAAACAATTGGAAGGAGGAATTCTTAGTGAAAGTATAACAAATGAAGATACGGGCGATGTTCTCTTAAAAGAAGGCAAAAAATTAGAATCGGAAGATCTTTATGAGTTGGATTTTAAATATCTCAGGGACTTAAAGGTAAAAAAGGAAAGCATAAATGTTCCTCAGGCGATAAGAGAAACGTTGCATTCTTACGATAGGCAAATAGGAGTATTGCGTGCAATTTATAAAGAACGGTTATCACGTTTTGAGAAAGGAGATGAGCTGCAGGCAGGCATATCAAAAACGGTAAAAGTTTACATAGCTATGAAGCGCAAATTTCAGGTTGGAGATAAAATGGCAGGCAGACATGGTAACAAGGGAGTAATTGCAAGAATACTGCCGGAAGAAGAGATGCCATATTTGCCGGATGGAACACCAGTTGAATTAATATTAAATCCATTGGGAGTCCCCTCCCGAATGAATGTAGGACAAATATTGGAAACCTATCTCGGCTGGGCAGGAAAAGCGCTCGATAGAATATTTATCTCGCCAGTTTTTGATGGCGCTACGGCAGATGAAATAAAGCAATGTTTAATCGAAGCAGGACTTCCTGAAAATTCAAAAATTGCACTCAGAGACGGCGCAACTGGAATACCGTTTGAACAAAATATTACTGTCGGAAATATCTATATGATGAAACTGATTCATCTTGTTGATGATAAAATTCATGCAAGAGCTATTGGACCGTATTCATTAATCACACAGCAACCATTAGGCGGAAAAGCACAATTTGGCGGACAACGATTCGGAGAAATGGAAGTTTGGGCATTGGAAGCATACGGTGCTGCTAATATTCTTCAAGAAATATTAACGGTAAAATCTGATGATGTTGATGGACGTACCAAAATGTTCGAAAATATTGTGAAGGGTTATTTACATTTCGAACCTTCAATACCTGAATCATTTAATGTGCTTGTTAAAGAATTACAAAGTTTAGCATTAGATGTTAATCTAATATTTCACAAGGACAGCACAGAAAATAAATAAAATCACACAACAAAAATAATTCTCTATAATGGAGGAAAACCTTGAATATTTGGGGAAGAACGAGAGGAAAAAAATCAAGCATTAACGATATTCAAGCTATTCAAATAGGATTAGCTTCACCTGATAAAATTAAGCAATGGTCTCATGGTGAAGTAAGAAAACCAGAAACGATAAATTACAGAACTTTCAAACCGGAAAAAGATGGTTTATTCTGTGCAAAAATATTTGGACCCATTGCAGATTGGGAATGCTTATGCGGTAAATATAAGAAAATGAAATATAAAGGTACTACTTGTGAAAAATGCGGCGTGGAAGTAACTACCGCAAAAGTTCGAAGAGAAAGAATGGGTCATATCGAACTTGCATCACCGGTAGCGCATATCTGGTTTTTTAAAAGCTTGCCATCTCGTATTGGTCAACTTTTAAATTTAACAATTAGAGAATTGGAAAAAATCATTTATTATGAATCGTATATTGTGATTGAACCAGCTGATGCTCCGGTAAAAGAAAAAGAATTAATCAGCATCGAGCGCCATTTTCAATTAAAAACTGAATACAAAGAAAAATTTTCAGCTAAAACCGGGGCAGAAGCATTGAAAATATTATTGAGCAGGTTGAATCTTGACAAAATGGCTGAATCTTTGCGCTTAACTATGAAAAATGCAACTTCAATTCAAAAGAAATTGAAATGTGCGAAACAATTAAA
>MFGW01000204.1:0-300 GCA_001780385.1 Candidatus Fischerbacteria bacterium RBG_13_37_8 | reverse complement strand
ACCTGAATGGATGATTCTTGAAGTATTACCTATTATGCCTCCTGAGTTGAGACCTCTTGTCCCTCTTGATGGAGGAAGATTTGCTTCTTCCGATCTAAATGATTTATACAGGAGAGTAATAAACAGAAATAACCGATTAAAGAAGCTTCTTGAATTGAAAGCACCTGAAGTGATTATCAGAAATGAAAAAAGAATGCTCCAGGAAGCAGTCGATGCGTTAATGGATAATGGCAGGCGAGGGAGAATTTTAAAAGGTGCCAATAACAGACCCTTGAAATCCTTAAGTGATTCATTGAAAGG
>MFGW01000203.1:9620-17928 GCA_001780385.1 Candidatus Fischerbacteria bacterium RBG_13_37_8 | reverse complement strand
GTTATCTTATTTGAGCGCTTATGCCCCATTCCCTGATCCCTATCCCCTATTCTTGTTTCCATGTGGGGAAACGACCGGGGGTGTAGGGTGCACCGGCGGCTTCTGCTTTATCTTCAAGATTTTTCAGATCTTTTTCTATTAAGGTACGCATTTGTTCGAGGAGTTGTGCAAATTCACTGGCGGCGATTTCATATGCTCTCCGGTGAGTGCCGGTAGGTGCGCTTGTAGTAGTCCAGTACCCATATACAACGCTCTGCACACGGTCCACGATTGACGTTGGCGTCGGTTCATTAAATTTATCACGCAGGGAATCACCGGTGAGTAGTTTCTTCAGGTCTTTCAGGCGTGTTTCGAGCATACGTGCCTCATCGGCGAGTTTCGGATCTGCGCCGGGTGTATCATCGATGGCTTTTTTCAGATGATCAGTACGTGTTTTGGCTTCTTTCATTGCATCGACAGCGCCGAGAACGGCACGTTGTAGGCGCGCTGTTTTCTTTGAAAATGTGAGCAATTCCGTCCGGTCAGGTTCCGGCAGGCTTGCTGTTTTCAGCGGAGTGGTAGTGAATGTCTGCGTATCACTGAGCGGTGTTACTTCGCCATTCACACGTTTTGCCATGTTCACTTTATATGTTCCGGGAACGACCATGGGTCCTATTGGTTCCGATACGAATGGATTATCTTTAGCGGGTGGTTTAAGGTCAGTTGGATCAGCCGGTGGTAAACGCAAATCCCATGCAACACGGTTAAATCCTGCACTGACTGGTCCGGTGAGACGTCGAACTACATTTCCTTCTTCATCGGTGACTGTGAGAAGTACAACAGGTTCTTCCTCTCGTGCTTCTGCTTCCAATTCTTCCCAGGTCGGATAGAAAATATCCTTTCCCTCTTTTTTCATTTGTTTCTCTTTTTCCTGCCGTATCTTTTTCTTTGTTTTTAATTCTTCTTTAAGATAATAGGTAAATACAGCACCGAAAGGTGGATTGGGTGCAGTGTAGAAGGAATCACCCTGGAAAGATTTTTCTTTTAATCCGAGTGGTTCACTCGGGATGAACATCCATGCTTTTTTTACCGGCAGTAGATGTGCTTCCTTGTTAAGATATGCTTCTGATACGGAGCGCAAAGGACTGTAATCATCGAGGATATAAAATCCACGTCCGAAAGTGCCAGCGACCAGGTCATTTTCACGTCGCTGAATTGCGATATCACGCACCGCGATAATAGGCATGCCACCTTTCAGTTGCAGCCATTTTTTGCCTCCGTCAACGGTAAAGAAAAGACCGAATTCAGTACCGGCAAAGAGCAGGTCAGCCTTTTCATGATCCTGCGCCAACGCATAAACATTACCACGCTCCGGCAGGTCACCGCTGATTAAAGTCCAATTCTGTCCGCGATCAGTACTCTTCAGAATGTACGGTTTGAAATCACCCATTTTGTGATTATCGAATGCAGCATAAACGGTATCAGTATCATGCAATGATGCATTGATACGTGCAACATAACTCATGTCGGGAACTCCGGGGAACTTCTCAATTTTTCTCCAGTTAGCGCCACTGTCTTCACTTACCTGGATCAAGCCATCATCAGTGCCAACATAGAGCAATCCTTCCTTCAGTGGTGATTCATCAAGTGATACGATATTGCCGTAGAATGATGTTGAAGCATTTTTTGCAACGGTATCGACGCTCCAGACTTTTCCCATGACTTTCAATTTATTACGGTCGAGCTGGCGCGTAAGGTCAGGTGAGACTGCTTTCCAGTTATCACCGCGGTCATCACTGCGAAATAGTATATTTGCCGCGAAATAGAGCCGTGTATGCGAATGTGGACTCAGCAACAGCGGTGAATCCCAGTTGAAACGCAGCGCAGGTTCACCCATGCCAGGTTGTGGTCTAATATCAAGGACTTCGCCGGTTAGTTTATCGAAACGGATCAAACCCCCGTACTGCCACTCGCTGTAAACGATATTCGGATCTTTAGGGTCGACTTGTGTGTAGAAACCATCACCTCCAACTGTTGTAAACCAGTCGGAGTTAATAATACCGTGTGAGGTTGAAGTACGTGATGGACCGCCGACGGTTTGATTGTCCTGTGTACCACCGTATATATTATAAAATGGAAATGCATTATCTACAGTGACACGATAAAACTGCATGACAGGCAAATTCGGTTTATAATCCCATGTAGCGCCTCGGTCCCAGCTTTCATAAACACCGCCATCACATCCCGCAAGCATATGGTCTGTATTTTCTGGTTCTATCCACAGTGCATGATTATCGACGTGTTTGTATTTTTCACCCACTTTATGGAATGTTTTTCCTCCATCTTCTGTGACCATCATCCACGTATCCATTGAATATACACGTTCAGGATTTACCGGGTCTGGAATAAGTTCCTGGTAGTACTGAGCGCTTTGTGTATCATAATCGCATGTTTTTTCCCAGTTAGCGCCTGCATCGTTGGAGCGGTATAAACCGCCGCCTTTGCCCGCGAGTTCAATGAGTGCGTAGACCGTATCAGGTTTAGTTGACGGAATAGCAAGTGCAATGCGTCCCATTTCTTCCTTCGGGAGACCATTCTCAAGCTTTTTCCATGTAGTGCCTGCATCCGTGGTTTTATGAATTGCAGATTCCGGTCCGCCATTTATTAAAGTCCAGACATGACGCCGTCTCTGGTATGCGGTTGCGAAGATAATATCCGGATTGCGCGGATCCATGACAATATCACTGACACCAGTATTTTCAGAGATTTTCAGTACTTGTTTCCATGTTTTTCCGCCATCGGTTGTTTTGTACAAACCGCGGTCACCGCCGGAATTCCATAATGGACCTTGTGCGGCAACATACACTATACGCGAGTCACGCGGGTCAACCAGAATTTTTCCGATATGCTCGGAATTCTTTAATCCCATGTTCTCCCATGTTTTTCCACCATCCAATGATTTATAAACACCGTCACCGTATCCCACACTTCGCTGACTGTTATTTTCACCTGTTCCTACCCAGACAACGAGCGGGTCATTTGGATCAATAGTGATACATCCGATCGAGTAAGAACCGTAACTGTCAAATACCGGACTCCATGTTGTGCCGGCATTAATTGTCTTCCATACATTACCGGAGGCAACGGCAACATAATAGGTGCTGTATTGCTTTGGATGAACGGCAATATCAGAGACACGACCGGAATAAACCGCTGGTCCAATACCGCGCAG
The DNA here is from genome assembly GCA_001780385.1 of Candidatus Fischerbacteria bacterium RBG_13_37_8. Lineage (GTDB taxonomy): Bacteria > Acidobacteriota > HRBIN11 > MFGW01 > MFGW01 > MFGW01. The sequence goes on along the minus strand of MFGW01000203.1, from coordinate 14,717 downwards.
TTTCAATCCGGAGAATGTATCAGCCTTCCAGATTGTTTCTTTATCTTTCGAAGATTCGTTTTTGCCGGTTTTTTCTTCTGCAATTGAAAAACTGATGCATACTGCGATGATTACTGAGATGATGATTAGTTTTTTCATAATTAACTCCTATGAAATTCTTTGCGAGCTTTGCGAAGCAAAGCGTGGCAATCCCTGACGGACATGCTGTCATTATGAGTCCCGTGTCAGCGGGACGTAATAATCCCTTGCTTTTATGCTTCTTCTCATCCGCCAGTATATCAAGGGGTCAAGTCTTGAATTTTGAATTTCCTTATTCGCAGAGAATGAATACAGGTTTTGATTTTGAAATTCAAAATTCAAGACTTGACCTCTTGATGGCAGTCCCGACCTTCTTTAATTACATATTCCGATTTGTTGTGGAAGGCATGGAGTAGCAGCGGACGGTCGTTGTGTGTTCAATGAATCCAGTCCGGAGGAACCTTCGTTTCCATCTTTTTGTGCAGCAATAAGGTAATAATAGCTTCCGGTTCCACCGGAGATTACAGCACCTGTTACTCCACCAGTACTGCACAAAACTGAAGCATGATCATAGTTCAAAAACGGTAGTGAGCCTCGATAAATCCCATAATCCTGTGTAATGCATGGAGAGCCCGGCGCTGACCATGAAAGGATTAGATTTGCACCTAATTTGGAAATGACGAGTGGTGTGCCTGCATAATTATCATTATCAGGAACGGCACCTGGCAAATCAGCACCTAAAGTACATGAACTACCCCAACGAATTTCAACATCATCAATGTACCATCCTTCATTGGATACAGTGCCATCAGTAGCATAATTAAATCTTATTTTCAAATTGCTTTCGTAGTTGAATAGATCTGCGTTATATTCAGTCCAGGTTGGAGTAATTCCGTTGAAGCAAGTCTGGTTGTTTCCAATGCACGCGTTGGTACTGCTGTTCGTGAGACCCGGATAAGCAGGAACCGGATTGATTTTTGCCCAGGTGATGCCATTCGTCGATGCTTCGAAAATGCCACCATCCCAATTGCTTTCGATGTTATAGTATGCCCAGAATGTCAGGTGAGGTTTGGATCCGGGTGGCGGGGTGAGTAAATTAGTAAGAGTCATGGTATCACATTGATAAAGGAAACTTCCGGAATGTGCAGCGTAAGAGCCACCGTGTGCTCTATTCGTTGATGTGTACCAGTGAGCGGATACAGTCCAATTATTCAATCCGGATTCAAAGTCATCAGTAAACATAGGAATGACCGGTCCAAAAGGCCCTGTATTTTTCTTGATTACATTTATATCGGTATTCCCGCTGTTACATGGTCCATTGCCGTTGGAAGAAGCATCTTCAGCTCTTACTACGTAAAAGTAATTATTAGCATAGCTAACGCTGGTATCTGCATAATTGGTTCCGTTTATGCATGAAGCAATTATATTTGCTGGTGAAGGGACAAAATCAGGATCGGTGCTGCGATATATATGATAAGAAAGGTTTTGAGCAGTTGCACAGGTTGAAGCGCCTGCATTCCATGAGAGATTTATCTGGCAAACGGTCGTTCCGGGGCTGGTTGCAGATTGCAGCCCGGGAAATAGAGGAGGTGAAGTGCAAGACGGTGAACCGTTGAGACAACTCGAACCGCCTGCTCCAGTTGGTGATGCGCTCTTCTTCTTGTTATTTTCATCAGTATTGCCACCATTGCATGGGCCCGTGCCGCCACTACTCGAGTCTTCGGCTCTTGCGATATAATAATAAGTGTAAGGGTATGCAATGTTATAATCGGTGAAAGAACTTCCCGTTATGCAGGTAACAAGTTGATTTGAAGGACTGGGTATGAAGTCAGGATTTGTACTTCTGTAGATGGTGTAAGTGATTCCGGGGAAAGCTGAGCAACTTGAAGTAGCCTCGTCCCATTGAATAGAAATTGAACATGGTTCTGTTTCGTTATTCGTTAACGCACTAATACCGGTAAAACAAGGCTTTAGATAGCAGCTGCCGGTTGCGACTGCTGATACCCAATCGCTGTAATTGGATTCACATATATTTAACGCGGTTACGCTATAGTAATAAGTGGTGCCTCCAGAAACAGTGGTATCTGCATATGTTGTCGCAGTTACATTAGTTCCTATCAATTCTTCAATTTGCTGATTGCATAATGTATATCTTCGATAGACATTATAACCGGATGCACCGGTTACCGGAGACCAGCTTACCGTGATTTCATTAGGAACGGCAGGAGTTGCGGTGACATCGGAAGGAACCGGTACCTGTTCAGGACATACACAATATTCACCGCCGTTATTAAATGTGATATAACTATTATTGTTCCATCCACCCCATATGATCATTTGATTTCCTGTCCATACGGCGGAATGCAAACTTCTGGAATAAGGAGCATCTGTTGTTGTGGTGGGAGTCCATGTATCGCTTGCAGGATTGTATAGTCCGCCGGTATTCAACTCGCCGCCAGCATATCCGCCCCAGATAATCATTCCACTAGCGGTTGCAGTCCATGTTACCGTATGTCTATATCGTGCTGAAGGTGAATTAGTTGTGGTCATAGTAGTCCAAGCATCTGTCAACGGATTGTATTTGGCGCCCGCTATTTCATATGGGTATCCACCCCATATAATCATTTCGCTCCCGGTCCAAATGGCGGTATGATTATATCTGCCAGTCGGAGCATTTACAATCGCAGTGGGAAGCCAGGAGTTTGAATTAGGATCGTACTTGCCTCCGTTTTGAAAATAAGTATCAAGATAATCAGTTCCACCCCAAACAATCAGTTCATTTCCCGACCACACGGCTGAATGATTGTACCGTGCGGCGGGTGCGTCCAAAAGCGATGTAGCAGTCCATGAATCAGCGGACGGATTATATTTACCGCCGGTCGATAATTCTACGTAATGACTACCGCCCCAGATTATCATTTCATTTCCCGACCAGACAGCCGTGTGATACATTCTTTCGGAGGGTACATTGGTTTGGCTAACCGAAGTCCAACTATCAGATGCAGGATTATACCTACTCCCGGAGTTTATCGGCTCCTGGTAATTATTGAAACCACCCCAGATAATCATTTCAGTTCCTGTCCACACGTCGGTATGCTTATATCGTGCAGAGGGTACATTTGCAATTTGTAAAGAAGCCCATGAATCAGTGCTGGGATAATATTTAGCGCCGGTATCAAGAGGCGAATTTCCCCAGAAATCTTCACTACCTCCCCAGATAATTATCTCAGTGCCCGTCCACATTCCACTATGTCCTTGTCGTGCTGTCGGGACGTTTTTATTCATGGGAGTCCATGCATTTAAGGATGGATTATATCTCGAGCCGCTACTGTGAAAAGTGCTTGCATTATACCCGCCCCAGAGAATCATTTCAGTTCCGTTCCAGACAGCAGTATGATTACTTCTTGCTGATGGAGCACTTAATAAAGGAGTAGGAGTCCATGTGTCAGAACCGGGATTATACCTCCCGCCTGTATTCAGGCTGCTTTGTGAAGGCAAATTACCGCCCCAGATTATCATTTCGGCGCCCGTCCATACTGCACTATGCCAGCCTCGATCAGAAGGTGCATCCGTCGTCGAAGTTGCTACCCAGGTATCACTTACCGGATTATATTTTCCACCAGTATTCGTTAAATGGACAGTAAGATTGCTCGCATGAGAAAACGGCTCATTACCGTTCCGCTCGTTTTTGTTCCTCTTTGCTTTCAATTTCAAAATCCATTTGCTTGAGGATACTGATTCATTCCATAATCCACCACCCCACACGATCATTTCAGATCCCGTCCACACAGCGGAGTGTGTAGCTCTTTCTGATGGAGCTCCGCTAAGAGATGTAGGAGTCCATGAATCAGTGCCTGGATTATATTTGCCTCCCGAATTATGATAAGTACCGGCAGAGCCGGTGGAATTGCCTCCCCAGACAATCATTTCAGTTCCTGTCCAGACAGCGGAATGCAACGTTCTTGCGGCGGGAACCTCGGTTAAAGAAGTAGCCGTCCATGAATCACTATTTGGATTATATCTGCCACCTGTGTTATAGCAGTACATCCAATCTGTTCCTCCCCAAACGATCATTTCAGATCCCGTCCACACGCCGGTGGGTTCTTCCCTGCCCGATGGTGCCCCGGTAACTGAAGTGGCTACCCATGTATTTGTCAGTGGATTGTATCTGCCTCCAGAATTTGGAAAACCGCCATTATCTCTCCCTCCCCAAATAATCATTTCGGTTCCCGTCCAAACTGCCGTATGCAACATTCTTGCGGAAGGAGCATTAACTGTGGATAGCGCTGTCCATGCATCGGTTCCCGGATTATACCTGCCTCCGGAATTCAAATACCCACTGGAGTAATTCCCTCCCCAGATAATCATTTCAGTTCCTGTCCAAATAGAAGTATGATAGCGCCTCCTCTCCGGTGCTGTTTCTATTAATGACCAGGTATCAGGTACACAAGGTTCATCCGTAATATCAGGCAATACATACCAGGCAGCTGCTGCTATAATTTCTGAAGGAAAGGATTCCTTTGTCGCCTGCCACCACCTTTCAAATACTACCTTCCTCCAATTAGCGATTGCCATTCTTAGCATGCTGTCATTTTTATCTAATACCATTTGTGCCCAATACTTGTTTTCATCTTCTTTTAATGGACTCATTATGCCGGTTGGAATTAATTCCAATGTCTCATTCATTTCTTCAATGGAACTTTCTTTTGAAAGCACCTCTTGAAATAATCCACCATTAAAGTCTTCTATCAGCTCATTGATCAACTGCACCCATTCTTCCTCTGGCAAATATCTTTGAACTGTACTGGGAGCTTTTTTAGAGATACTTGGAGCCAAGAAGTCTGCTTTATCCCCTTTCATTAATTCAATTTCGAAATATTCTCCGCTTAGTGATGAAATATCGTGCGTATTGTTATATCGCTGTAATTCAGATAATGCCTGCTTTTTTAATTTACCATGGAACTGTTCATCATAGGCGTACCAGTTCGGTAATAATCGTTCAGCCAGTGTATTGCGAGCAAGGCATTCTGCTACTAAATAGGCATCATTATGCAATGCCTCCCACAGTTCTTTCAATAC
>MFGW01000203.1:8123-9568 GCA_001780385.1 Candidatus Fischerbacteria bacterium RBG_13_37_8 | reverse complement strand
TGTGCGGTTATCGGTTTATGCCAGTAATACTCCAGTGCATTGGATTTTTTAAGAATATCTTCCACTTTTTCCCTGACAGCTTTATTCGACAGTACAGTTGCAATATCCGGTTTAGCGCCTGGATTAACCTTAGGCCAAATACGGTTTTTCCAGTACACTTCTTCAATTGATTGTTGACATGCAATTCTATCTTCAATTGTTAATGAAGTATTCTTCTCCTTAACGGCATAATCATTTTGCTTGATTAAATTCTTACTTATGTATGCAATTTTATCAATCTTGGTACTCAAACTATTTTTAGGAATTAATAAAATAGCAAATGTTGCAATTACATAAAGTAGTATTATGCCAGCGGGCACAAACCGTCGCATATTTTTTTCAGACAGCCATTTTTTCATACTTTGACCTCCTTTTTTTGCGAGCATTCCGAAGGAATGCGTGGCAATCTCTGACGCGTTGTCATTATGAGTCCCGCGCCAGCGGGACGTAATAATTCCTGACTTTTATGCTTCTTTTTCATAGCCACTGCTTCATTCTACTTCGCAATTTCAAGAACTATTATTTTACGCTTATGTAATCATCTTGTAAATATAAAAATACACTGCAATCACGGCATCGTCAAAGTCGGCGCAAGACGAAGACCAGTGCTCATTATTCAAGAAATTGAACATCTGAATAACGTTAATATAATGTTGCACTTGCGCCGACTTTGACGTATCCGTGACACTGCAATATTCTTTGCGAGCATTCCGAAGGAGTGCGTGGCAATCCTAGACGTTTTGTCATTGTGAGTTTGCCGGAGGCATACTTAACAATCCCTAACGGACTATTAGTAGCATAAAAGCCAGCGATTAATTACGCCCCGCTTGCATGTGATTCATAATGATATAGAGTCAAGGATTACCACGCACACTTGTCTTTTGCGAGTTCTGCAAAGCAGAACAAAGCAATCCTGAATGGACTATAAGAAGCATATAAGACAGGGATTACTCGCAAAGAATGTAAGGGGCGAACACAATGTTCGCTCCTTACATTTAATAAAATCTTCCTCTTTACGAACCATCGCACGGTGAAAGATACTGCGTATAACAAGCTGGGTCAGCAACCGGTCGTTGTGCATCAGAGGAGTCAAGACCGTACGAGCCTTCATTATTATTATATTGAGCAACCACGAGATAGTAGTAGCTTCCGGTATCTGCAGACACGGTTGCAGAAGTAGCGCCGCCGGTTGAACAGGCTATCGCAGCATGATTATACGTAAGCTAATATTTGATAATAAAAGATATTATTAATTGCTATTAGTTGCTATTCAACATTAAGTGTGAACTTGTGAGTGCCTGTCCCCCTTATTTTGCTCGTGTGTAAGTGATTTCCATCATTTTGAATTCTTTGCCGTCTTCACCGGTCCAGTACATTTCCATAACATGCTTGTTGTCATCAATGAT
>MFGW01000203.1:7928-8108 GCA_001780385.1 Candidatus Fischerbacteria bacterium RBG_13_37_8 | reverse complement strand
AGATATCTGCCCTCGAAGATGAGTTCATTAATGGCAGTACCTGGTGTAACAGTGGGGGGAGCATCTGGTTGTTCCCACATTTTAACTTCTGCATTCCATTTTCCGACTGCTTTTTCGAATTCTTTATGTGCTTCGGATGGTGTAGCATATTTTTGCCATGCTGCCATAGCTGCTTGTTGT
>MFGW01000203.1:5967-7868 GCA_001780385.1 Candidatus Fischerbacteria bacterium RBG_13_37_8 | reverse complement strand
GAGAAACTAAGAACCATTGCAAATAAAACGAAAGTACTGAGAAACAAGAACCTTTTATTCATAAAAACCTCCTGAAATTTTTTGAAGTTTTGATAAGCCATATTGTATCATAAAAAATAGGGACAGTCACCTATTTTTTTTGAAAAAAAATAGGGACAGTCACCTATTTTTTCAATGATATTCTGACCAGCTTTTGACTTTCAGATCATCGAGTGAGGTTTTATAGATAGCTTCGACGAAGCGTTTGGCAAGTTGGATATTGGTGATAAGCGGCACGTTGAAATTTATTGCTTTGCTTCGAATGAGGTAGTCATTTTCGAGTTCTTCTTTCTCGATATTTTTGGGGATATTAATGACCAGGTCAATTTTACCTTCAGCGATATAGGTGAGCGTGTTTGGTTCTTTTTCTTCCAGTGGCCAGTGCAGGACTTCAGATTCGATGCCATTGCGTTGGAGGAAGTCAGCAGTTCCCTGCGTAGCATAGAATGAGAATCCCATTTCCTGCAGTTTGCGTGTGCTTTCGAGAAATTCAGCTTTCCATTCGATGGAGCCGGTTGAGAGAAGGATGGTTTTGCGTGGCAGTTTAAAATCGACAGAGAGAAGGCTTTTCAGGAATGCTTCATTGAAATCATCGCCGAGACAAGCTACTTCGCCGGTGGAGGTCATTTCTACACCCAGCACAGGGTCGGAACCTTTCAGCCGTGTGAAGGAGAATTGTGGTGCTTTGACTCCAACATACTCAAGGTCGGTGAATGACCGGTCAATTTTCGGAACACGCTTACCCATGATAATACGCGTTGCCAGATCGATGAAATTTGTCTTGTACACTTTTGACACGAAAGGAAAACTACGTGATGCACGCAGGTTGCATTCAATAACTTTCACATCATTATCCTTCGCGATGAATTGTATGTTGAAGGGACCGGTTATATTCAATGATTTCGCAATATTTTTAGCGATAATTTTGATTCTGCGCATTGTTTCCAGGTAGGTGCGTTGTGGCGGGAGCACCAATGTCGCATCACCGGAATGCACGCCTGCGTTTTCGATATGTTCCGAGATAGCATAGCAGAATAATTCACCCTGCCTTGCAACTGCATCAATCTCAATTTCCTTTGCCTCGGTGATAAATTTACTTATGACAATCGGATGTTCCTTGCTGACTTTGGATGCTTTTATTAAATAGTCTTTTAGTTCTTCCTTGCTGAGGGCGATACTCATGGCAGCGCCGCTGAGTACATAGCTTGGTCTGATAAGGACTGGATAACCTACGGAATCAGCGAATTCTTCCGCTTCGGTGATACTGCTTAATTCATTCCATACGGGCTGGTCAATGTGAAGTTTATCGAGTAATTCAGAAAATTTATGCCGATCTTCAGCACGGTCAATATTATTGGGATGAGTTCCCAGTATTGAAACACCAGCGCGGTGCAAAGGCAATGCGAGGTTGTTCGGTATTTGTCCCCCCATGGATATAATTACACCGAGCGGTTTTTCTTTTTCACATATGTCGAGGACACGTTCGAATGTCAGTTCATCAAAATAAAGTTTATCGCAAATATCGTAATCGGTACTCACCGTTTCTGGATTATAATTAATCATAATGGTATTATACTTCATTTTTTTCAGTGTCAGAACGGAGTTGACGCAGCACCGGTCGAATTCTACCGATGAGCCTATGCGGTAGGGACCACCTCCAAGCACAATCACCTGTTTCTTTTCCTTGAAATCAAGATCATCACGATCACCATTGTATGTCAGGTAGAGATAGTTAGTTTGCGCGGGGTATTCTGCGGCAAGGGTATCTATCTGCTTTACGCAGGGAATAATGCCAAGTTTTTTGCGATGTGTGCGCACTGCAAGCTCCGTGCTTCCAACCAGCATAGCAATCTGCTGGTCGG
>MFGW01000203.1:1965-5922 GCA_001780385.1 Candidatus Fischerbacteria bacterium RBG_13_37_8 | reverse complement strand
CTCGTTACAGGTCAGTCCATGCATGCCTGTGTCCAGCATTCTGATAGATTTTTGAAGAGCTTCTTCGAATGTCCTGCCGATTGCCATTACTTCGCCGACCGATTTCATTTCGGAGCCAATGTTCAGATCGACTTTACGGAATTTCTGCAAGTCCCATCGCGGATATTTTACCACTACATAATCGAGTGCTGGTTCGAAGCAGGCGGAGGTTTCATTCGTGATAATATTTTTCAATTCAGTCAGACTGTAGCCCAGGGCTAGCTTGGTTGCTATGAATGCCAGTGGATAACCGGTAGCTTTAGAAGCCAGTGCGGAACTGCGGCTTAAACGTGCGTTGACTTCGATAATGCGGTAATCCTCAGAACGAGGATCAAGTGCAAATTGTATATTGCATTCACCGATAATACCGAGATGCCGGACTACTTTGATTGCAAGAGCACGTAATTTGAAATTTTCTGGTGCGGTCAAAGTTTGCACGGGTGCAACAACGATGCTTTCACCGGTGTGAATACCCATGGGATCCACGTTCTCCATGGAACATACCACGATGCAATTATTGTAGCGGTCGCGAACTACCTCGTATTCAAGTTCTTTCCAGCCTCCGAGATATTCCTCAATTAAAATCTGCCGCGTAAATGAAAATGCTTTGGTGGTCAATTCATGCAATTGTTTCCGGTCATTGGCAACTCCGGAACCTAATCCGCCAAGCGCATAAGCAATCCGGCACATGACCGGATACCCAATTTTTTCAGCAGCCTGAATTGCTTCATCGACACTTGCCACCGCAAAACTTGCTGGTACTTTCAGGCTCAGCTCACGTATCTTCTTTACAAATAGATCCCTATCTTCCGTGTCCTGCACTGCTTGTACAGGAGTGCCGAGTACTTTTACATTATGATGCTGAAAAATGCCGCTTTGTGCTAACTCCAGTCCGACGTTGAGCGCAGTCTGTCCGCCAAAACCAAGCAATACGCCATCCGGTTTCTCCTTTTCGATTATCTTTTCCACAAAATGAGCAGTTATGGGCATAAAATATGTCCGGTCGGCAAGATGCTCGGATGTCTGCACGGTCGCAATGTTTGGATTAACCAAAATTGTCTGAATGCCTTCCTCTTTCAATGCTTTAATTGCCTGACTGCCTGAATAATCAAATTCACCTGCCTGCCCTATCCGGATTGCTCCGGAACCAATCATTAATATTTTTTTGTAAGTATAATTATTCATCATAATGCACGTATAAACATGTCAAAGATAAATTCTGTATCATCCGGTCCAGGCGAAGCTTCCGGGTGAAATTGTGTTCCGAAGAACGGTTTCGAGATATGGATGATACCTTCGTTGGTTTTATCATTATTATTGAAGAACCATTCACGCCAGTCTTCAGGGAGTGTTTCTGCATCCACTGCATACCCATGATTTTGCGAAGTGATATAGCATCGCTTGGTACCTGTTTCAACACAAGGTTGATTTTGCGCGCGGTGTCCGTATTTCAGCTTATACGTATTAGCGCCGGCAGCCAGACCGAGAATTTGTGAACCAAGACATATTCCCAGAATTGGTGTATTGCGTGATAATGCACGCCGAACGTTGTCTATTGTAGCAGTGCACATTTTTGGATCACCCGGTCCATTGGATAACACGATGCCATCTGCTTTCTCCGCAAGAAAATCATAATCCCATGGACATCGTAAAACAGTTATGTCTCTCCGCAAAAATGCATGAATAATGTTGTTCTTGACTCCACAATCCACAATTACTACTTTCTTTTTCCCTTTTTCATAGAGAATAGGTGATGCAATACTTACCTCCGAAACCAGGTTGCGCAGATTCGGATCTTCGAGTTGAAGTACTTCATCGCTGTAGATTATCTTACCCAGCATTGTTCCTTGCTCACGTAATTTCTTCGTCAATTCACGCGTATCAATTCCGTAAATGCCCGGTATGTCATGTTCTTTCATCCAATCCGAAAGTGATTTTTTTGCATTCCAGTGTGAATAAGTGTCAGAGTAATTAGAAATGATCAGTGCTTGTATCTGGATGCGGTTTGATTCGAAGTGCAGTGATAAACCGTTATTGCATTGTTCTTCGGGAACGCCATAGTTGCCAATCAGCGGATATGTGAGAACGAGAATTTGTCCTTTGTAAGACGGGTCGGTAAGACTTTCCGGGTACCCCAGCATTCCTGTATTAAATACCACTTCTCCCGTGACTGCTTTCTCTGCACCAAAACAATAGCCGTGATACTCTGAACCATCTTCCAGGTTTAATCTAGCCTGCTTGCATTGTGTTCTTGTCATGAAAGAAATTCATCCCTTTCTTTATATTTGGCGTAACAGCTATGTCCGGCATAGCATAAAAGCATGCAGCTAAAGTCAGCGCTATTGTATTAATATTTCTCACTATTGTCAAGAGTAGTAGTGGGGACTAGTCTCTAGTTCGTGAAATTCTTGCATTTTTGGCAAGAAAATTCTTTGCGAGCACACCGAAGGTGTGCGTGGCAATCCGTAACGGACTATAAGATACATAACCTCTCTAGCAAATTATGAGGATAAGGCGACTTTTTGCTTTATTCATTATCGAGTAAATGCTTCTTTTATTCCGCGAGGGATTGCCACGCTTTGCTTCGCAAAGCTCGCAAAGATCCCCAGTCCCTATTCCCTAGTCCCATGATTTGTTTTTCTTTATTTCTGCTTGCAGGAGGAGTGCCTTGGGATGTTGGGGATTTAATGCGAAGGCTTTTTCAAGCATTGCGGTTGCTTGCGAGATTTTTTTCCGAGGTGATTTGCTGCGTTGATAATCCCATTGAGCCTGGCGGTAGTAATATTCTGCTATGGTCACGTAACCATCTGGATGTTCTGGATTCAGTTTCATTGCACTTTGAATTGCTTTCCAGGCTTCTTCGAAATTAGTTTCGGGCGATTCGTTATCTTTCATTTTCCATTGTGCTTCGAGAAGTTCAATATTTGCTTTTACCAGGTAATCACCGCTAAAGGATGAGTCTATTTGCAATGCCTGTGTAAGAAATTTTTTGCCTTCCTGCAATGATACGATCGGTGATTCTCCATTATCTAATTCATGATATGCTTTTTCGAGATAAGCACTGGCAAGGTTACTGAGAGGAGAAGCATAATTAGGATTGATGCTGTTTGCTTTACTATAGTTTTCTATTGCTTTGGTCAGGGAATGAGAAGCATCGAGTCCCTTTTTGTTCTCATACCGGCAGTTTTCAAGGTACACATTTCCCATGTTGTTATATGCAAAGGCATAATTTGGATCAATGGCAACTGCTTTTTGAAATGAAGCAACAGCTTGCCGGAACGACTCACGCGGGTCTTTGTTCTTTTCAGCTTCATATTGTCCTTTATCCCAGTAAATGATACCAAGATTATTGTATGATTTTTTATAATCTGGATTGATTTCTATGGTTTTCTTGTAGGCATCGATTCCATTTTTCAATGAATCTTCTGGATCGAGTCCATGCCATATTTCGTATTCAGCTTTAATCATGTAGGCATTTCCGAGGTTGTTATGTGCAAAGAAAAAATTAGGATTAATGCTGATTGCTTTTTCCTGAAATTCAATGGAGCGTGAGAGTGATTCGCTGGGATTCACGCCACGGGATAATTCATTATCCGCCTTAAACTGGTAGGCAAGGCCGAGATTATTATATGCTGTGTAATCTTCCGGGTTTAGCTTCAGAGAACGTTGCGCGAAAGTAATAGCTTGTTCAATTGATTTTGCGGGATCCTTGCCATGATTTTCCTGATATTCAGCCCATCTCCAGAAAGCAACTGCTTTCTTTGAGTATGCTTCTCGTGATTCCGGGTCTGCTATGATAGCATTGTCACAGGCTTTGATTGCATTATTGAAGGCAGTTTCAGGAGATTCTCCAGTATAAGCACTTTGTATCTGTATTATTTTCACATGAATCCAGCATAGGCCTGTGTAGCCGGTTGC
>MFGW01000203.1:0-1901 GCA_001780385.1 Candidatus Fischerbacteria bacterium RBG_13_37_8 | reverse complement strand
GCTTTCTCATATTCGCCTTGTTCAAGATACGCATTACCTATTTCCAGGTTAGCATCCCCTGCCAGCTTTACTGCTTCATACAACCATGGAACATGTTTTACCACCTTGTCTGTTTTCTGAATGGTTTCTTCATATTTTTTTTCAAGAAAAGCGATAAGTGCCTCGATATATTCCGGCGCTTCCGTGGTTACCTCACGTCCTTGCATGATATAACGAAGGGCTGGTTCCTTATATTGCTGTTCGATTTCTGCTGTCCTTTTCTGGCGCAATTCCCGGTTAGCGATTCGCTCAGCATTATGCAATGCTTCCTTATAAAGCATAGTCATGGTTAATCCAAGCGCATAGGAAACTTCTGGTGAGCGGTAATGATATTCCTTCCATGCTTTTTCGAGATTTTTGCGTGCTGTTTCATAATCATGAAGCGCCATATTTCCACGTCCCAGTGCATAATAACCCGGTCCGTACCCTATATTTCCAACGTTTTTCATCTGTTTTTCTATCCAATCCATTCTCTCGCGTACTATTTCTTTTTCCAGTTTTACCTCGTGCAACGGAAGCAGGTACCCAAATCTCAGGATTGCTTCAACGCGTTCCACTTCTCTGCCGAATTCATGTGCAAGTTCAGCTTGCTGGCGTGCTCTCAATTGTGCCCATAGACTTATACTGCTGATGGCAATGATGGTCATAAATGCAATAACAATTACGGCAACGAGAAGCTTATGCTTCTTTGCTTTTTTCATCCAACGGTAACTGATGCTGGCGCGTTTTGCCATTACCGGTTCACCATCCAGGTAACGTTGGATATCATCAGCAAGAGCGCGTGCGGAATCGTACCGTCGCTGTGGCTCCTTTTCGAGGCATTTCATCACTATTGTTTCAAGGTCTTCCGGAATGCTCGGAATAATGGTCCTTACCCCTGGTGGTTCTTCCTCCAGTACTTTCATCATTACATCAATGCTGGATTCGCCTTCAAACGGTGGTTTTGAAGTAAGAATTTCATAAAAAGTCGCGCCGAGACTGTAAACATCCGTGCGCCTGTCAAGATTGCGCGTCTCGCCTCGCACTTGCTCAGGCGCCATGTAATAAGGTGTCCCCAGAACTATACCTGTTGATGTCATACCTGGAGCTTCCTGCTCCCGCGCAAGACCAAAGTCCATCACGAACGGTTTCCATGTTCCTTCTTCTGTTTTTTCTACCATGACATTTGTTGGCTTGATATCACGATGTATCAGACCTGTGCGATGTGCTGCATGTATTCCTTCCGCAACCGCTTTTATGACCTTCAGCTTCTGTTCCAGTGTCATGTCAGTACATGCATCACCAAGTGATTGCCCTTCAATGAACTGCATTGCAATATATAGCCGTCCCTGCACTTCATCACATTCATATACCTTGCACACATTTTCATGCTCTATTTGAGCTTGCGCCCGTGCTTCATTTATCAACCTGCGTCCAAGTTCTGGATCATCTCCGCGTAAAAATTTGAGCGCAACATACCGTTTCAATACAGGATCAAATGCTTTATACACCCGCCCCATTCCACCTTCACCAAGAAATTCAATAATTTCATACCGTTCCCAGTTCTCGAATGATGGTTCTAATACATTGAGTTCTTTTTCCTGGGATTCTTTTGATACTGCTATCGTCGTTTGTTTCCCTTGCGGAGAAGTACTTTCTTCTGTGCTCGTTTGATCCGACAATTTATTTTTTTTTTCTTCATTCATACAGCTTTAGTATAAGCATTAATCGATGCATAGGCAAGAGGGAATAGGGACTAGGGACTGGGGAATAGGGACTAGGGACTGGGGACTGGGGACTAGGGACTGGGGACTGGGGAATGGGGAATGGGGCATAAGCGCTCAAATAAGAGGTGTTGACATTACGGAAAATATAATGTATAA
>MFGW01000202.1:34542-34788 GCA_001780385.1 Candidatus Fischerbacteria bacterium RBG_13_37_8 | reverse complement strand
CGTTGCTGAACAGGATCAAGTCAACCGTAACAATTGTGTCAGCAAATCTGCTGCAGTAATCTTTCAATAGTTGGAATTCACGTGCATGGTCTACTTTTTCGTGTGATGCTGATGCATCCCAATAAATAACTATTTTTTGGGGAGGGATTATAGGTGCAATATTATTGGTTGGCAGCACAATATAATCACTCACTAGGAAATGATAATCACCATCCGGACTTTTCTCTAGCAGTACGTGCTGTTTTT
>MFGW01000202.1:34052-34529 GCA_001780385.1 Candidatus Fischerbacteria bacterium RBG_13_37_8 | reverse complement strand
AGCAATCAGCAGGTCTTCATTTAACAAGATATTTTGTTCTTCCAGATCTGCGACAACATTTTTGTGTATTTGCCTGAATGCAAGCTGGGCAAATGTGCTTTTCCTGATTTTAGGAATTGCGGTCTCAGGTGCTTCAATATGCAGGGAGAATGCATCAACTTTCTGTTCATATTTCATGGGCAGGTAATAGTGCGTTTCTCCATTATCATAAGTAGGTTCTGATATGTAACGCACCATTATAGTGCGTGTTCCCTGTGCAGGCAGTGGAAAAATGCGTGTTTTAAAGTTATTTCCTTGGGTCCATTCAATGAGACCGGGGTCTATTTTTTGTCTTGCAAGTTTTTCAAACACAACCCGCCCTTTTTCTTTTTTCACCGCTACACCATCCACCATAGTACCTTTTATTTCCAATGAATAGCCACTCACAAATGATCCTTCAGGTAATGGAAAATGCAAATCACCGACCAGGTCGCGGTT
>MFGW01000202.1:31728-34021 GCA_001780385.1 Candidatus Fischerbacteria bacterium RBG_13_37_8 | reverse complement strand
GTTTCTGCAATGCTTCCCAAGATTTTGACATCAATTGCCAGTTTAGTAAGTATCATTTCCCTTGATTGGCTTTCATCTTGAGCGATGAGTGCAGGCGCGGTGCTTTGCGCAAATAAAACAGAGGTTGTTGCTAATAATGCGGTGAAGATAATTGCTATTGTTTGATTAATTTTCATAAGTAACTCCTAAAAAGGGATTCAAGTGTCGGTGAATGACACGTTCGCCAATTTTTTGTATTCCTTGTTTGAGACAGCACCAATGTTCCTATTATTAATTAGATAGAATTGAGGTAATTTTGTTCCTTTAAATTTATATAAGAATTGTACAATAATGGATATGAGAAGGAGACAGGCAAACTAGCTTATTATCTTCTCAGAAATTGTCATTTTATTGATTATTTTGCCTTGGTTGTGATACTTATGGTACAATTAGCTATTAATTAAACCACTGATAATGAAAACGACGAAGCGTCGCTAACAAAGGATGTAATGAGCATGATGTTTATGCCTGAAGATATTATTAAAGTAATTCTTGCAATAATAATTGGTGGTTTAATTGGAGCTGAGCGTGAATATCATGATAAGGCAGCAGGTATCAGGACGATGATTTTGATTTGTGTAGGAGCAGTGCTATTTACTGTTTTTTCAATAAAATTAGGCGGTCAGGGAGAAGCAACGCGCATTGCAGCAAATATAGTAACCGGAATAGGGTTTATTGGAGCGGGGGTAATATTGCGTGAAGGTGGCAGAGTAGTAGGTTTAACTACTGCCGCAACTATTTGGTTAACAGCTTCCATTGGCATGGGGATAGGTGCCGGATACTTTCTCTTTTCAAGTATAGTTGCGACCGTAATGCTTGTAGTCTTATGGCTATTCTTAATAATTGAAGATAAAATTGCCAGCAGGCGTGACCATCGAACCTATGAAATACTTAATTGCATAAGCACCGAGAGATTCGAAAAATTGCAAACAGAGATAAAGGATTGCGGCTTGCGCATCAGGAACCGCAAATTGTTGAAAACTGAGGCAGGAATTACTTGTTCTCTGGAGGTTGCGGGCTCAAGGAAAGATCATGAAAAATTTATGCAAATTTTAAATAATGACCTGGAAATAAAAGAAATTCGCTTTTAGTATTTACGGATAACTTATATGGGAATAGAAAAACAAAAAAGAATACAGCAGAGTTTGCTGGCGCCTTATGAAAAGAAGGTATTGCTTTATCTTGCAGCTAAAATGCCAGCGTGGATTAATTCGGACCATCTCACTTTATTGGGATTTGTTGCAGCATGTTTAAGTGGATTATTTTATTATTTTGCGCGTTTTGATCATATTTATTTGTGGTGGGTAAATGGCATGATATTCCTGAATTGGTTTGGAGACAGTCTTGACGGAACTCTTGCGCGTTACCGGAATAAACAACGTCCACGTTACGGGTATTACGTGGATCATATTCTTGATGCTATTGGCACTTCTGCTATTCTTTGGGGGATGGCATTTTCAGGTTACATTAACACGAATCTTGCACTTGCTGTCCTTTGCGTATATCTTGTTATGTCCATAAATTCATATTTAAGTGCGAGTGTATTTGAGTCTTTTCAGATATCATACTGGCGATTTTCTCCAACTGAACTGCGAGTTCTCATGATTATCGGCAATACATTTATCTTTTTCAAACCGATAGTGCATATTTTAGGTATCCCCTACTTGATGTTTAATATTGCCTTCCTGGTTGGTTTGCTTTTATTAAGCATAATGCTTGTGTTTCACACCATCAAAAACATAATCATTCTTTACAACCAGGAGCGGATCTAAGGAGCATACTAGCCCAAACAAGTCGGAACCAAAAAAGAATAAACCGCGAAGCTCGCGAAGAACACGAAGAAGAATAAAAGCCAAAAATGCAAGAATTTCACGACGAAGCGCCTATTGTACTAAAAATTATAGTCGGGATTATCCGGATTAAAATCTTTATCTGTAAGACCGACATTAATTTTTAAATCACGGTATTCGTAGTGTTCGTAAAGATTACCTTTGCGGTCATAAATGTTAAGTTGAATAGGCAGCATTAATTCCTTATCAATATAGAATTCTACTTTTGCTGCATAATAACGTGGCACGAACAGCATGTCACCTTCCTTAACATCATCCGGTTTATCAATACTATTATTATGATAAATGATGACGAAAGCATTCTGGTTTGTTCGTTTTGCGATATCCCAGACAGTCTCTTTTTTGCCTATTTTTTCCTGGATACCGCATTCTGGGAATTCAGCCACAATTTTCCATACGGAACG
>MFGW01000202.1:27946-31722 GCA_001780385.1 Candidatus Fischerbacteria bacterium RBG_13_37_8 | reverse complement strand
TATTTTTCCACCCTCAGTTACCGAAAACTTACCTTCCTGTCTTTTCATTGCCTCATGGTAGTTTTTAGCTGCCAGACGAATAAGGTTCTCGATACCAGTATGGGTAATTGGATGGTGATTGTTTTTCATTGCTGCATTACCCTGAGGATTGAGATTCAGTGTAATATCAGGAAATGAACCTTTATGAACTCTCAGTTCGTTTTTATTCCAGCCTTCCACGTAAATAATTTCACGTCCTTCATATGGTTCCAAAAATTTCAGGTATACTTTGAATGGGCGTGCAAATTTTATTTGCATAGTATGATTGGTAGTTTTTCCATTTTTAAATCGTTCCTGTTTGATCATGGTAGCTGTATAGTTGTTGACAGTTGCTACTGCTTTCTCAGCATTTTCAATTAATTGTTGCACGGTAGGAACATTTTGTTGTGCATTTTCTTCTGATTGAAGGAAAGCACTTCCTGCAATCAAAATGAGCATAAAAATAAAACCTTTTTTCATTCCATTAACTCCTGTTTCGAGCAGGCCGTAACCTAAAATAAAATTAACCACGAAGCACACGAAGAGCAGAAAGATTTATAACATCTAATCTGGCGTCAGGCACCGTAATAATTTATCTATGTCTGCAAAATTGTTGAAGATATTTACAGAGACTCTAATATTACCGTCACGTGGTGAAAGCAGGATATGTTGTTGTGCGCATGCATCAATAAATTCTTTATTATTGTTTCCGAGGGTAAAGGAAACGATAGCTGAGCGTTCTTCTGATTCAGAGACAGGGGAGATGATGGTAATATTTAATTTTCTTAAACCAGCTATGAGATAATCAGTTAGTTCTATGATTCTGTTTTGAATGATAGTGATGCCGATTTGGTTGATATAATCCAGTGCTGTTTGGAAGGCGAGCACTGCTTGCAGGTTGAATGTACCGGAGTCATAGCAGTGAGCGGTAGAATGGAGGTGAAAGGGAATATTTTTACCGGTATGGATGAAGCTTTTGCCTTTGGTATTGATTGAGAGCCATCCCGCGCAGGGGGTTGGGAAGAGTTCCCTGAATTCTGGGGTGGTGAAGAACATAGTACCGATGTGACCGGTGAGACCCCATTTGTGCAGGGAGGCGGTAAGAACATCGATATGTGCTGCTTGCACATCTATGGGATAAAAGGGAAAAGCTTGTGTAGAATTAACGAAGAAGAGGATGTCTCTAGAACGTAGTTCTTTACCGAGTGCAATGAGGTTCTGTTGGAAGCCTGTTGCATATTGCACTTGTGAAGTAATTACAGCCAGGGTATGGTTATCTATCATATCGAGGATGGAAGCGATGGGATAGCGTGCATTAAGTGGTTGGGCATAGCGCATTTTAATGCCCAGGTATTCAAAACCGACCGTAGAAGAAGGGAATTCATCTTGCATGGAAATGATATTAAAAGGCGGCTTGATTTGGTTTTTAAAGGAAAGAGCGAGGAGTGACATAGCTGTGGAGGTATTCTGAACGAATGTAATATTGTCAGCATTGGTGTTCATCAATTCAGCGATGTCGCCACACAATTTCTTGAATCGTTCCATATCTTTTGGGAAATTAAGTTCACCTAATTCATGCAATGTACGGTATTCTTGCAAGATAGCATTGAATACCGGAATAGGTATTGGTGACATGGCAGCGCTCAGGAAATAGGTTTTATTTTTAGTAACCGGAAAATCTTTCCGGATTTTATCCCAGTCAGTCATAATGTGCCTCCATAAGTAGCAATCATATTTGTTTTGCAAGAAGCATGTAGCTACAGCGAATCGAAACCGCGTATGCTTTCAATTGGCATATTATAGCGGAAATGGATGAATGTGTATAGTGTATCTTTTGCGAGTTCTGCTGTAGGGGCAGACCAATGCGTCTGCCCTAACGAAGCAATCCCGCAATGAAGAAGAAGCATAGTCCGCAAGGGATTGACACGCTTTGCTTCGCAAAGCTCGCAAAGAATGCAACCAATTACACAAAAAAGACTAATTTCTGATACTGTTGACAAAATGCAAAAAAGAGCAGAAAATAAGAGTAGGATATTCAAAAGAGCGAAGATAATTGGCTGAAATTTTTCAGCAAAGGAGATAGAATGAAATGGCTGGGGGTGCGAATTAATGAAAGAAGGAGTATTTCGTAAATTTTTTTTCACGGCTTGCCTTGTTGTTTTTTGGTTTGCATTTGTAATAAATGTTAGTGTTGCATTTTCGAATGATGGGCAATTGATAGGGCAGTATCAATTTATGCTGTCATTGAAGGAAGCGGAGGATCATGTTTCTACTTCGATAGCTGAACAGCAGCGCGTATTGACATTTGAGGAACGAGTTGAATGTCAGAGGGCGATTGAGGAAGTATATTACCGGCATAGGATATGGCCTAGAGAATGTAATGGTGAAGCCGACATTTGAGGAGGTGCTTCCACGTGAGATCATTATTGAAAGAGTTGAGGATTACCTTCGTGAAATAAATGCACTGGAATAATACTGGAATAAAGTAATCACACCAACAGAATTGCAGGCAGAGATAGACCGTATGGCTCGTGACACAAAAAATTCTGCGATATTGAGTGAGCTTTGGTCATCGTTAAAGAATGATCCTTTGCTTGTAGCTGAATGTATAGCATTACCATTGGTTACTGAGAGAATGATTCATTCATTTTATTCGCTCGCGCGATGCTCTCATTCATGCTGAAACAAAAGCACAGGCTGAATCTGATTTAATACTTTATAGCAGGCCTGAAAGTATTCGCTTATCCGGCGGACAGATTTTTGAAGTTACTTTTTTCAATAAAGAGGAGCATTTTATTAATATACCAGGCAAGTATATTCCACAAACGTTCAGCGAACTTTCTTCAGCAGAATGGCAGAATGAAGTAAAGAATCTGGCACAGGAATTTAGCATTTCTATTTCAAATGAAATAAGCGTCATTTTAGATGATTTGCCAGTAGAAGTATTAAGTTCACTAAAAGAAAATGATGACAGGTTTTATGTAAAGTACATAAAGGAAAAGGGTAATGCGTATATTGTTGTTCTGACGATTGCATGGCCCAAAGTGCCTTTTTATGAATGGTGGAGGAACGTGCAATCGCAATTGAAGGTTCAATTAAGAGAAGGTTCTGAGCATTATTATTTACCAAAGATAGAGTTTGCTGGATGCATAAATGACAATTGGACACTTACTTCATTGATTAATGCACCATCAGCACGTTGGGGGCACACAGCAGTATGGACTGGAGAAGAAATGATTGTCTGGGGCGGGTATCCAGCTACTAATACGGGAGGAATGTACTGTAATTGTGAAGCTGGTACTGCACCCATATTTGGAGGAGTAGATTCTGTTCAGGATAAAAATGGATGTGAAGCCGGGCTTACGATTAACTGGCGTGAGCCATGCAATTGGGGACAGGGAGCAACTACAGGAACCTATGAAATAAGAAGATACGATGGGCAGGGATGCAATGGATCTTATACTACAGTTGTATCTGATCTTCCGGCTGGAACAGAAAGCTATTTGGACACTTCAACAACTTCAGGTGTAATCTATTATTACCAGATAGTAGCTACCAACGATGCAGCTCCGCCAGTATCAAGTGTTGGTGCAAATCCTTGTACTCCAGCTAAGGACTATTCCGACGGAGGGCAACCTTCGGGATTAACTAATAATACGGCTTCAGATATTGATGAGTGCGCAGATTCAGGAGTAAAAATAACATGGAATAGCAATCCATCAAATTGGGGCGATAATAATATCGGAACAAGGAGCTAC
>MFGW01000202.1:27571-27695 GCA_001780385.1 Candidatus Fischerbacteria bacterium RBG_13_37_8 | reverse complement strand
GAGATTATGCAGTTCCTTTGCTTTCATCGAAACCTGCCGTCAATGATACCGGCAGTCCCACAGCAAATAATATTATCGAAACGGATGAAGTGGTAGAACTAACTGGAAGTGTACAAAATGATTG
>MFGW01000202.1:26364-27534 GCA_001780385.1 Candidatus Fischerbacteria bacterium RBG_13_37_8 | reverse complement strand
ACGACAGATCCCGTTGTTATTACAAATGACTTGGCGACGTATCCTGATGTTGCGCCAGGCACTAATGAGAATTGCTCAACCTGCTATAGTCTCACTGCGCCGTCAGCGAACAGACCGCAGACACACTGGGATTTCGTTGTAACAGAAGCACTGTCATGCGATGGTTGTCCGCCGGCATCGTATGATTTTACCTACCATGTCGGCAATAGCTTCAGTGATGTCCCACCATCGCAGATGTTTTATTCGTACATTGAGAAAATGCTGCATAATAATGTAACCAGCGGATGCACAATTAATGCTTATTGTCCGGGGATGAATGTACAGAGGCAGGCGATGGCAAAAATTATCTGCAATGCGATGAATGCACACACGCCGAATTCATGCATAACGTCGAGTTGTGTGTTGTTATTTGCGGATGTGCCGGCAAGCAATCCATTCTGTGCGTTTATAGAAGCGTTGGCAAATGCAGGAGTGGTAGCAGGGTGTGCGCCGTCGCTGTATTGTCCTGTGAATAATGTGTTGCGAGACCAGATGGCGAAATTCATAGTGAATGGTTTTGGATTGACGATGTGAATTCTTATAGTCCGTTAGGGATTGCTTCGCTTTGCTTCGCAAAGCTCGCAATGACAGCATAGCATGTCAGTTAGGGGGGCGGACACATTGGTTCGCCCCTACAATAGTTTGGTAAAAGGGCGGGCGTAGGAATAAGTTTGCCCTTTTAGGAAATATGAGGAAGAAGTAATTCAAGATTCCCTATTCCCCAGTCCCCATTTATGGTAAAAGGAAGCAGGACGGACATAGAAACAAGTCCGCCCTACTGGGTTTACATATTAGGGACATGGTACACGATTTTGCGGGAAGCAGGCGGAAGTAGAGGCGGGTCGTGGATTAGCGGCGAAGTCGAAGCCGTAGCCGCCTTCCTGTGTATTGTCGGTTGGTACGATGAGGAAATAATAACTGCTTGTGTCCATGGCAATTGTTTCGGTGGTATCAGTACCGCTGTCGCACATTAATGACACATGGTCATAGGAGCCTGTGCTGAGGCTTGCCAGTGTGCCGCGGTAGATTGCGTAATGCGTGACACCCGGTACGCTGTCGCATGAATCATCCCAGATGAGCAGGAGTTGACCACTGCTTTTGCTTATGGTAAGTGGTATGCCGGGGACGATG
>MFGW01000202.1:26117-26291 GCA_001780385.1 Candidatus Fischerbacteria bacterium RBG_13_37_8 | reverse complement strand
TGTTGTCTGGTTTGTAAATTAGCAGGGCGTAGAAACCTGCTGTAGTGAAGGTATAGGAGAATGATTCAGCGACATTAGCGCCGCCTGCGTTAACCAGTGTGCCGGGGAGTGCATCGGCTAATCGGAAATACTGCACATCGTAATTAATCAATGCAATACCGATATCACCGCCGG
>MFGW01000202.1:18670-26103 GCA_001780385.1 Candidatus Fischerbacteria bacterium RBG_13_37_8 | reverse complement strand
TTTGATTCCGATTGATGCCGATGATATCAACGCCGCCGGGTGTGCTGTAGTTAGACCAGATGATGTTGGCAGCGAATCCTGCCGTGGAACCGGCATAGTCATTATGCAGACGTATATCGAAGTCAGCCGTGGCGGATTGTGGCAAAATTCCGACGGCACCCCAATAGGATGCGTTGCCGCCCGGTACTACGGAGAATTCATATCCGTCGCAGTTGTAGTAAGTATATCCTGTAGAATTTCTATCCGGAGGGGCAGGCGTAACGTTAGGAGTATCATTAGCGAGAGCCATGGGTGACCAGACATATTGTACGTAATCGGTATTATCAGTTTCATTACTTTCCGGATATACATTCAATGCATCGACGAAGATCCCGAGAGTATGTCTGCCGCCTGTAATTTGAGTAGCAGGTGGCAGGTTCAGATCTGAAGCGGTGTCACCAGCATCAATTGATGTGAAATCAATTTCTTTATAGCCGATATCATCCACGTTATACCGTAAAGTATAAGCTGTAGTAATATTATTAGGACCGTCGTTGATATGAGTGGAGTTCATGTAAGTAGCGACAGCCCAGCCGGGAAGTGTGGCAGTAACAAGGCACACAGCAGTTGTACAACCGGCTGCATTACGCGGCACTACCGAGTCAGTCCATCCTGCCGGTGAATAAGGTCTGAGATTAGAGGGTGCATATGAGATGGAGATTGTGTAATTGATTGAATTTAAGCGTTGAGTACTGTTAGTTTTATAAATCAGGAGACCGTAATAGCCAGAGGTTGTGGGGGTGAAGGTGAATGTTTCAGCTTGATCAGCACCGTTGTCGTTGACATTAGTGCCGGGGATTGCATTTGCCAGGCTGAAATATTCGAGGTTGTAGTTGATGAGAGCGATTCCTATATCACCACCGGAAGGAGTGACAGTGAATAGCCATGCAGTACCGGTATCTGTTGATTGGATATCAATTTCTTCGACATTGGCAACGCCGTTGGCTGGTATGTTACCTGTGGAGCCTGTTGATGGAACTGCAATTGGATTGCCGGAGACATCCTTATACACGTAATAAGCGCCGGTAACGGGTGTGTTGTTGCTTTGCACAGTACCTGCCCACCAAATGGCATCAAAGGCAAAATTTCTGTTCACACCAATTAATTCTATTCCTCCACCCGAGCCGCTGGTTGAGCTTACGACAGGGATGCGATAACCATCGATGGAACCGGTGTAGTCATCATGCAAACGCAGATCGTAATTCGTAGTGCTCCCGGTGGGGATAATTCCGAGGACACCCCAGTATGATTGACCGCCGCCTGGAGTTACATCGAATTCGTAGCCGTCACAGTTGTAATAGGGGAAGCCGCCGAAATCCCTGTCAGGCGGTGCGGTTGAAGTATAGCTTGGTGTATTGTTGATCAGGACTCGTGGAGACCAGACATACTGCGTGTAATACGTATTATCATTTTCATTATTTTCTAAATAATTATTGTTAGCATCCGTGAAAACGCCGAGCGTGTTTCTGCCGCCTTTGATGGAGCTTGCAAGTGAATTATTATTATTCAGAGCGGTGAATCCCGTAGGCAAAGATGCGTAGGTGACTTCTTCCAGTGTATTGCCGTTAAGCGTGTAGCGGATTTGGAAGGAAGTATTGACATCATTAGGACCGTCATTAATGCTTGTTTGATTGACGTAGGTTGTTCCAGACCAGCCGGGGAGAGTTGCAGAAACGGTGCAAGCGGTGATATCACAGCCTCCGGAATCCCGTGCGACGACAGCGGCGGTCCAGCCCGTGTGTGTATAGGGACGCAAGTTAGAAGGAGCTTCGGTAATATCAACGATATAGGTGATTACATTGCCTGCTTGCGTGTAATTTGGTTTATAGATGAGCAGTCCGTAAAAACCTTCCATGGTGAACATAATGTCAAAGTATTCAGCGCCGTTAACGCCGGCATTATTAACGATAGTACCTGACATAGCTTCGTTTAGTGTAAAATGGTCGTAAGAGCGGTGGATGAGGGCGATGCCGATATCGCCGCCGGTGGGGGTTACGGTAATTCTCCAGGCTGTAGGCAGGTCGCTTGTGCCAACATAAATTTCTTCAACGGAAGCTACGCCATCGGCAGGTATGCCATTGAAATTGCCTGTGGATGGAACTGCAAGGGCACTGCCTGAAGAATCTTTATGCACATCATAATCTGCAGAGGCAGGAGTTATCGTTCCCTGGATAACACCAGCCCACCAGTCTTGCACGACTGATTGATTGCGGTTAACACCAATGATTTCCACTTCACCAGCAGAACCACTCATTGACCATTCGAGATTAGCACCAAAACCCTGTGAAGAACCTACATAATCATCATGCAGTCGCACATCATAATCAGCAGTACTTTCTCTTGGGAGTACTCCGATGATGCTCCAATAATACTGACCGCCACTTGGTGTAACTGAGAAAAAGTAACCGTCGCAAGAATAATATGAGTACCCTTCCGGATTTCGATCCGGTGGATTAGTACGGGTAAGAGAATTATCAATATTCAAATTATATGGTTCGAAGACAGCTGATGGTGCAATCCAGGAGTTGTCCGTTTCAACGCTTTCCGAAATTTCATCATCATCATCGAAGACAATTTTCAACATATGACGACCGCCCTTGGCAACGAGAGGCTGGTCATTGAATGTAAGGGTAGTATTTGCTGCATGAGAAGCTCGGTTATAGCCCAAAACGGCATTATCATCGATATAGAGACGAATTTTATGAGCTGCGGCAGCAACGGTGGAATTATTCCGTACCTTGAAATTAAAGTTGCTGCTTGTTCCATTGGCGCTCAAGGTAGCACTGCGAACGCATGTCGTCGAATCGCATGAATTATTGGATGGCACTAATACATGTTCCCAACCGGATGATTTATAACCGGTGAGATTTACCTGGGCAGCAGATGTAGGTTCAACAAATACACAATTTGACATCGCGGAAACGCAATCAACGCTCCCATTGATTGCCTGTACTGCGAAAGAATAACCGATGGTATTCCATAAATTAGCTACTGAGTAGTAATTGTAATTTGTGGTAGTAGTGTAAGGGATCCAGCCGCCGAAATCACAATCTGCTGCTGTTCCGAAGGGGCTTATGTAGACGCGGTAATTCGTAGCATTTGTTGAAAGAGTCCATGTAAGTGCAATTTGTTCATCAGAAGCGGCAGCATAAAGAGTAGGTGTGGACGGTTCGGTGCAAACATTATAATTAGCCGGACTGGAACCGCATGCGATATCGTGGTTATTGAATGCATTCCAGATACGACCGCCGTTTGGTGTGCCATTGGTGAGATTACCGTCATCATCATCAGCGGCGAGGAGTACCGTGTAGAAATTTGAAGCAGCGCAGCCATCAATAGAGGCACCTGTATTACATTCTCCACCTGAAGTAATCCGGTATGCAGAGCCAAGCGAAGGTAACGATTCAAACCATAATCTGTCGACCCAGGTCCAGGCTGCTTCTCCATGCGCTGTTACAATGTTTTGTACCATATCCCAAAGTGCACCGGAAGCGATGTAAGACTCGCAGTGTCCTTCATAGCCCATAATGCCTCGGTAGAGAACAGGCGAATTACAGTCCGGGTCAGGATAACTGTATGGGCACATGACACAAACACTTGAGTACCTGTCGCAGTTAGGTCCATTGTTATTGAGAATATTCTGTGGAGTTACGGGAACGTCAGGTGTGCCGGGAAGCCCATCATCATCGAACCGCATTGCAATGAAACGTGTTCCATGACATGCAGCAGGACAATGATAGCAACTTAATACCTTGTACATACCCTGGCTGTGGCAGGCATCCTTGAGCATTAAGGCATCGAGAAAATCGCCAAGTGCTTCACCACTGACTCGTTCATTAGAAGGCGTTCTTGCAGGATGACCGCTATTTGAATCTATTCCGTGACCCCATTCATGGTAAGTGGTACCGCCTATTTCAGCTGAATTATTGCAGTCTGCATCAGATTGCAGGAAATTAAGCGTACCAGCGCCCCCTGACCACCATGCATTACAGGAATCGGTAGAAATATTCGTGTTACTGGTAAGTGTATCATCCAACCAGGCAATCCCAGGGAGAAAGAATTTTGCCTTGGTGCGAATCCACGATACATGCCAATGGGTGCTCCTAGAGGCAAATGTATTGCCTGCACCACCTGAACCGGGTGTACTACAATCAGTACCGGCAGATGTGCCAAAATTCAGATTGCCGGGTGAGGTATTAGTGGTGAGACTTATCGCGCCACAATTATCATTAGGATCGGCATAGTGCCCGCTTAATGTTGAGGTGGCGCTTGTTGAAGGAGAACTTGCATAACTATAATATCCCCATAAATTAGTATACTTTGTCCCGTTATTGTCAACTGTGCAATATGGAAATGTTTTCTGTGCCCGGTTACCCGGACGTATTGAAATATTTCCGTAAACATGACCGTAGAGTGTCAGATTTTCCTGCATCACGATATTACCGGTAATTGCATCTACCCATGCGCTGTAGGTATCATGTGTGTTGGTCTTTGTAAATTCAACAGCATAGACGAGACGGTATTGAATACCATAGCCGGTACGTCCGGCATAATCATCATAGGTGTTCTGACCTGCAGGTATTTCTTGAACCACCAGTAAATTGCTTCTAAGAATTGAATCGACTTCATAGTCACCCCTGCTTAAAGCAACCGCAACATTATATTCTGCCTGATAAGCGCTTATAACTGGAACTACCGGAATAGTAATATCACTGATACCCAGGCTGCCAAATTGTACTAAGTTACCATTGTTGAACCGGAAAAATACTCTGGCACCATCTACAATCACTCCCTGGTCCTGATTCTGTAATGAATTATTGCTGTTTTTACCCATGATATAATCATATTGAATGACACAGTACCTGCCATTGTCGAAGATAGGACTGGCTTCTTTATTCAGTTGAAGTGTGGAGAAATCGATAGGGAGAAGTTCGTTATTTTCATTAACAAAACGTGTTATTTTTTTATGAAGATAATCAATGGTCAGTTCTTCAAAATCAGGTTTCAGTGTGTTACCTTTTCCTGCATAGAAAGGGATTCCTTTTCCTTCAACAAGATTGGGACGTCCAGCACGTGTATCCCACATTAATCTCCAGCCTGTTCCATATGTGGTGATGAAATCTTGCCAGCCCTGCTGCTGAAAAGTAAGTTCATTTCCGTAATAGATATTTTGCAGGGGATAAGCCATGTTGAAGCGTGCCGCTAATTTCAATTCCGAGAGCAAAGGATGAACCGGTAAGACAGTATCTGCCAAATCATTATTTCCTGCTTTGTATGGTTCAGTATCAGCAAATGCGAAAGATGTGAAAAGTATTACCACCACCATAATTTTTAATGCCCTGAAGTACATAAAAAACCTCCTGTTGATTTTCTAATATTATAGAGACTCGTGAGGAACAGAAATGGGTGAGGGGGGAAGGGAGAGGAAGAGGGAGAGGGTAAGGTAAAGGTATAGGTAAAGGTAAAGGTATAAGTAAAGGGTAGTTTTTCTTTATTTGACCTTGTTGGGTTGTTCGAGACCGAAACCGCTTGTTTTATCTTCTCGCAAAAGCAGAAAAGCAAAGATAAGACCGAGAAAACCATATACAGCAAGCATAAGAATAGGATTAGTATAGTTATAAAGAACATTTTCACCTGCTTGTTTAGCGGCAGCAACTCCCGGATTTGAGACATCGAGCACGTAGCCAATCAGCATAGGAGTAAAAAAGAGTCCGATATTTTGTATTGAAAAAGTAAGCCCATAAGCAGTTCCAAGCCGTTTTAGATCCACAATTTTAGCAAGAGCGGGCCACATAGCAGCAGGAACAAGTGAAAACGCGACACCGAGCATAACAAGTGCGACATAGGGTGGCAAGTTGGTAAGTGATAACGTAACATGTCCCATGATAAGAAGGATGGAACCTAAAATCATAAGTGAAGCACTTTTGCCCCTGTAATCACAAACCCAGCCAAAAAGGGGTGTAATAACTGCTTGTGCAAGCGGCAAAACAGAAACAATAAGACCAGCAAATTGTCTCGTCATTAAAAATTTATTTTGCATGAGGTCAACGGCAAATTTATTGAAGGGAAATACCGCTGAATAAAATGTCACGCAGAGTAATGCTATGTACAGATACGAGGGTGTTTTAAGCAATTTAATCACATCAGCAACACGGAAAGGCTCTTCTTTTGGCTTTTCAGCCGAGGTTTCTTCGGTTTTCTCACTGCGAACGAGGGCAATATCAAAAAAGATATAGGTGATGAATGCCAGGAATCCGGCAGTCATAATTATTGCACCTAAGATAACTGGTCGATTCCAGACAGGATCAGACATCCAGGCACCTACTGAAAAAGTAAGAGATGAAGCAACACGTGCAATACCTACATTTACACCGAGCGCGGTGGCAAGCTCCTTGCCCTTGAACCACCGCACTACTATTTTGGCTATTACCACACAGGAAGTTTCTGCTCCTAAACCAAATAGAAAAAAACCGATTGCCATCATTTTAAAAGCAGGCGGATAATTGGTGAGAAATGAATTTAAGAAATTGTATCCGATGCCGCCGCCGATGAAATAATCTGTAGTTCCGTAATAAGTAAGAAAGGAGCCAACAAACATGGAAGAGAAGAACATAGTTCCTGTGATACGAATTCCAAGCCTGTCGCATATTATGCCGCCCAGTACTGCCATCAAAAAGAATGTGTTAGGAATTGAGTATGCGGAAATAATACCACCATAGAGCGCTGCGGAACCAAAAAGCTTTACAATTTCTTCCTGTATCGGTGATAACACATCATAAAAATAATAATTCGTTGCCATAGCAAAACTTACAAGCAAAAGAATACTCCAACGATACGCAAATGATTCATTCAATGCTTTTCTCAGTTTGGCTTTTTGTTCTTCTGTCATTTACTATGCTCCTTTTTGTAGTAAATTAAAGGGATCAAGGATTCAAGTGCTTGCGAACGAAGCGTTCGCAAGTTTCTCGTATCCCATGCTGCTATATTATGAAGGGGCGAACCTTGTGTTCGCCCTTGCAGAATTATCTTTTGCAAACAATTACAAATATATTGTGCTATTGTAAATGGAATACAAATATATTTCAATACTCTAAAAGTATAGGTAAAGGTAAAGGCAGAGGTTGGTGTTGGCGTAGCAATTAATATCCTGTTCCCTGTTCCCTGTCCACTTATTACTATTCTTTAATTTTTGCAATGATGAGGGTAATATCATCATGCTGCGGAGTATTGTTTGTAAAGTGTTCAATTTCAGTAAGAATAAGGGTTAGTAATTCTTCAGGAGGCAGTGATGAATTGGCTGTAATGAGTGCAATGAGCTGCTCTTGACCAAATTCCTGTCCAGCATTGTTCATTGATTCGATCACACCATCGCTAAATATTACCAGGATATCACC
>MFGW01000202.1:10674-18617 GCA_001780385.1 Candidatus Fischerbacteria bacterium RBG_13_37_8 | reverse complement strand
CAATTATTCCACCTTCAGTCAACCATGAGAGCTCGAAATCAGGATCAAACCCGTTGCTGGAACAGGATTGTTTGGGCCGGAAGAGAATGGGCGGATTATGTCCTGCATTGACATAAGTCAATGTCCGTTCTATGTCATCATATACGGCATAGAAAAAAGTAGCAAACTTGTTGCTATCGGTGGACATATTCATGAAATGATTGATGTTACTCATGAGTTCAGCAACATTAGTACCATGAACGGCAGCATTACTGCGTATGAGTGCCTGGAGACTTGCCATAAGCAATGCGGCAGAGATACCTTTCCCTGATATATCACCAAGCGCTATTCCAATCTTATTATTGCTGAGTGGTAGAAAATCATAATAATCACCACTGACATGACGAGCTGCTTTGCATATACCTGCATATTCAATTGTATTAGATGCTGGCAGAGTTTGTGGAAAGAGACGTGCCTGTACTTCGCGAGCAATTACCAGTTCATGTTTCATTTTTTCTTGTTCTGCAGTTTCCTGTATGAGTTGTGCATAATCAAGAGCGATTGCTACCTGCTCAGCAACAGTCATAAGCAATTCTTTATCTTCGCGTGAAAATGGTTCTTCTGATAATTTTTCCCCAAGACTTATAAAACCGAGGATACGGTCTTTAGAAGCGATGGGAACAATGAGGCGGGTGTTGAGTAATTGAAGTATTGATTTACCACCAGTGTGATTTCCTTTGGTTGAGAAAGCAGCCAGCATGCTAGTCAATGACCTGAGATCATTCATATATGCATCAAGTGCACGCGGCTCACCTGTTGCATCATCCCACATGAAACGCGTAAGAAAGCCCTCATCTGTAAACCAGAGTTTACCCGAAGCGGGAAGTTCGCATGGATTATCTTTCTGAAATTCCGGATGTAGCAGATATGTTTCGCAATGATACATTAGTTTTTTACTGCGATGTTTCTTGCCATTTTGTTCAGAGACAGCAATGAGATGACCAGTTGATTTTTCACGTAACAGAAATACAGCTACATGAGTGGGAAACATGCAATTATTTATTTTATCAACTACGAGCTGAAGCAATTCAGCCGGTTGAGCGGCAAGCCGCCTGATTGTGTGACTGAGGTCAGAAAGCACCTGTTGTACATTGTAAGCTTCGCGAAAGAAATGTTTATCAATAGCTGGCATCACGCGCCTGTTTACTACTTGCAGCATTGCAACAATACTTAATGTGAGTATTGCTGAACTCATACCAAAAAATCCGGGACTGCAGGAAAAATGCAATTGCTGCAATAAGGGTCCAATAATGAATAATAAAATCAGGAAAATGAGTAATCCTTCTGCAAGCAGAAAACCACGAGATACTAAAATATATCTTATTCCGCGACGAATAATAAGCCGGATTCCAAAAACACGATGCCTGAGTACTACGTATGCAAACGAAAGTGGGAAAATACAAAGAGTAAACCAAATAACTGTTAGAAAAACCTGTGAATGAAGTACTTGCTTGATTCTAAATAACAGAATTATCGCGAATGGAAGTAATCCTGCAAGGGTTCCTGTAAGCAAAATAATCATTCTACGTCTTTCATTACTGCTTGCTGGTCGAACAGTATTGAGAATTAGTGAACTTAATCCAATAATAAACATAAGAAGATTCATCCAGTCAGTAATCGTGATAAAATATGGATATAAAAACGCTATTCTACTTTATAGTTCTAATGCATAATCAGCTAAGAAAAAGAAAATGAGATGATACGTGCAATGAAATAAAGCAAAAACAAGAAGTGCGTTCTTAAGCCAAGGCGCCTTTTTTTCAATGATGGATGGAGAGGGAAAAAGCAGGAAAAATCGCATGAATAAATACACAACCGTGCTGTTTAATATACTATTAAAGAGAATGCCAACGAATCGTAAACCAGGTGGAAAAATATGAAATTGAATGCCTACTACAGTTGAAAATGCCAGAAAAAGCAAAAAAGCAGTAAATGCATGATTATCTTTAGGTCGCATGAATCCCATGAAAAATGCCGTGATAAGGGCAATAATCGGCAAAATTATATAAAAACCAATATCCGTATAATCAAGCCTCGCTTTAAATGATGCGATATCAAAAGCTGGAATTTGAACAGTGAGTTGCTGATATTGGTTGTTCTCAGCTTGCCTCAAAACAACCATTTTCCATGGTTCACCGAATTGAATGCGCCGGTCTATCATTTCATATATATCAATGCGATTATTGATAATAGTTCCCTCGCCCCGCGAATCATATACTGCATATATTCTATCGCCTTCTTTAATACCTGCGCGTGCGAGAGGTGATGGTTTTTGAGGCGTATCTTCAGCAAGCTTGGCAACTGAAAAATAGCCATTGCTCATATCAAATTTTGCAGATAATGCTAATCCAATGGTTGGATGAATAAAAATACGATAGATATTGGCAGCATGAACCAGGATGGCTGCTATCGCCAGGCATCCAATTACTACCATTCTTCTGTTCATTCTAATTCCTCACTTTAGGTATTCCATAATTTAAACGCTTGAGAACGACTATTGGTTCAAAACAGGGGACAGGGGACAGGGAACAGGGAACAGGGAACAGGGGACAGGGAACAGGGGACAGGGGACAGGGAACAGGGAACAGGGAACAGGGGACAGGGAACAGGGAACAGGGGACAGGGAACAGGGGACAGGGGGAACATGTAGCAATATTATTGCGTTTTTAGTATAGTAATACATAGGAAAACAACATGTGTTTATACACAGTACGAACAATGAAAATAAAAAGGGCAGACGCAGGTCATGCCCCTGCAGTAAAATTAAGGGAAACCTTGAACTTTGAACATTGAACCTTGAACTTCTTAACATAGGAGGAATAAATATGATCGAAGAACAAGAAAAAAATGAAGAGCAAGCACAGCAGGAAGAACAGCCAAAAGAAGAGAAGAGACATGTGGAAGAATTTAGACTAAATGGAACCGAGGCGCTCAATAAAATAAAGGAATTGCTTCATCAGGCGAATATACGCCGCATTATCTTGAAAAATGAAGAAGGGAAGATTTTAATGGAGATACCACTCAGTGTAGGTATTGTCGGTGCAGCTTTATTACCAGTATTAGCAGCCGTAGGAGCGCTTGCTGCATTAGTAGCCAAACTCACTATTGTTGTAGAAAAAGTCGAAGAATAATTCTGGCGCCAGGCACTATCCTAATAAATGGATAAAATTCAAGAAATTGGATAGAGGGAGGGGCAGATAAGTAGGCAGGGGGGTCATTTGCATTCCTTGGTAATATGGCATTAAAGTTGTTTGTATGGAGGAGGAGGCAGTTATGTGTAGTGAAAGGTTAAGAAAAATTTATTTTTTGGTATTTGTATGTTTAATTGCGGGTATTGTATATGCGCAGGAGCGGTCGCTGGATATGGTATCGCAGGAAGGAGACCAGAAGCAAAGCATGGTCTTATCCGAATTGAAGGTTGAAGTAAAGATACTGGGAGCTATTGCTGAGACGCAGATGATGATGACATTTTATAATCCTCATGAGCGCCAGTTAGCGGGGGATCTTTATTTTCCTTTGCCGGAAGGTGCTTTTGTGAGTGGTTATGCTCTGGATATTAATGGTGTAATGGTAGATGGTGTAGTAGTGGAGAGGGAGAAGGCGCGTGTAGTATTTGAGGATTTAACACGGCGTCGCATAGATCCTGGTTTAGTGGAATGGACGAAGGGGAACAATTTCAAGGCACGTGTTTTTCCAATGCCGCCAAAGGGCAGTCGGAAGGTAATGGTCCGCTATATCACCGAGCTTATTCATAATGACCAGGGTACGTTTTATCATCTTCCCTTGAAATATAAGGAAAAGGTTAAGGATTTTTCATTACGTATCGAGTTGGTAAAAAGTGTTGTAAAGCCACAGGAAAAGAAGAGTGGCTTTGGCACGATCAGTTTCAAGGAATGGCAGAAGCAATACATTGCTGAATTACACCAGGAGGATATTCAGCTAAATGAAGATTTAATGATAGAGTTGCCAGAAGTTGAAACACAAAATGTCACTGTCCAGAAAAACAAGGCTGGTGATTATTATTTTTTGATTACCGATTATCCTAAGAAAACGGCTGAATCTATAGCGGGCAAGAGAATGGTTCCGCGGAGAATAGGGCTTTACTGGGACGCTTCAGGTTCGAGGGGAAAGTCAGATCATGAGCGTGAGTTGAATATACTGCATGATTATTGTACTGGACTGCGAGAGGCAAAAGTGGTAGTGGAGCTGGTAGTATTTCGAAATGAAGCTGAGAAGGGCAAGGAGTATGTGATTGCCAATGGTAATTGTGAAGCATTGATAAAGGAATTGCTTGGGGTGGCATATGATGGAGGTACACAAATTGGTTCGTTAAGGAGCATCAAAACGGCACCTGACTTTTATTTGCTGTTTACAGATGGGCTTTCCAATTTTGGCAAGGAGGAAACCAAGGAATTTAATGCACCGGTTTATGCAATCTCTGGTGATGCAACGGCAAATCATGTTTTGCTGCATTACATGGCGAACAAGAGTGGCGGCAGATATTTTAATTTAAGCAAACTGACAGATAAAAAAGTTGTTGAACATATCGGTCAAGCCCGCTTTGATTTTCAATCAGCAGTTGTACGAACCGGACAGATAGGGGAAGCATATCCGACACATTCCGGACCGGCAGGAGATCGTTTATTGATAACTGGAATGCTCATGACTGATGATGCGGAAGTAAGTATTAAATATTCTGCTGGTGGAAAAACGGTACTGGAAAAGAAATACAAAATAAAGACAAGCGATGCTTCATCCGGCGATTTATTGATGACCTATTGGGCACAGAGCAAGATTAATGAGCTGATGATATTTTCAAGAAAGAATAACGAGAAATTAGTAGAGACCGGGAAGAAGTATGGATTAGTGACACCGGGGACATCGTTAATGGTTTTGGACAATCTGAATCAATATGTACAGTACGAGATAATGCCGCCGGAGACTCTTTCAGAGATGAGAAAGCAATATATAAAAATGATGGAAATGCGCCAGTCTGACCGAAAAAAATATGAGCAGAGCAAGATAGACCGAGTACTGAAACTCTGGGAGAGACGCATTAGCTGGTGGGAAACTGAATATCCGAAGATTGAGAAAAAGAAGGCAATGGAGACCAAGCCAGTTGCTGTCATGGAAAGACAGCGTCCATCTGATACTGCAAGGAAGCAGGTTCCTGCACGTCCTGAAAGAAGAATTTCGCAACCCGGAATAGGAGGAATCGTCACCGATTCAGAAGGAGCACCACTGCCTGGAGCTACAATAACTTTAAATAAGGAAAGTTTTTCGCGTGCGGTAATAACAGATGTTGATGGTTTCTATTTTTTTGGGAACCTAGAACCTGGAACTTATAATCTTAGAGCTGAGATGGAAGCTTTTCAGGCTAATACAATTGAGAATATTAACTATTCACAAGGTCAGAGACTTGATTTCCCGATTGTTATGGAAATTACTGTAGGAGAAGTAATTAAAGTAACTGGAGAGTATGCAGCGGTAGATACCGCGAAATCAGTAGTAACTGAGCATATTGCTGGGAAACCAGCGGAGTCAGTTCCAGTTGGAAGAGATAATGTAGGTTATCTTAGGTTAGCTCCTAGAGAAAGAAAATCTACAACTGCAGATCGCAGAGAGGATAACACTGCTATCAGCATAGAGCCATGGAAGCCGGACATGCCTTATAGTAATGCAATCAAGAAGTCATTATCAGGTAAAGAATATGAAGCATATCTTGAACAGAAGAAACAGTATGGTAATATACCTGCATTTTTCCTTGATTGTGCGGATATCTTTTTTGCAAATAAGAGGACGGAACTTGGATTACGAATTTTGTCTAACATAGCTGAGCTGGAGCTTGAGAATGCGCATTTTCTGAGAATATTGGGACATCGGCTTGAGCAGGTGGGCATGTTAGAATTAAGTTCCATGGCATTTGAGGAAGTACTGAAGCTTCGTCCTGAGGAACCACAATCATGGCGTGATCTTGCTCTTGTCCTTGCTGAACTGAAACAGTATGAGCGTGCGATTGAATTATTGAATCATGTAATTATGACTAAATGGGATCGCTTTGATGAGATTGAACTAATAGCGCTCATGGATATGAATGCCATTATTCCATTAGCACGCAAAGCAGGAATATCTGAATTCAAAGTAGTACCGCAGCTTCTACAACTTTTAGATTTAGATATTCGCATAGTCTTAACCTGGGATGCGGACATGACAGACATTGACTTATGGGTAATTGAGCCAACCGAAGAAAAGGCTTTCTATTCAAATAAGCTAACATCTATAGGTGGACTCGTTTCACGTGATTTCACACAAGGGTACGGACCAGAGGAATATTTAATAAAGAAGGCAATGAAAGGTAGGTATAAAATTCAGGTGAACTATTATGGCAGCAATACGCAGACGCTTCTTGGTCCTGTAACACTACAGGTGAATATATTTACCAATTACAGCCGCCCAAATGAGCAAAAAAAATCAATTACCATGCGACTGGATAATAAGAAAGATGTTCTTACCGTGGGTGAAATTGAATTGTAAGAAAAGGAGTGTTGAGTAATTTATTGAGTATTCTTTTGCAATGCGGTACAATATAATTCTGGTGTCTAACACTATCCTGAGGTAATCATGAAACAGAAATGTGTGATGCTATCGTGGATTATTCTATTATCTGCAGGTATTGTTTTATCACAGGAGTTGAGGGTGGAAGTTTTTCCTGCGGGTGAAATAGGTTCTATTGAAATGGCGGAAGAAATTATACTCACGTTTAACGAGCCGATGGTACATACCAATAAAATAATGAAAGAGTATGAGCCTGATTTTGTTAGCATTTCTCCGATGTTAAAGGGGAAATATATTTGGACGACTGAGAAGAAGCTTGTTTTTCATGTGAGGGATGAAATGCTGTTTGCTACAACGTACATAGTAACGGTGAAAAAAGGGATGAAATCGATCACCGGAGAGGTACTCGATGCAGATTTCATTTCGACATTCACGACACCTGCTGATGCTGATCCTTTAATAAAAGCATGTCAGAATGGTGATATAAGGGAGGCAACAATTCTTCTGGAACAAGGTGCAGAGACGAATGTACATACAGCAGAGGGGCAGACACCGCTTAATATTGCTGTTGAATATGGACACACAGATATTGTCAGGATGCTGTTGCATATGGGCGCTGATATTAATGCAACTGGTTTGCATAGGAGGACAGCATTAATGGTTGCTGTCGATTATGACAGGCAGGAAATTATGAATTTATTAATAGAGAAAGGAGCTGATTTAAATGTACAGGATGAATATGGACAAAGTGTGCTCATATATGCATTGCAAAAGGAAAAGACACTATCATTTTTGCTTCACCATGGTGCTGATGTCAGTGTAAAAGATTTTGAAGGAGTTAATGTATTAATGATTGCGAGCCGCGAAGGCAGGGAAAATTTAGTAAAACTTTTTCTTGAGCATGGCACACCCCTTAATGAACAGAATAAAGATGGAAATGCTGCATTAATGATAGCATTACAAAGTGGTCATATTGATATTGTTACATTATTAGGGGAGCATGGAGCAGATTTAAATCTCGAGGATAATTATGGAATCAGTCCATTAGCGTATGCTGCGGGGCAAGGAAAACTTGACTGGGTGAAGTTTTTGCTTGAAAAAGGGGCAGATGTAAATGCGAAAAACAAGCATGGGAGGGATGTACTTTCGCAGTTTGCTGGAGGTTGGATTTCTTATAATCTTAATGCGATTAAGTTTTTAATTGAGCAGGGTGCGGATGTCAACAGCAAAGGGGAGCATGATTTGCCATTACTTATAGGAGTACTACGCAATGAACTCTGGGATTTTGCATATTTATTAGTTGAAGCAGGAGCAAATGTGAATGTGCAGGATGAGGAAGGAAGGACGCC
>MFGW01000202.1:9219-10619 GCA_001780385.1 Candidatus Fischerbacteria bacterium RBG_13_37_8 | reverse complement strand
AAAGGTGCTGATGTCAATGCTAAAGATCTATCAGGTAATACACCACTTTCGATAGCGCGTGCTTCAAATAATAGATCAATGGAGGAACTTTTATCGAAGCATGGGGCTGAATAAAGTGCAGATGTGTTGCAATTATCATAGCAGGTGAACGATTGATTGCAGATACCCGTCAAAATTATTTGCGAGCATTTCGAAGGAACGCACAGCAATTTCTATAGGATTGTAAGAAGCATGAAAGTCAGGGATTGCCGCGCACACCTTAGGTGTGCGCGCAAAAGGTGCATCGTTTACAAATGGAGGAACATGATTATGAAAAAGATGATATTGTTATTAATTTTAATAGGATTTTTGGTTGTACATGTTATGGCGCAGGAGCAGGAAGACTTTTATCCAAAGCTTGAGCCGTACAAAACCGGATTTTTGAAAGTTTCTGACTTGCATGAGATATATTATCAATGTGGAGGTAATCCTGAAGGGAAACCAGTTCTGTATTTACATGGTGGTCCAGGAGCGGGATGCATGGATGATGATTTTCGTTATTTCAATCCGGAGAAATTTAATATAATATTGCATGATCAGCGAGGCTCAGGGAAGAGCAAACCATGGGGTGAGATAAAGGAAAATACGACTAAGAATCTTATTGAAGATGTTGAAAAACTAAGGAAGCATTTGAATTTGGACAAAGTGATTATTTTTGGAGGTTCATGGGGTTCAACTTTGGCACTTGCTTATGCAGAGGCATATCCACAAAATGTCAGCGGGATTATAATGCGTGGTATATTTACGGCAACACGGGAAGAAATAGAGCATTATTATTTAGGGGGAGTGGGAAGGTATTTTCCTGAAACATACCAGGAATTTCTTTCTTATATTCCCGATCCTAAAAATAAGAATTATGCAGCACAAATTGTGGAAAAACTGCAATCACCGGACAAAGAAATTCGTGATAAATATGCAAAAGCATGGGCAATGTACGAAGGCAAGATAGCGTTTTTAAATATTTCAGATGAGGTATTGTCAGGATTTTTCAAATATTGGAATCCGTGGGGATTTTCTGTTATTGAAAATTATTACATGGCGAATAATTGTTTTCTGCAAGAAGGGCAATTACTTGCCAATGCTGATAAATTAAAGGATATTCCAATGATAATAGTGAATGGCCGTTACGATGTAATATGTCCGCCTATTACTGCTTATACACTACACAAGAAACTGCCGAAATCAAAACTTGTAATTGTGGAGAGTGCAGGTCATTCAGCCAGTGAACCAGGAATAAAGAAGGCGCTCATTGAAACAATGCATTCATTTGAATAGAGGTGTATAAAGTTAATCATTCCATTGCTTTAATTGCATTGCTTATTGACGCAATGTTCAAAATATGGGCATTGATTTATCTATGT
>MFGW01000202.1:8264-9206 GCA_001780385.1 Candidatus Fischerbacteria bacterium RBG_13_37_8 | reverse complement strand
TTTATTTTGAAGGCAAGACTTTCACTATTCCACAATTTATTTTATAATACATGAATGATTGCATCGGTTGAATCGGTAAATTTAAAAGGTTTTTTTGAGATCTTGAAGGTTATTGCAGAGGATCCTCGGGGAAAACGTGCCCCATCACAGGAAAATTATTCAGAATGGGTGATTTCTGCAATAAAAATAGCTGGCACTAAACTTCGGGTACTTCGGTATATGCTTAAAAATTTACCTAAGGGAAATCCACCGAGGTTATTGGATATAGGTGCTCAAATGGGAGCCATGGATGTATATGCTGCAAAATTAGGTTTCAAAGTTTCAGCGATTGATTTACCTGATGTGGCAAATCGATTTAGCGAAATACTTCAACCGTATGGTGTGCAATACAAGAGCTGTGACTTATTTAAGGATTCTTTACCTTTTGAGGATTCAAGTTTTGATTATATAGCCTACATGGATGTAATTGAGCATCATACTTTTTCACCTCGTCGCATACTGTGGGAAATGCGTCGTGTACTTGCTCCAAAGGGACGAATTATTGTTACTACCCCTAATCATGCATCAATTTATAATAGGCTAAGTCTTTTGTTTGGTAAAAGTGTAAATGATGATTTTCTTTATTTTTTCAGATTTGATGATGAATATTATCCAGGGCATCATCGTGAATATACTCGGAATGAATTACGTTTTGCTCTTAAGGTAATGAAATTTAACATTCTTGAAGCTAAAGTTTTTGATGATGACCCGCGTTCAACTTATTATTGTTTACGTCATTTTAAACGTTTGAATACCCTGTCTCAGCGTCGCAGGGATTACTTAGATTTTTCTTTTTCAGTTATAGGAAAAGTGTGGGAATTATTACATCTACCATTTGGACGATTTCTTTGGGTAGTGGGTGAAAAAGAATAATTCCTTCACGTAAATTTGAAGATAAAATGA
>MFGW01000202.1:7905-8181 GCA_001780385.1 Candidatus Fischerbacteria bacterium RBG_13_37_8 | reverse complement strand
ACTATTTTTGGCAATAGCCATAAGATTTTCTTTATTTATCAGTGGATATCTGGCATATTCAGGAGTGGAGGGATTTATACATCCTGATACTTACAGATATGAGAATAATGCAGAGAATATGTTAAGTCATTTAGAATTTATAAACCAGGGAGAACCAGAAATCATAAATACACCAGGGTATCCATTTTTTCTCTTTTTAGCAAAATTATCAGGTAGCGATAAAATATTACCAGTAATACTTCAAATAATATTTAGTAGTTTTACCGTTTACTTAGT
>MFGW01000202.1:0-7841 GCA_001780385.1 Candidatus Fischerbacteria bacterium RBG_13_37_8 | reverse complement strand
GCATTAGAACCATTCTCAATTATATATTCATGCCAATTAATAACGGAAACATTATTCGCATTTTTTTTCTTGCTCTTTTATTATTTGGTTGTGCTTTATTTTAAAGGTAATTGTTTATTTCATTTAATATATGCAGCAGTTGCCTTGGCGGTTGCGACTTACATACGTCCATCTAGTTATTATATTCTGTACATTTTTATGTTTATGATCATATTATGGCTTATTCTGAAGAGAAGTAATTGGAAGAAACAATTGGTTCACGTAATTGTTTTTTTCGTAGTTGCTATGGCCTTATTAGGAATATGGATTGTGAGGAATGGATTGCGGGCAGGATATTGGGGATTTTGCGCTCTTCCAGATGTGTTATTTTATTATTTTAAAGCGCCTGCTGTGCTTGCTGTTAAAAATGATGTGCCATTTGCAGAGATGCAAAAAAAAATGGGCTGGGGGAATTTAAGAAATACTTACTTTGATCATCCCGAGCAGATAAAATGGAGTCAAGCAAAGAAAATAAAGTATATAGGTAAAAAGGGAAGAGAAATATTTATACAGAACTTATCCTATTATCCATCTATTTATTTAAAAGGTTTAGGAATACTTATTTTTGATCCAGGAAGCGCTGATTTGCTAAAGGTATTAAACCGATATCCGAAAATAGGAGGAGTTGCCATCAAGATAATTCATTATGGATTCTATAAGGGGATTATTGAATTAATAAAAGAAAAGCCTGGAGTATTTATCGTGACATTAGGTATGGGAATATTTTTACTTTGTTATTATGCTATGTTCATTATAGGATTTTTCTCGCAATTACATAGACGGGATATATCCTTTATTCTTTTAGCTGTACTAATTATTTATTTAATTGCAATATCAAGTGGTGAAATGGCTATTGGCAGATACAGACACCCCATAATGCCATTCATAAGTATTATAGCTGGTTATGGTTTATCAATGACGATGACAAGATTGAGAAGATAGTTCAGAAGATCAACTCATCAGTTTATTCTAAGATTGATTTTAATTTATCACGCAGGTTTTGCAGTTTATAGGGTTTTTGGATAAAACCTGCGAGATCTTGTCCCGCGAATTGTTGAGTAGCATTTATTGCCTATTCAATACTGGAAAAGGCGATTGTATCAGGCGAGAGTTCCAGCAATGCTAAATCAAGGTTGCCAAGAATAGCCATAAGGAGATTATTGAAATCATGAGCTATACCGCCCGCTAAAACACCGAGACTTTCAAGTTTCTGGACATGAAGAAGCTGGCGTTCCATTTCAATACGTTTCGCTTCTGCCTGTTTACAGTCTCCTATATCCTGCATTATTGCTAAAACATGTGCCTGCCCATCACTTGATTCAAGTAAAGATGTAGAAATTAATATTGGTCTTTTCTGTCCATCTGCACAAGTGATAATCCATTCCTCGGCTATCAAGTCATCTCCATACCGCATGCGCGACATGCGTTCAATCGCTTTTGTTTGTATTTTCGGATCAGGATACATAATCTGGTACCAACCAAGTCGATTGATATCTTCAATTGTGTACCCGGTAATTTCCGTCATGCAATCATTCCACACCGTAAAGCATACATAGGGAAATTCAGGTATCTGGTGGCATACACAGATGCCTTCTGCTGCCTTTGCTATTATGGTATTGCGAAATGACGCATGCTCACTCAGCGCCTTTTCTACCTGCTTTAACTTTTTGACTTCTATCTCCAGATCGGTAATTTTTTTGCGCAACTTGATTATTTCTGCCTTTGTTCCCTTCCCATGTAGTTTATGTTCATCTTTCATAAATTACGTTTTATTATTACATAAAATAAATATACAGTCAACGGATTATATCGTAAGTTTAAAAATAGGAAAGGTAAAGGTTGAAAAAGTTCGGAGTTGAATATGAACTTCCTTATCCTTCCTCGACCTTAGCAACTGATTAGATTCATTTCATTTTATGGTAAAATAGGTAACTGGAAGAATATATATGATAAAAGAATTGCATGTAGTAACTGGCGCTTATGGATTTTCAGGAAAATATATAGCGAAGCGTCTTATTGAAGGCGGATTTGAAGTACGCACCTTAACAAATTCCGCCCACAAAGAAGAAGCCTTAACTGATAAAATAGAGACAGTGCCCTTTCATTTTGATGAACCTGAAAAATTAATCGAATCACTTAAAGATGCTCATGTTTTATATAATACCTACTGGGTACGGTTTAATTATAAAACATTGACACACTCAAACGCGGTTGAAAATACCCTTAAATTATTTGAGGCTGCAAAGAAAGCAGGAGTAAAGCGAATTGTGCATGTCAGCATTACGAATCCATCAGAACATTCGCCACTTGAATATTTCAGAGGGAAAGCACTGTTAGAGAGAGCTTTGATCAATTCAGGGATATCATATGGAATATTAAGCCCTGCCGTACTTTTTGGCAGGGAAGATATCCTGATTAATAATATAGCCTGG
Source organism: Candidatus Fischerbacteria bacterium RBG_13_37_8 (assembly GCA_001780385.1). Classification (GTDB taxonomy): domain Bacteria; phylum Acidobacteriota; class HRBIN11; order MFGW01; family MFGW01; genus MFGW01. The sequence continues at coordinate 5,370 of MFGW01000202.1, read as the reverse complement.
ATGCTCAGAAAGTTTCCCGTATTTGGTGTATTTGGAAGGGGTGATTATCGTCTTCAGCCTATTTATGTAGATGATTTTGCCGAGTTAGCGGTAGATGTGGGAACCAATGATGAGAAATGTCTTATTAATGCTATGGGGCCAGAGATTTTTACCTATCGTGAGCTGGTGATGCAAATAGGTGAAATTATTGGCAAACAGAGACCTATAGTTAACCTGCCTGATAGTATAGGCTATTATTTTGCACGTCTTATTGGCATATTGGTAAGAGATAAAATCATAACAAGGGAAGAAATTCGTGGACTTAAGTCTAATTTGCTTTATGTGAATGTACCTCCGGTTGGTAGAACAAAATTAACAGAATGGGCAAAAGAAAATGCATCAAGCCTGGGTATTCAGTATTCAAGTGAACTTGCCAAAAGAAAATAATGAACCGGTTAATAGTGTGAGGCATCTTAATAATACAATGTTAGGAAGAAGGATGATGAGACATCGTTATCCAGAATTTCCGGTTCAATAAAAATATTAGAAAGGAGTTAAATCATGCAAAACTTTAAAACAACTCACACATTAATCATTTTAATTATTTTTGCAGCGGTATATTTATCTTCAGGTCAATTTGTTTTCAGTCAGGAAAAAGAAACTGATATAGTTGTAGGAAAGAGAATAGTTTTTCAATCAAAAATATTGGAAGGAGACTTAGAACTTTCAATTTGTTTGCCTACGGATTATGCAACATCTGAAAACAAGTATCCTGTTCTTTATGATTTAAATAGTTTTATCAGTTATGTTTATGATTGTGGAACAATCGAATTGTTATCCAGGACATTAGATATTCCGGGAATAATTATCATAGGACTTCCTGCTTTACAAAATGGTTATGTTCCGACCTCATATGAAGAGAGAAAGACTGAACCGGCAGGCGCTGATTTATCATTGAAATTTATAAAGGAAGAATTAAAACCTTTTGTGGAGAAGAATTATCGCAGTTCAGGTTTTGATATTTTATATGGTCATTCAGTAGGTGGTTTGTTTACTATGTATGCCATGTTCACACAGCCTGATTTATTTTCTGCATATATTGCCAGCAGTCCATGGTTTCAAAATAATGATCAGTACTGGTTAAAGAATATTGAAAAGATGTTTCAGGCAAAATCACTTAAGGGTAAATTTCTCTTTATGACGGTAGGAAAAGAAGAACAGGAATTAACCTTAAGCACGTATACTGACCTGGAGAAATGGATGAAAGGGCATGACTTAAAGGGACTCGTTTGGAACAGTGCATGGTTTGATAATGTTGATCATGGTTCAATGCTTGGAAAAAGCATGTATGACGGCATAATGTTCATTTTTGATGGTTGGAAGATACCTTTTGATGTGATGATATCAGCCGATATTGAAAAAATTGAAAATTATTTAAAAGGGAGAACAGTTAAATTTGGTGCAAAAATCGGTTCTGCTGTTCCCGAGAATCAATTAAACCAGGTCGGCTACCGTTTAATAAATAATAAGGAATATGATAAAGCTATTAAAATTTTTCAGTACAATGCTAAACTGTATCCCAATTCTCCCAATGTATATGATAGTCTTGCCGAAGCTTATTTAACTGCCGGTGATAAAGATAATGCGATAAAATATTACAAAATAGCTATTGAGAAGAATGCAGGCAAAACTGATTATGAGAAACGGATACTTGAGAGTTCAAGAAATAAATTAAAAGAACTTGGAGCAGAAGCAGCGAAATAAAGTCATGGCTTCTGTCATTGTGAGTCCCGCGAAGGGCGGGACGTAACCTTCATGAAAGGATCTTTCATCCCCAACAATGAAAATGAAATTCTTTCATGATAACAATCCCGGGCACTCTGTCATTGTGAGTTTGCCGGAGGCAAACGTAACAATCCTCAGCGGATTGAAGAAGCATATTCTCTTTAGCAAATAAAGCAACAGTTATCATGTTTTTATGCTATAATATGCTATGGATAAGGAGTCTTTACCTACATTCAGATCATTGTTCTGGGATACAGATTATAAAAAACTGGATATTAAAAAGCATAAGGTATACATAATTGAGCGGATTTTAGAGGCAGGAGATTTTGAATCCATAAAATGGCTTTTTACTGCATATAGCAAAAGTGATATTAAAAAAGTAATTACCTCGAGTCGTGTTATTAGTCCAAAAACAAAAAATTTCTGGGGTATAATTTGGAGCAAGAAAGAGAAATGTTCCTGATCCAAATATGCTCATGGAGTCAAGTTGGGAAGAAGTCAAAGAATATTTTATTAAGGCAGTGCGTAAGTCAAAGCCTTTATTCGGAGTGGATTCGTAAATAGAAATATGTGCCTGATCCCTCAACCTTGTACTTAACCTTTTATTTTTGTGCTATTTGTAAATTTCAAGTCTTCGCAAGCGTTGTTGTGCATCGATTGTTTGTGGAGTTTGCGTGGAAGATTTCTTTAAGAAAAGACGGTAATAGTGTACTGCCTGGGCAAAATTTCTTTCCTGCTCATAACCGAGCGCAATAGCGTAATTAATAACAGCATCACCCGGATTCAGTTCGGCAGATTTAAGAAGATATACTCTGCTTTCGGCAATTTTACCTTTTTTCAGCAGACAAACTGCGAAATTATAATATGAATCTGCGGAGGCGAGACCGGCAGTTTCTGCTTCTTTGAACAGGTAGAAAGCTTGACCTAAATCATCCTGCTGGCAATATATATCAGCCAGCAAGGCATTTACTCTTGCATGTGAGGGTGAGAATTTTTTTGCTTTAATAAGAATATCAAATGCTTTATCAATATCACCTCGAGACATATATATAGAAGCGAGTTTATATGAAGCAAGAGGGTAGGCAGGACGTTGCTGGAGCACTATTAAAAGTTCAATCCGTGCTTTTTCAATTTGGCGGGTTTCCCAATAGCAAATGGAAAGATTCACCCGTGCGCCAACGATAGTAGGATCAAGTTCAATAGCATGCTGGAGTGTTCTGATTGCTTCCTTGTACATTTTTTTTCTCATGTAAGCACTTCCGAGACTGAAGTGATTACGTGCTTTTTGCGGGTATTTCGCAGTGGAGTCTTTGAATAGCGTTAATTCATCCTTCCACACTTTATTGCGGCTGTATGTTGCAGTACCGAGAGCTATAATAATCACCAGGCTGAGAGGAATGAATAGTTTCCATTTTAATTTAGAGAGCAGGCAGGTAATAATGAAAATAAATCCAATAGAAGGCAAGTACATGCGGTGTTCCCAGATAACATCACGGATAGGAAAAAAAGAAGATTCCACGGTAAGAAAAATGAAGAACCATAAAATGCCAAAAGAGACCAGCGGAAATTTTTTCAATCCGGCAAGTGAGAAAATTATCAGAGCTACAATAAACAGAAAAGAAAGAAATGTCTTTATTTCAAACAAAGAAAATGACAATGGAAAGTAATAATCGAAAGCTTGATGAGAAGGGAACAGCAACAACTTAATGTAGGTCATAATGACTCTCTGCTGGGTAAAGAAGTAAACGCTCCGGTCGATAGTCTCTGTTTCTTGCAGAACTACATTGAGATCTTCAAATAAATCCCCTGCTGATGTATTGACATTGATGAGAGAAAGCGGAATGACTATAATAAGCAATACGTATGGTGCGACGAGGAGAAGCTTTTTCTTTAAATTAGCTTTTTGAGGGAAGAATATAATCTCGATGAGAAAAATAACGAAGGGGAGTGAAGCGGTATTTTCCTTGGTTTTATAAGCCAGCAGGCAAAAGAGAAGTGATAGGGTAAAGAGATGGTAGTGTTTGGCGGCAGTTACTCTGTAAGAAATATAAAGTAAAATGGATGCGAGTACGAATAGAGTAGCCAGTGAAGCTTCACGCTGAACAATATAAGTGACCGCTTGTGTTTGAACAGGATGAACGAGAAACAGCAAAGCGACGATAAGTGGAATAACATGCATTGAAGTATCAGGTAAAGAGTGTACATGCAATCGAAGGAGTGTTTTAATGAGGATATAGACAAGCAGCCCATTTGCAAAATGTATCAGCAGGTTAATAATATGGTATCCAGTGACATTAAGACCATTAATTTTATAATTAAGAGCGAAAGTGACCAGAGCTACATAACGCTGTATATTAAACTGAGTAAAGATTGAATTATCCTTAAGGCTGTTATTAAGGACAATAGAGCGATAATCATCAAAAACGAAAGCACACTGAAAGCTGTTGGAATAGATGATGAATGCCGTGATACATAAGATAACAGCGATGAACAGTAAGGAATATTTGCTTGTAAGTAGGGAATTGATTTTGTTTTCAAGTGATTTCATAAAAGATAATTCTATCAGAATAAATAGGGACAGTCATCTATTTTTTTTAGAAAAATAGGGTGACAGTCCCTATTTATTCAGTGGTAATGGTGATGGAGACGCGGCGGGAGTTGCCTTCAGTATCGACGGCGACGAAGTCGGTTTTGCCTGTGGTGGAAGGAGCGAAGAAGAAAGCCTGACCGGAGGTTGTTTGACCGAGATGGCGACCATTGACGAACCAGTCGATATGATTACCTGGGGAGAGACTGAATGCCTGAAGTGGTATTTTATTAGTGGAGCGGATATTTTTACTCAGGACATAAGTGGTTCCATCATTTGGAAAGAGTATCTTGAGTGTATTATCTGCATTGATATCCTGGCAATCAGGTCCGAGTAAAGGAATCTTATCGGCAGGGCGATGCATGATATGCGACAGAACGGAAGGAAGCATGAGAAATGCGCGATCTTCAAGTTCGCCGGTGTTATAATGTTTCTGCGGACAGGCAAGATAGCCGGTATTTTTTTCGACGAGATATTTTTTATGATAGGGACATTCTTTGGTAGGAATGGCTGATTTCAATGCATAGATAGTTTTTGTAGCAGGACAGTTTGGTGATGGGCGGTAACCGGAGTACTGGCATACTTTTACTTTCACCAGGTCAGGTGGTTGAGCCGGGGAGAAGGATTTTTTACTATTATGCGAGAGCGCTTGCAGAAGGTCAAACATGATCGGAGCGGAGAGATGAGCGCCGACAATATTTATTGAGGGTGTTCCATCGAAATTACCGGTCCAGACACCGACGGTGTAATTATCTATCCAGCCTATACTCCAGGCATCTTTTCTGCCAAATGATGTGCCGGTTTTCCAGTAAACCGTATCCGGGTATTTCATGAAATCCCGAAGACTGGGTGCATCAGGGCGGTTGCGGATACTTAATGCATTTTTTGTAAGTGAGACTGCGCCAGGGGCGAGCAGGCGAAATTCCTCAAGTTGTTGCTGCTTTGTGGTAATGAAATTGCCGTGCATACCGAGGCGCGCGAGGGTAACATACAGGTTGGTTAATTCGAGGAGACGCAGT
>MFGW01000201.1:13390-13642 GCA_001780385.1 Candidatus Fischerbacteria bacterium RBG_13_37_8 | reverse complement strand
ATTCATTTCGTTTTTTTATCGCACTTGCTAGACCAGAGGGTGTCAAACATATACCAGCGCTTACAGATAAGGCGCGCTTACAACAGACGCGCGTCACAAAAGAACTCAGGAAACAGGCACGAAAAGCTGTTGAGCTTTTTATACAGGAGATTATTGACAATCCAGCTAATCGGGAATGGTTTGCCGGAGAAACTGATCGCGAAAAACTTGCCCGCGTTCTGTGGCACGAGGGACTTATAATAGTATATCGCC
>MFGW01000201.1:13077-13335 GCA_001780385.1 Candidatus Fischerbacteria bacterium RBG_13_37_8 | reverse complement strand
TGCTTCCACAAGTCTTTGGCGAAATTCTTACTCACCAAGCAATATTCTTTCCGGATTCGCTCGTAATGTGCTGGATAAAGGCGCCGAAACTGGATCCTTTCTTGAAAGCGGATTACGGTCATTGTTCCGCATGTTAGAATCGGGTCTTTCCTGCACTGAGCTTGTAGTGAAACCGCTTGGAGGCGGTCTCTTCGGTGAAAACATTACTCCTGTGCTCTCTAAGCTTGTCTGGAGTGAACATGCAGTTGCACACCTACT
>MFGW01000201.1:12785-12927 GCA_001780385.1 Candidatus Fischerbacteria bacterium RBG_13_37_8 | reverse complement strand
ACTCCGGCGACAGAAACTCGAGGTTGTAGTACCGCTTGCACAAGGAAAGAAATACAAGATAGAAGACACGTCAGAGAACGGTAGTGAAAATGACGCAGACGAAGATAATGAAGCCACCGATAGTGATATCGATAGTGATGAC
>MFGW01000201.1:12498-12744 GCA_001780385.1 Candidatus Fischerbacteria bacterium RBG_13_37_8 | reverse complement strand
AGCGGACATTTTTTAGTGGAAGCATGTCGGTATATTGCAAGTAGGCTCTACGAAGCATGTCGCCTCTGCGATGAGAAGGCAATGGTGTGGCAGAAAAAGGCAGATTCTCTTGAAGGATCTGAAAAGGAAGCTGACTTGAAAGAAGCAGAAATGTGGATAAAGCGCATTACAGACCTTCCCGATCCCGATGATGAACTGCTGAAATACATGCCAAGTAGATCATCTGAGGGTGAGGAGACTGGACTT
>MFGW01000201.1:10089-12487 GCA_001780385.1 Candidatus Fischerbacteria bacterium RBG_13_37_8 | reverse complement strand
GGCAGAGGCATTGTGCCGCCGAATGGTAGCCGCTCACTGCCTATATGGAGTGGATAAAAATCCTCTTGCAGTGGAGCTCGCTAAAGTTTCGCTTTGGATAGAATCGCATGCCGAGGGGATGCCGCTAACTTTTCTTGACCACAGATTGGTGGTGGGTGATTCTCTCACTGGGCCCTTCTGGCATCATTTATTAATGAAGCCTTCAAATCCTAAAGAGGCCATACATAACCTTTTCACTGAGAATCTCGACCTTAAATTCACGAGCACTTTGTCAAATGCGTTGGATCATGTAAGATATCTTGAAGCCAATGTCGGCATTAGCTTGGCTCAGATACGGGAGAAGCAGAAGATAAAAGCTGAATTGGACAGGGCGCTCATGCCATTCCGTGTGGCAGCAGCAGCTTGGAGTGGTGGCGTGATGTTGGGGCCAGATAAGTGTGATGAGACTGCCTATGAGAAAATGCTTGAGGCGATTGCTGCAACTGGAGAATTGCCTGAAAGGATTGCATCGTCTCATCTAAGGAATATGATAGCCCTTGGATACGGACTTGAGGATGTGCCTGAAAAACGGTATGATCTGTATTCCTCTATTAATTCATCCGCAATAGTACCGGCTCTATCATACGACTTGACCTATCCAGAGGTTTTTTATCCTAAAGGGATTCAGTACGGACAGCAGGGATTTGACGTGGTGTTGGGAAATCCACCGTGGGATGCGATAAAGTTTAACACAAAAGAATATTTGGCTGGTTATGATATTAGTATTTTACAAGCAAATACAAAAGCTGAGAGGCAAATCACAGAGCAAAAGATATTAAGTGATTTAAGTAATAAGCAGTCTTTTGAGAAGTACATTGCAGGTTTTGAATCATTAAAAAAAGTAAATAATGTACTATATGATTACCAAAAGTTAATAATTGATGATGATTTAGCAGGCAGACAATTAGATCTTTTTCGTGTGTTCATTGAGCGCGGATACAGATTAACTAAGCAGAAAGCCTATCTGGGGATGGTCCTTCCAGGTGGTTTTCATATTAATGCAGGTGCATCTGGAGTAAGACAAATATGTTTAAAACAAATGACACCACGTTATTGCCTTTCCTTCATTAACTCAAAGCAATTATTTGAAATCGCTCCTGGTCAAACATTCGATTTGGTGATTTCTGGAGGTGCTTCTTCTTCAACAAAAAGGATTTTTAAAGTAGCATTTCGTTTAAAAGATCCATCTTGGCTTTTTACAGAAGCGAGATCGACTGAAGCAATAGAATACTCAATCGATTTTATTGAAAAAACAGGGGGAGAATATTTATCTTTAATTGAATTTAGATCATGGATTGAATATGATTTATGTCAACTCTTATATAATAGCGCTAGACCATTTAAAATACTCGAAAAAGAAAATTTAATTAGATTTAGTAGACAGCCTCATGCTTTAGATATGTCAGCAGACTCAGGTTCTTTGGTTGATACGCGTAAATTAACGCTTAGCGACCCGCGCTTTGATGTAATTGATGATATTGCTTCAAAAGGATTTCTGCCGCTTCATGAAAAAGGAACATTTGACCAGTATACAGATATTGCGAAAGATTATCCACGATATTGTGTTGATTTACGACTTTTAAAAGGTCATGCGCAAGCACTTTTAGGTGTACGTTTTTTTAGATTAGTAACACGAGACACAATACACTCTGGAGAAGAACATAAGGTCGTTGTTACATTAATACCACCAGGTCCTCTTGTTAGCAACACTGCAAATGTTGAATCAAAAGCATCTGAAAGACCTAATTGTGTTGCTCTTTCCACTTTGTCTGTGCTTAATAGTTCAATAATAGATTTCATAGGACATCGAATAGTTTTATTGCATTTGAATTTGTTTATTTTAGGGCAACTTCCTTTCCCATTTATAGATGAGCTTAATCATGTTTTTTTAGCACACAATAGTCTTCGTCTCGTATGTAATCATTCTAGATATTTATCCCTCTGGCGCGAACAGCTTGGTTATGCTTGGAGTGAGTTGGGCAAAGAAGCCTTCACATGGCCAGTCCTAGCCACTGAGAGTGAGAGATGGGAAGTCCGTGCAGGCATCGACGCCGTGGTTGCAGACGCATACGGTCTTAACCGCGAACAGTATGCACATATGCTTTCTACTTTCAGCCATAAAAGCTACTCAAAAGCTCCAGAGCTCTGCCTAGCTAAATTCGACGAACTGAAACAAATAGGCCTCGAAGTCTTTACGAAGAAATACGATCCCTACTGGGACATTCCGCTCAATGAAAATCTGCCACAACCGGTTATTGATCTGTCGATACCAAAGGAAGCAGTGGGTGAAGAGACTTGCTCGCTCTTTGCGGATACAGCAGGAGGGACAGGGGAGAGCAAAACAGAAAAAAGCAAAGGA
>MFGW01000201.1:8265-10079 GCA_001780385.1 Candidatus Fischerbacteria bacterium RBG_13_37_8 | reverse complement strand
GACAGCAATAGCAAGTACATTCAAGTCTGGAGAACCTGCATTGTCCGATATTCTAAAAGACATTTCCAGAGGGAAGATGCAGCTCCCGGATTTCCAGCGAGGTTGGGTGTGGGACGACGATCATATTCGCTCACTAATCGCTAGTGTTTCAATGTCGTACCCGATTGGGGCAGTTATGTTGCTTCAGACAGGAGGTGACGGTGCCCAATTTCAGCCAAGGCTGGTGGAAGGTGTGGTGCTTTCCAACGATACAAAGCCTGAATATCTCATACTTGACGGACAGCAGAGGATGACGTCGCTCTATCTTTCTCTATTTAATGATAAACCCGTTCAGACCACGACTGAAAAGAAACAAAAGATTGAACGTTTCTACTACCTTGATATAGTAAAGTGCCTTGATGAGAAGGAAGACCGCATTGATGCTGTCATATCCATCCCTGCCGAAAAGAAAATAACATCGGATTTCGGCCGGAAAATCGAGTTGAATATAAATACACAGGAAAAAGAATTTGAGCAGTGCCTGTTTCCTCTAAATATTGTATACGAAAACATCAAGTACCAGCAATGGCGCAGGGGATTTAACAATTATTACCGGACAAAGGATGAGAGTAAACTCGATATCTTTGACCGCTTTGAGGCGGAAATCGTTTTGCGATTTCAGAGTATCTATCGAGTACCAGTTATCGAACTGATTAAAGACACTCCCAAGGAAGCTGTATGCCAGGTATTTGAAAAAGTCAATACCGGCGGCGTTACTCTCACAGTATTTGAACTCATAACTGCCATCTTTGCGGCAGATAATTTTAACCTTCGCAAGGATTGGGAGATTCGCGAAGAGAGAATTACTAGCAATGAGGTGATTTCAGGTTTTGACGCGACAGCATTCCTTACTTCAGTTACATTACTTGCCTCATACAACAGCTTCCAAGCAAGCAGAGAGGGCGCCATCAGTTGCAAACGCCGTGAAGTCCTAAAGCTGATACTTGAAGATTATAAAAAGTATGCTGATAAAATTGAAGAAGGGCTTAAGCTTGCAGCACGGTTTCTTGCACGCGAGAAGGTTTTCGATTCTCGGTCACTCCCGTATTCCACGCAGATAATACCGCTATCTGTCATCTGTGCTATTCTAGGCAATCAGTTTGAGCAGGATAGCGTTCGAAAAAAACTTGCCCAGTGGTATTGGTGTGGTGTATTTGGCGAGCTCTATGGCGGGGCAAATGAACCCCGCTTTGCCTTTGACGTACCCGAGGTCATCATGTGGCTTGAAGGAGCTGATCTTCCGCGTACTATACGCGATTCAAGTTTCGTTCCTAACAGACTGTTGAGCATGCAGTCGCGACTCAGTGCAGCATACAAAGGGCTAATGGCGCTCCTCATGAAAGCTGGCAGCCTCGATTTCTTGAGCGGAGATTCAATAGAAATTTCAAGTTACTTCGATATGGCAATAGACATACATCATATTTTCCCGAAAACCTATTGCGAAGAAAAACAATATAAGAAGGATTTGTGGAACAGCTCGGTTAATAAGGCGCCTCTTTCAGCAAAGAGCAACCGTATAATTAGCGGCAAGGCTCCAAGCGTCTATCTTACTACAATCGAAAAGCAGCACTATATTTCAAATACCCGACTTGATGAGATACTCTTTACTCACCAGATTAAGCCTGAACTACTTCGTAACGACGCGTTCGAAAAGTTCATCAATGACCGGGCCTTGCGCCTTTTAGATTTGATCGAAGGCGCAACGGGTAAATCCATAGCCGGTAGGGACTCCGATGAGACGATATCAGCCTTTGGTGGAAAACTCATTTAAGTAA
>MFGW01000201.1:6623-8243 GCA_001780385.1 Candidatus Fischerbacteria bacterium RBG_13_37_8 | reverse complement strand
ATTATGGCACTGCATCCAATAAAGATACTTAACGATGTTTTGGAAGAATATAGAAACTATCTCAAAACAGAATTCAGGGCAAAGGACCAAGCCCTTCGAAACGCGCTTGAATGCGAGCTTGACTCGCCAGGATTCTTAGCTCAGGAATCCTTTTATCAGGCCCACCGACCGTTCAAGCTAGGTAAAAAATGGATTGATCTTCCTGTCGATGTGAAACTTGCAAAGGTTATGCAGAAGCGATCTAATAGCGAAAGGGCATTCCTTCATCAGTCTTTAGCAATTGATGAACTTCTTTCCCAAGATGCGAGACCGATAGTTGTGACCACGGGTACTGGGAGCGGAAAAACAGAGGCATTTTTGCTTCCTGTGATCCAGAATGCGATTAATGATGCAGTGGCTTTTAAAAGATCAGGATTGACTGCTATTCTGATTTACCCTATGAATGCTCTATCAAATGACCAGAAAATTCGAATAGAAGATTATCTGAACGAATCCGGATTTTCTGGCGCTATACGTGTAGAACAATATGACAGGAGCACTTCTCAATCGAAAAGGTCTGAAATGCGAGCGAATCCGCCGCACATATTGCTAACAAACTATATGATGCTCGAATATCTCATGGTGCGTCCCGCAGACCGTGACGATATTTTTGCCAACCACCGCTGTCGCTATCTTATTCTCGACGAGGTTCATTCATACCGTGGCGCGCTGGGAAGCAACATAGCCCTTCTTGTCCGCAGGCTCCGCGAGCATTTAATCCGAGCTCGTCAGGATTGGTTGCTTAATGTTGAGGAAAGTATAAGGAGCAAGCGATACCCTCATCTCGTACCTGTGGGCACTTCTGCAACTATTAAATCAATGGAAGAAGAAGATATTTCTCCTGCCGAAATGCTGGAGCGACGCAACCGGGCAGTTCGGGAATTTTTTAGCAATCTAACAGGTGTTGAAAATAATACAGTTCAGGTCTTTGGTGAGGAATTGCAGGACATAGTCATTCCAGACAGCGCAGTATATCCAAAAAACGCTGGTTCCATAAATATTCATGAAGTTAATCTTGATAATATGATAGCTATTAATGACGCATTATGCAAATTAACTGGACTTCCATCTTCAACCGCGCTAGTGGATTCATCACGAAAGTACCGTCTCCTCTGGGATTTAAACCGAATGCTGATTAAGCGTCCAATGTCGGTAAGTCAGATTGTCGAAGAGATTATCTCCTCTGTTCCGGAAAGGGCAGGATGTTCGCCTGATGAAATCAGGAATGAGGTTGAAGTCGCGCTTGTAATCGGCGCTGCTCTCCCGGATGGGACTTCTGGTGCGCTCAGGCTTAGAGCGCACCGCTTCATTCGCGGCGGATGGAAGTTCCATCGATGCATTAATCCTGATTGCGGACGCCTGTTCCCCATGGGAGAAGACCAGTGCTCATTGTGCGGATCAGTTGCAGCTCCTCTATATTTATGCAGAAATTGCGGTGCTAATTATCTGCGCTTTTCTGGTGAGCCTACTGAAGGTCCGCTTAGAGCAAGCGCAGATGAAAGCGAAAAACCTGAATGGCTATTGTATAATCCATCACGTTTTGACATTCAGGCGGATATTGATGAAGATACGGAAGAAAAT
>MFGW01000201.1:6439-6557 GCA_001780385.1 Candidatus Fischerbacteria bacterium RBG_13_37_8 | reverse complement strand
GTACTTGAAGGTTCTTTTGATCCATCCAGTCTACTGTTTAGTTCAAATTGCGATGATTATTCCATGCAGGTTGTACTCGCGCCGGCTCGTTCCAGATGTATTTGTTGCGGAGGTATGG
>MFGW01000201.1:5539-6430 GCA_001780385.1 Candidatus Fischerbacteria bacterium RBG_13_37_8 | reverse complement strand
GAAATATCATTACCCGGGTGGCTCTTGGGACGTCAGCCGCGGTTAAGGCCTTAGGGGAAGGACTTATTGAATCTCTTGCTGAGGCAAATAGAGGGAAATCAGGTCATGATGGTAAGGAGCGATTACTGATTTTTAGCGACAGCAGGCAGGATGCGGCTCATCAGGCCAGGTTTATTATCTTCGCAAGCCGCTATGACCGTATGAGACGTCGTTTATATCGAATCATTCAGCAAGAAAAAGAAGTTACTATCCAGAGAGCAGTTGAATTGCTTGCAGAACAGGCATTACTACGCCATGATAATCCTCATATTCCGATACCGCACGCTAAATTTATAACGGATGAAGCCAGAAGCCGTATTCAAGCTTGGGAAGAAGCGCCGCTTCTCGATGAAATCTCCATAAGTGCGGGTTATCGGGCAACGATGACTAAGATCGGACTGATGGACATACGATATCACAGACTTGATGAATATGTGCGAGAATATGGGGCAAACATTGCCCTTATACTCGGTATCAACTTGGATCAATTGGAATATATATGCCGCGTTCTTCTAGATGAAATAAGAACTCGCGGAGCTCTCTCACGCCCTTTACTGCGCTATAACCCAAATTATGTAGCGTTCCCCGAGCAATTAAAAGCATCGGATTGGGAGCGCCGCGTCAAGTATCCTCAGGGATATGCATTTGACAGAAGCGGTGCGGTCATAACTTCGATTGATTTTTCTCGAGTATCCGCTGGTATAAAAAGCCATAATGCTTGGCGGCGGGAGGGTGCAAGAGGCAGAGCGCCGAGCCTTGAACGAATTTTGAAACATATGCTCTCCAGTTTTGGAGGAGAGACTCCTGATGAATATATGATGGCTCAATTGCTGAATTTTCTATTCGAAGGAA
>MFGW01000201.1:5198-5532 GCA_001780385.1 Candidatus Fischerbacteria bacterium RBG_13_37_8 | reverse complement strand
TGTCCCGGTTGAATTATATGGAACACGTGATAGTACAATGCTTGTGCAAGTGAACTGGGAAACAATTCGCATGTTCTCGGTAACTGAATCCGACCGGTTACATTGTAATGTGTGCGGTGATATACGATCGGGAGCACGAGAAGGATTCCCCTGTTCTCGTTGTGCAGGATTTTTGATTGTATGGCCTGACGGGGATATTGAACTTCATCGTACAGTGCGTCGGATCAGGATGGATCACGCAATTCCCCTTGTCGCCGGTGAGCATACGGCGCAAATAACAACGGATATAAGGGCACAGCTTGAAGAAGATTTTAAATCTCCTCAATCTGATTCA
>MFGW01000201.1:4317-5167 GCA_001780385.1 Candidatus Fischerbacteria bacterium RBG_13_37_8 | reverse complement strand
TCGAGATGGGGATTGATGTAGGCGGTCTTGACGCTATAATTTTAAGAAATATTCCACCAAGGCCCGATAATTATGCGCAGCGTGGAGGGAGAGCTGGACGCAGATCTCGTGTAGGCATAGTTTTTGGGTATGCGCGTAGTACCCCTCACGACCAGTATTTTTATGATAGCCCAGCAGAAATGATTGCAGGAGAAATACCTGCTCCGATACTTTCCCTTGCAAACAAAAATATTATTTTGAGACATCTGTATGCTGTTGTTTTCGGAATGACTGAGCCTGGCATTGCTGGACGTATGCTGGATTATGTCAATGCACAGGGACAAATTATGCAGAAAAATGTTGATGATTTGATTCAGGGGATTAAAGAGAAAAAACAACTGACCATTGAATTTGCTCATTCCGCATGGGGAAAAGATGTTCTTTCAAAGGCTAGGCTTGATGAAACAATACTTGAGGAATTTTTAGATAAACTTCCGGATAAAATTCAGAATGTGTTTAATACAACGAGTCGGCAGATTATTGAATTGAGGCAAGCCCTTGATTATTTCTCACAAAACTTGGATAGAAAAAATGCAGGCATAAGGGCAGGTGAATTGATAGCTCATCTTCTTGGAATTACTACGAATCGACATGTAACATCTCGGGATGCTGATGATCGTTCAGCGGGATACCCGCTTCGGCGATTTGCCGAATATGGTCTATTGCCGGGGTATGAATTTCCATCGGAGCCTTCTTCACTTCGACTTCTTGGCGACCTTCATGAGGAGGATCCTATCAGTGTTTCTCGACGATTCGGCATAGCACAATTTCAGCCGGAAGCGCATGTATATGCGCGGGGAAAGCGTTGGAA
>MFGW01000201.1:3646-4279 GCA_001780385.1 Candidatus Fischerbacteria bacterium RBG_13_37_8 | reverse complement strand
AGAGTGATGCTCCATCCTGGTCTTACCGAATATGCAGAAACTGCGGTCTCCGTTATGATGCAGATGAACCACGGTGTCCGCGATGCTCTTTTTCTGAACCGGGACAGGCATTCCCGGCTTACGCATTCGCCGGTTTTGCTGCCTGTAAAGAAGAACACCCTGTTCTTGATGAAGAAGAACGTTTCCCTGTCAGAAACCTTGTTGCTATATATCCTCAATGGAATGGAGATGTTATTGGGCGCTGGAATCTCTCAAATAATTGGTCGCTTCGTTTGAGCAAAAATGAGCAAGTATGTTGGTTGAATGAAGGATTCCCACCGACAAATGCCGATTTTAAGGACAATAAAGCAATATTGCATAGAGATGCCAAAGGTTACTTAATTTGCCCTGCATGCGGAAGAATGCTTGAACAGCAGGATAAAGTTATTAGTACAGGACGTGGTAGAAAAAATGCTAACCTAAGCGGAAGCAATCAAAATGTTGGAGGCCATTCTGCAACCTGTATCCGACTCGGATCATTGCCTCAGCCAGTTTCCATCGTCACCTCAGCCTCAGTTGAAGTCTTAAGACTCCTCATCCCTGTTAATGCAGATACGGAGAAGAATCAAATATTATCATGGGGAGTTTCTACTG
>MFGW01000201.1:1124-3559 GCA_001780385.1 Candidatus Fischerbacteria bacterium RBG_13_37_8 | reverse complement strand
CAGCGATATCATGATGAATTAAATTGGCCTCAGACAATTCCGGCGCTTAATGACATTGCCGCAGATATGCCAATGCCAAAGGCGCTTGAAACTGGAGATATTGATGATCCCAGTCCTTGGCTTGATGCTTATGCTGCTGGTGTAGGATCACCATTGGAGCTGAAATTTTTGCGATTATTTGAACAGCACGGTTTTAATCCTCAAAAACAAGTTCCCGTTTCTCTCTCAGAAGGTGAAAAGCCTATATCGGTAGCAGATTTTGCAGTGCCTGATAAACGATTAGCAATATATATCGATGGTGCTGCGTTTCATACAGGTTTGAATCTTCGCCGGGATAAATATATCCGTAATAAATTACGGAATGGAAATACGCCTTGGAGAATAATAGAACTTAATGCAAGGGATTTAAGTAGAGGAGAAGCATTAGTGAAAGAAATCATTGAAGCATCGAATAACTAATATATTAGATCAGATAAAAAGTGTAAAACAAGCTGAGTAGACTGGGGAATTTTACCCAAAACGCTTGCAAAACCATAGTGAGCCTCTCAGCTCATATAGCTTTTGTCATCCAGGTTTTATTCTCTGAATATTAAGTTTTAGTATCTAAAAGTTGTTAAATTTATTCTTATTTCGATCACAATATTGATCTCTACACAATGCCTCATCTTTTACCGTAACCTAACTGAAATTCGCTTTGGTACTTACTTTTCGTAAATATGCGATTTTTGGCTATGATAGTCATCGTTTCAAGAAAAATTCTTTCTGTATGAGGCTAAAAATGACTATACAGAGGAAAATAAAAGCTGTCTGCTTAGATATTTGAAAAGTAATTAAATTATGAACGGTCAGTTTTTGCTAGTCTTCTTTTAGACTTAACCGTAGTACCATGCTTGTTTCATTATTAAACAAATGATGATATTTTTTGAATGATTATTGCGCTCCTACAGCATAAAATTGCCTTCATCTTTAACATTTTGATTAAAAAGTTTAGCATAAAGAGCAACCTATATACTTCTAATTGCTTGACCTGATTTCTGCTCTCATATTAGAATTTCTTCCCCAAATTCCAGACTGGATTAATGAACTAAATAACTGTTGTTTAGCTCCTTAAGGTTACAATGATTTCAATATGATAGGAACTCCCGAATTTTGTTGAATTTGACCAATTTTTTTTATATAATTCTATATGGCGAAAAACGATTTTCCTATAGTGCCAAAACCATCAGACTGCATACTATGCAAACCAAAGGAAGCGTTATCGTCTATTTTTAAAAAAGCGGGGAAAGAATATGATTACATGAGGGATAATGCAAGAATTGCAGAATTGTGCTATCCTGAGCGCGTAGTAGAAAATAATCAAAGCATATCTGCACTCATAGAAATAGCCGAACATTTTAAACATTGCGTCATTAATTTGAATTTATGAAGCTTCCAGAAGTATTTTTGCGAATGATTAGGGATGAAAAAGGTAATTGTGATCATTCGAAGTGTGTGCTAATAGTAGGGGCTGGTCTTTCTGCTACGAATGTAAGAAAAGATGGTAAAGGCTTACCAGATTGGCATAATTTAATGAGGGAAATGATCGATGATCTCAAAGATTCAGCAAGGTGCTTAGATTCGCAGTTAGTTACTTTAGAAAAATGGCTTAAAAAGGGTGAATACCTGAAAATAGCAGGCAATTTTAAGAAGCTAACGCGACAGGATCAATTTAATGAATTTATGAAAGAAAAGCTTGATCCTCCTGATATTATTAAAAATTCTAAAATCCATAAAACACTGTTGAAAATAAAATTTAAAGGAATAATAACTACCAATTTTGATACAGTATTTGAACATCAAAAAAGCGGACTGAAAGCATTGATTTATCCTCAATGTCTTAAAGATTTAGGTGCCTTCAAGAAGGCAAAGTATTTTGTAAAAATTCATGGATGTATTAGCGCACCTCAAGATCTTATCTTAACAAAAGAGGATTATGAATCTGCAAGGAAAAATAAACAATATAAGGATCTATTAAAAAGCATATTTTTACAGCATACAATACTGACAGTGGGATTTTCTTTAAAGGATCCTGACTTTCTTTACTTAATAAAAGATATAAGAAAAATCTATAAGGATGCAATGTCCCACAATATATTCATTAATGAAGGATCCAGGGAATAAAATAAGAGATTCATGGAGAATAAAAGGCATAGAAATAATTCCTTATGATCAGCATAATGAATTAATATCATTTTTCGAAGATTTCTCAAAATTAGCAAAGAGGAAAACTTCCAAAGTTAGACCAAAAAGTGCTTCAGAAAACTTTCATGATGAAATATTTAACTTCGCAAAGAAAAAGAACGCTGATAAGCTCAGAAATCTATTAGATAGAGGAATTAGTATTGATGAAATAGATGTTAAAGGATATTCTGCTCTTTTAAATTCTGCCTATCATG
>MFGW01000201.1:765-1060 GCA_001780385.1 Candidatus Fischerbacteria bacterium RBG_13_37_8 | reverse complement strand
GAATAAAGATACCCCTTTGTTGATTGCAGCCGAACAAAATAATTTTGGGGTTGTGAAGCTACTAATTGAAAATAGCGTAAAAGTAAACTTACAGAATGCAGATAAAGTTACTGCAATAGTAACATCTGCTAAAAAGCGCAACTTGGAAATATTAAAGGTATTGCTCGAAGCAGGCGCTGATCCATTTCTTAAAGATTGCAAAGACTTAAATGCTCTTGATTGGGCAAGAAACCAAGGTTTTACTGAAGGAATTATATTGATTATTTCTCAGATAATATTCATGTCGCTCGGAGAA
>MFGW01000201.1:154-688 GCA_001780385.1 Candidatus Fischerbacteria bacterium RBG_13_37_8 | reverse complement strand
AAATGATATATATGATGTATTATATGATTTAAAACAGAAAGATTATATTAAAATGTCAGCTTCAAGAACGCTAATTATCCTGCAATGGCGTCTTATCTTTTATTATTCATTGTTATATCGTGATGAATTTGTTACACTATACAATCGAGTCGCTAAACTAGCATATGAACATTTTGGCAAAAATCCTCATGATTGGTTCTCATTAAAGAGCATTTTTCCGAATCATAAAGATATAATGAAAAGATACACAGTCGGTACAATTTTTAAGTATTGGAGTAGCCAAGGCTATGTTGAGATATCTCAAGAAGAAACTCCATATAATATTTATATAACTAGAATTACTAACGAAGGGAAATTGTATTTCGAATCTTTGGCAAGAGAGAATGATGCAAAAAATGGAGATCCTTAATATTCCGGAGGCATTTCTTGCAATTGAGCGAAGGTGAAGACGGGGCCATCCTTGCAGACGTAGTATTTGCCGATCTTGCAGCAGCCGCATTTCATGCGATTTTCGAGAGTGGTTAAGATATCATC
>MFGW01000201.1:0-147 GCA_001780385.1 Candidatus Fischerbacteria bacterium RBG_13_37_8 | reverse complement strand
AAGCCGAGTTTGCTGTGGACGGGGAAGGTATACTTGATCATTATGGGCGGTCATCTTGATTGCGGAATTTTGGAACACGGTTATGTGAAGTTCTTTATTATGTAAAGTAAGGCTGCATAAAGATAGATCTCATCAAGATTCAAGCGT
>MFGW01000200.1:4580-9338 GCA_001780385.1 Candidatus Fischerbacteria bacterium RBG_13_37_8 | reverse complement strand
CGTGACTTGCAGGCAGCTCCATTTAACATGGACAAACAAACTGCTTTTACCATCGCTGATAAGATTATATGGCAGGGACATAATAATGTAACCTCATGGTATACCTGCACCTGCCCGAGTACATCGAGTGGCTGCGGTACTAATAATGCTTACCCGCAATGGATAGCAGTAGAAGATGATGATGGTAATGTGAATAATGGTACACCGCACATGACAGCAATTTATGCTGCATTCAATCGACATGCTATGGCGTGTGCTACCCCTACACCACAGAATAGCGGTTGTTCAAGTGGCCCTTCAACTGCTCCAACATTGTCAGGCACACCGGGTAATAACAGCGTAGCACTATCATGGAATTCAGTCTCCGGTGCTGCTAATTATTATGTATGGAGAAGTGAAGGAAGTTGTGATTTCGGCAGAGTGAAAATAACAACGGTTGCAACTACGAGCTATACAGATACCCAGGCGCTCAATGGAAACACGTATTACTACAATGTTCAACCGGTTGGTACTAATACAGATTGTATTGGTCCTATGAGCAATTGCATTACGGTAACTCCTTCTGCTCCTTCCTGTTCAGCTCCAACGTTCGGAGGTGTTACATCGGTTTCAAATCCGAGTGCTTGTAACGCGGGTATCCAGGTGAACTGGAATACACCGAGTAGTTGGGGGACTGGTGCAACCAGTGGAACTTTTGATGTACGCAGATATACTACATCCGGTTGCAGTGGTGGTTATAACACGGTTGCTTCTGCACTTTCAGCTTCAACTGTTACTTATACCGATACGACTGCAACTGCGGGTACTACCTATTACTACCAGGTTGTTGCAATTAATAACTGCACACCACCACTGTCATCGACCGGTACCACATCATGCTCTGCGGCAATTATCGATACGGTTGGTACTGCACCAACGGGTCTTACGAATAATACTGCAGCGGATGTGAATGCATGTGCAGATACAGGCGTACTAATTACCTGGACTGCTAATCCTACAAACTGGGGTGATAATGGTTCTGGTACACGTACCTACACCGTGCTTCGCAATGGAACCGCAATATCAGGCAATCTCGCCTACGGTACTACTAACTACACCGATACCACCGGTACAAACGGTACTTCCTACACTTACACGGTTCGTTATGTGAATGGCTGCGCACTTAATGCTACGACGACCGGTGCCAGTGCCGCTGATAATATTGATGTGACTCCTTGTCCTGCCGTTGGAAATACGTTGCTCGTTGCAAAATCAGGTGTTGGACCTCTTGTAGATTTAACATGGACAGCAGTTACGTGTGCTGATATCTCAAATTATCGGGTCTATGGTTCAGCTACCTACGATGCTACTTTCCCAACGAACTGGACATTATTAAGCAGTCCCATTGGTACAACTTATCAAGATGCCCTTTCATCAAGTTATGTAGCTTATAAACTTGTAACACAAGACATTTGCGGAAACATCTCTAATTAGATTAGAATAAAATATACCCGAGGGGGCAAATATGCATCATGTATGTTTGCCCCTTTTTTTTGTTCAATGTTCGTGATGGTTTCGAATCTTTTATACTGCCCCCTGTTCACTGTCTACTGAACACTGTTTCTCAATGAATAACCTGGACAGCATCAATATCGGCGCCAGGTGTATAAAGATCATTGTCACAAGTCGCATCAGGAAATGTCGCTCTTGAAAAGTCAATAACCTTGACATAACGTGCCCACTGTACTTTGCCACTGTAAGAAAGATCAAAATAACAGACATGTGAATAATAAGGAGATGGATCACCGCATGAGCGTACCCCAAGCCAATGCCACGGTCCCTCCGGTGTTTCTGCTACCTGGACTCCCACTCCTTCATAAGATACTGATTGATAAACAATTAAATCATACCCGGCACCATCATGAATACATCTTCCCATTTCTACTACTATCCAGCCATCAATGCCTAGTGAAACAATACCACTATAAACTTTTGGTGCATGTTCTGCAGCATTAGGACTTCCTAACGCTTCATTCGGATTTGGATAATCATTCACGGAAAGACATTCAAGGCTATCTGTAACAATAGAAATTGCCCATGGACCATTATTATAATTATTGCAATCATCTGCAATATAAAAGCGAATATATTCAGTATAAAGCGTACTTTCTATTTCACCGGTAATTAAATGATAGGCACGTACTCTCCATTTATATGCGCCTTCGGGAAGATTCTCCTGTACTCTTAATTCGGTATATTCAGATTGAGCAGGTACATCTCGTTCAATAACGGAGATATTAGGTTCAATGACACGATATATTTCAAAATGATAGTAGTCGTATTTGCTTGAGAAATTGGGAGAATTTTGCACTTTCAGCACTACTTGCCTATTCAGTTCTATTTGATTGGCTAATGGGGATATTTGAGTAAGTGGTGAATTTGTCGTTTGTATAATAAAAACGAATACTGGTGAAAATTCAGTTTGATTGCCTGCATTCATTGCTTTTGAACGCCAGTAATAAAGCTGACCTGCATCAAAGCTTTTTGCCGGTGTAAAAATAGTACTGCCGATGCCAGCAGGAATTTCTTTGGTTATGTATAATGTGTCAAAGTTTTGGCTGGTTGATATTTCAAATAAATAGAGACTGGGAGAACCGTCATATCCTGTAGCATTATGAACAACTAACCGTATTACTGGTTGATTTAATACAGCACCATCAGCAGGCGAAACAGGCATTGGTACTCGTCCGGTATTAAGAAGGGGCGAAAGAGGATTCTCACTTGAACAACTGAATAAGAAAAGTACTAATAGTAATAGAATAAGTTTACTTTTATTTTTCATATGCATATTTTATCATGACATGCTTTTGCGAATCAATGGGGGGGGAACAAGGAATAGGGAATGGCTCCCAGGTCGTAAAATTCGTGAATTTTTGGCAAAATAATTCATTGCGAGCACACCGAAAGTGTGCGTGGCAATCCCTCACGGACTATCAGAGAAATAGCCTCTCAAGCAAATAACGAGGACAAAAACGACATATTGTTTCATTCACCATCGAGGAAATGCTTCTGCTATTCCGTCAGGGATTGCCACGCTTTGCTCGCAAAGAATGCATCGCTGTTGCTTTTTGGGTTCCTACTTGTTCGGGATGGGGAGTGGGGAAGTGTGAGGATATTATTTTTGGAGAAAAAGATCCTGTAAATGAATGGGAGAATCAAAGAGAAATAGAATTTGATTTCCATCAATCTTATAAGATCCTGTATCTTGTAGATTAAAAATGAAATCCTTTTGTTTTGCAGCATGCTGCAGGGATGCCTGCTGAGCATTCAGCATAAGGCGGATGTTTCCTGTATAGGGTTTCTTGAGATGAAGAGCGATCGAACGATGTTGCAGATGGTACGTTGAATAAGTGCGTCTTATTCGTAAAACTGGTTTTCGTTCCAGCAATTTTATTATGGTTGCGTGTTCATCGCTGTGAAGTATTTGACCGTTCTTCTGTAAAAGATTTATTCGTGATTTAAGGAAAGCGTATTCACTTTCATGAAGCAGTGGCCAATTAATAATAAGATAATCCACCGAATAATTATCGCGAAGCCATGCAATATTTCCTTTTGATAAAAGCGCTTTTGGAGTTATCCTTTTATAAAGTGCATTGAATTTACGTGGAAAAAGTGCAGATCTTCCATTTACGATATAATTCCAATGAAATCGCTGACTGTAGGTATAATAATTATTGACAAAAAAGTGTGTTTCCCAATCGTACAGGTGAAGTGCATGTTTCTCAAGATCATCGGGCGTTAGGTTTTGTTGATTGGGGATATGCATTCCTCTGAAGGGAATTTCCAATATAATCCTGTCTTGTTCCTTCGGTATTATTGTATAGATAGAAGCTCGTTCATCGGGAAAATGATAATTCCATTTCCACATTTTTAGATTGCTGTTTTCAATCATTATCAGGCATGAAAACACAGCAACAACTAAAACGCCTCGTTTGAAATGATGCTGCAGATTATGTAATCCGCTTGCAATAAGCAAAGACATTATCGGAACCAGTGCTATCAATGCTCTGCTTGGACCTCGAAGCCCCTTGAGAAAAGAAATATGTTCAAATATTAATTCGCATGGTAATATTTTTTCAGGAATACCTACGACAGACATGTCAAAAAAAATTAATAAAAAACTACAGAATGTCAGAGCAAAAGCAGTGACAAAAAGATTATCCTTTCGCTGGCGAAAATGCAAAATCATAAAGATAGTCAAAGAAAGAAGAAAGAGCAATGTGGCAGCAATAATATTAAAATATTGCAAAATAATAACACCAGCAGAACAAAGTACAAGAAAAATAATTTTGTATAATCTATGTGTTTTGTCACTAATTGCCGAGAAAAGGAGTAGAAAAAAAGCAGTGAATCCGGGAAACCATGTATGATGTAAATCTTTATTATATCCTAAAAGAAAACTCATCAGCGAGGAATTATTTGCATGAAAAATACTCATGACATTAAGCATGAGTTTATGTGCAAACGGCCTGTACAGAATAATATAATCCTGTATCCATTGAGAAGGAAGATATATGAGCGTCAATACAATTGTCAGTAAAAAAAAGCCAAAGATCATCTTTAATAATAATCTGGGAGATATTCCATGCAACAGAATTGCAAAGAGAATAAACAACGGCAAAATGAAGACAAGAAAATAAATACCTAAATATAAAGAAGTAATTACTTGCAGGAATGATATAAAGATAAGAAAAACCAATGCACGCATCCTGCCTGTTT
>MFGW01000200.1:0-4558 GCA_001780385.1 Candidatus Fischerbacteria bacterium RBG_13_37_8 | reverse complement strand
AAAAATCCATGGAAGAAAAAAACCAGCAAAAAAATTCAACCACATTACCATGAAACTATGCACGGAATAAACAAGATAAAATAGTGCACCGATAAAGCAAAAAGGTGGTTTTGCTGACACGATTTCCTTGCAAAGCCGGTAGGTACCAAAAGCACCAATTAATAAACCAACTATAATAAATAAATTATAAGAAGTGTATAAGTTGAAACCGCACAGCTTGAATATGGCAAAGATTGGCACCATACCAAACAATGGGTCGAAGAAATAAGTTGCGTAACTATGAGGATAGAAATCACCAGCGTGCAGTATCAGGAATGGTTCATGAAAGAGATGATGAATATGCCATTCAATAGGACTCACCGTAGCCAGGATATCTTCATGAAAATAAGGCAAACCGGAATTCAGGTGAAGAAAGAGCCCCGGGTACATCAAAAATATGATACCCAGAAAAAACAGCAGCAAGACAATGGTATTTCTGCAACGTGTGATATTGGGAGATTTCATAAATCATCCAGCATGCACAGATATCTTACCCAAAAAACAGCCAGCGGTCAAGGTAAGGAATACCTAGCCCGAACAAGTCGGAACCCAAAAGCAACGGCAACGCATTCTTTGCGAGCTTTGCGAAGCAAAGCGTGGCAATCCCTGACGGAATAGCAGGAGCATTCCCTCGAAAGTGAATAAAACAATATGTCGCTTTTGTCCTCGTTATTTGCTTAGGAGGCTATGCCTCTCATAGTCCGTTAGGGATTGCCACGCACACCTTCGGTGTGCTCGCAAAGAATACATTTTTTTGCCAAAAATGCAAGAATTAAATGATGAAGAGATTGTTCCCCTTCTATGGGAACTTAAGAGAGAAAAAGGTATCTAAAGGAAATATGATGCTGGAAAAAATAGCCGATACTATGCTATAAATAAAATATGGAGGTATCGTGTCATGTATAGAAAGAAAGTTTTATATGGAATAGCAGCAGCGGCACTTGTTTTGTTATATTGCATTTTCGGATGCACATTGGGCAAAAGGGAACCGCTTTATACTGCCGGGAAAATAAATGAACCGGTGCTCAGTTATAATCCGCCTAAGTATTCATTCATGCCAAAACAATATGATAATGAAGAATATGCATTGCCATTGAAAAAACTACCGGAAAATTATGAGCGGGATATTATGAGAAAATTTGGAAAAGAACTATCTGCCGAACAGAAAGCATATTTCTTGAGATATGGTGTTGTTATTTTGCCTGGGGAGAATGA
Source organism: Candidatus Fischerbacteria bacterium RBG_13_37_8 (assembly GCA_001780385.1). Taxonomy (GTDB): domain Bacteria; phylum Acidobacteriota; class HRBIN11; order MFGW01; family MFGW01; genus MFGW01. Next base: position 3,304 of record MFGW01000200.1, on the reverse strand, counting down.
CCGTTTTGAGCATGCATACAAAAAGCTTAATGAAGCAAAAAACTACCAGGTTGATGGGCAGTGGCAGTATGATGAAAGCGGCGTGCCAATTGTGATTACGACGGATTCAGTGATGCACCTGTTTCATATCGAGTTCAATGAATTATTGAAGAATATCGAGATACAGAAACTCACGCCTATGTTGAATGAATTATTAACGTCGGCGATAGGAGCTTCGCAGGAGCAATACAAAAATTTAGGGGACCCCGTATTGAAGGAACTCTCACGCAGAAATATTGCGTATCTGGCAGTGGCGGAAAAATTGCTGGATGCAGAATTCAAGATACCACGAATGGTTAAGGATGACGTGGAACATGAAATGAAAATGATTGAGGAACATAAAGGATTCTTTAAGAATGAATTATTCAGCAAGGATTGCCCGGAAGTTTGCAGTGAGCGCTTGTATCCGAAGGATATGGAATATCGGTGCAGCCAGGAAGTGAAGGGCAAGGTTATGTATGAAGGGAAAGAATGGGAATTTGCAGATTTATACACTGCGGTTTGTCTTAAGTCTTGCTATTGTGAGGATTATTCGCAGTATGTGCCGCGTGGTCATTATACAGCCAGTGAAGGATTAAAGCGTTACTTCAAGGCAATGATGTGGCTTGGGAGGATGACATTCAAGGCAAATGGTGCTGTGTGGACAAAGCAGGCGATACTATTGACCGATGCAGTAAAGACTGCCAAAGTCAGTGAATTATGGAAAAAAATATATACTGTGACAGGATTTTTTGCGGGAGCATCGGATGACCTAACGTTTTATGAATATGATGCAGCGGTATTCAAAGCTTTCAATTATGGATTTAATCAGGATGTAGAATTGAAAAAGGATGTAACTGATAAGATACGCGAAGAATTGAGCAAGTTACGTGGACCGAAGATACTGGGTGGATTTGAGTTTGATCTTGTGGGAAATTTGAAAGACACCACGCAAGGTTTGCGTCTTATTGGACAAAGGTATGCCATTGATTCTCATATATTATCTGATATGGTTTACAATAATGTAGGAGTTAATCCAGCTTCTGAACATTATAAGCGTGTAGTAGGATGCAAACTGACCACGCAGCAATTAAGTGAACCGGCGGAGTTTTATAATACGTGTGCGAACATGGAAAAAGACAAGGTGAAATATTGGAACGAGGTATCATCGAAAGCGATGGAGATGTACTATTATGGCTACTGTGAAGGAATGGATGAACAGCAGCTTTATAATGTGGTCAGGTTCATGCCGAGTGGATTGGATATCATGTCAGCCATGGGTTCGAAACGTGCGGATGAATTGATGGCAGTACAAAACATGTCGACTTATTGCGATTATACAGAGAAAATTAAGGAGATGAAGAAGCATGTGAAGAGTTATGACCAGGGCAAATGGGCAGAAAATTTGTACAATACATGGCTCTGGATGATACAACCGGTACTTTTTGAAAAACCGAAGGGATATCCGAACTGGATGCGAACGCAGATGTGGCAGAACAAGGAATTGATAACTTCATTAGCATCATGGGCGCAATTACGTCACGATACTATTCTTTATGTAAAGCAGAGCTACACGCGTGCGGTGATGATGCTGAAGCCAACATCTGCCATGCCGGAACCCATGGAATCCAAATATTATGGTTATGTCGAGCCTAATCCGGAATTGTATGCGAGAGCACATTTCATCGTGCAGTATTTGTTGCAGGGACTTGAGGAGCAGGGAGTCATGACCGAATCGGTAAAGAATTCACTTGAGCAGAGCAAGGAGATGATGTTGCGACTCCAGCAGATTTCCGAGAAGGAGCTTGAGGGTGAGCTTTTAAGTGAGGATGATTATAATTACATAGAGAATATAGATAAGACATTTAATCGCATCATAGAGGATCTTGCCTCTGCATTAAAGATTGAGGGTGAGAAACCATCCGGACCGACGAACACACATACCAATCTCGAAGGCAAGGATGATGCATTCAAAGCAACTATTATTGCAGATGTACATACCGAGACCAATACGAAGAAAGTCCTCGAAGTAGGCACCGGCAAGATAGACTGGGTAATAATATCACATGCATCGAAGGATGGACGCGTAGGCATAGCTGTAGGTCCTATGTTCAGTTACTATGAATTTCCACATCCGATGGATGACCGGCTCACCGATGAGAAATGGCGCAAGCTGCTTGATGAGAAGCTGCCTTCACGTCCGCCTTGGTTTTCACTGCCATAGAGTGTCTGAGAAAAAATAAACCACAGGGAACACAGAAAAAGAGAGGTTAAAAATTAGGTCAATTTCGGGTAGATTTTAGATGATGTAATTCGTGCTATTGACATAGACTACCGACGTTACTATAATTTCTTTTTGTGCGATAGAATATTTTTTATAATATTAGAATGTAAGGAGTGTATCAGTATGGGACGAATGTATATTCAATTATCGAACCAATCAACAGTGTGTCTTTTGATAAAATTAGCTGTGTTTTGTTTATTAGTCAGCGGTGTATTATTAATTAAGAATGTGAATGTATTTGGGAAATCGGGATATAATGAATTCATATTAGATACATTTGGTGTGGGCTTTTCTGATATGGCAGGTTCTAATGAAGCGTATGCAAGCAGTTCATATGCATCTGGGATGAGTTATGGAGAGCGATTGGAATGTATGAGGGCAATTGAGAAAGTATATTGGGATCATCGGATTTGGCCTACAACAAATCCTGGTGTAAAGTCACAATTTCATGAAGTGATGCCAGAAGAAGCAATGCGGGCAAAGGTGAATGCTGTTTTGCAGAAGACGAATGCGTTGGAATATTATTGGAATAGAACGATAAATGGTGAAGAATTGCAAGCGGAGATGAACCGGATAACGATGCATACGAGGAATCCTGGGATTTTGCAGGATATATTTGCTGCACTTGGAAATGATGCTAACAAGGTTGCGGAGTGTCTTGTGCGACCAATATTGGTTGACAGGGTACTGCGTGAATTGTACAGCAATGATAAGCGTTTTTATGGCCAGTTTAAGGAGAACAATCAACAGGAGCTAAGGAATTCCGATGGCGATGTTCAGTTGAAATTGGATGAATGGTGGAATAGTGTAGGAAGCAGATTTGGCTTAATAGTAGAGAAGTCTAATTATGAATTTACGTTACCGGATTTTCTTTTTGATATATGTACTTATGATACATGGACGCCGACGCAGGTCACGGGAGCTCCTTCAGCGAGGGCATCTGCGGTATCGGTGTGGACTGGGACAGAGATGATAGTATGGGGAGGAAAAGATGCGACTACT
>MFGW01000199.1:17569-20464 GCA_001780385.1 Candidatus Fischerbacteria bacterium RBG_13_37_8 | reverse complement strand
AGGATTTTTTGTTTTCATAAGAGTGGGGAATTGGTACATCTTGCAGCAAAAAATAATATAACCGTAATAAGCAAAAATTACCGGTCAAAACTCTATGCCCTCTTGCCTGGTGTATTTCATTTACATTCATTTGTTAAATCATTTCAGCCTGATATTATTCATTCTCATCTTTATTCCGGGGAACTTCTCGTATGTCTTTACAAGATGCTATTCCGCAATCCTATCACCTGTGTATCATCTGTTCAAAGCCTGAGAAGACAATTACGTAAAAGAAATATCCTCACTAAAAATATTGTTGATGCACTGGTGAGAAAATACTATAGAAAAATAATAGCGTGCTCCGAAGCAGTAAAACATGAATTAATAACAAATGGCTATGGACAGCACATGATCGAAGTAATTTATAATGGCATTGATTTTTCAAAATTCATACCACCGAAACGAGAGCCTGTTTTACCTGAAAAACCTGTCATAGGATTTATCGGACGTCTTGCCACATATAAAGGGACTGATATATTTATTAAAGCAATTCCGCCAGTTATAAAAGAATATCCTTCCTCTATCTTTTGGATAATTGGTGATGGTACAGAAAAAGAACATTTAATAAGAATGGTGCAAGATCTCGGCATTATTAATCACGTTCAATTCTGGGGCTTTCAAACAAACACGGCACAATTTCTCTCGCAATTTTCCTTGCTGGCAGTTCCTTCACTTACCGAACCTTTGGGCATTGTTGCCCTGGAAGGTCTTGCCATGTCATTGCCAGTCATAGCAAGCAATATCGAAGGATTAAAAGAAATAATACAACATGATGAAACTGGATACCTGGTTGAACCAGGCAGCAGCAATGAATTGGCAAAAAGAATAATCGAAGTATTGCATAATTACCCTTCTGCATGTAAAGTCGCAGCCAAAGGTAATGCTTATTGTAAGATGCATTTCAATATTCAGTCGCTCTCTGAAAAGCAATTGAAGCTCTATCAATCCCTTTAGCAATTGACTTATTCCATGCATTTCATTTACAATCTATTAGAAAGGAATATTTGAAATGAAAATAGCGAGCTTATTTCTTATCATCATAGTATGTTGTTGCTATTGTGCGACAACCAACAAGAGCACTCAGGAAGATACCATTATGTTGACATTATTTGCGCATCCTAAACAAGGATTCAAGCCTCTCACTGTCGTGTTTGAAGCAGAAATAATCAACTACAAGGGAAAGGAAGATAAGTATTCCTGTCTTACAGAAAAATGGGATTTTGGAGATGGTTCTAAATCATCACACCAGGCTAACTGCAAAGAAAAATTAGAATTCAAGAATAAGTTTATTATTTCTCATACTTACTATGGTCCTGGAAAATACAGGGCTCAGTTTGTACTTGGGGATAATAAATTACGAAGTGATGTTGCCTGGATCAATGTTCTTATAGCAGGTATTTAGTTCCTGCTATTCATTTTTGACACCATCAAAACAATTTTATTCATTTCTTATCCTGAAGCAACAGTGATCAATTATGCAGACTAAATCTATCATTACGATAACAGGACGCCCGAATGTAGGAAAATCAACCCTTTTTAATCGAATAATCGGGAAACGTCATGCTATAGTTACTCCGATAGAAGGAACTACGCGTGACCGCCTGTACGGTTCTGCTGACTGGAGAGGAAATAATTTTACGGTCATTGATACAGGCGGCTGGATGCCAAAATCCGCCGATTCAATTGAACAATTGATCAATGATCAGATCGATGCAGCACTCCATGAATCACATATTATCCTTTTTGTATGCAGTGGGAAAGAAGGCTGTACGGCACTCGATAAAGAAATTGCACAAAAACTGCGTAAATATAATAAGCCTGTATTTCTCTGCATTAATAAAATGGATATTCCTGAAAAAAATTACCAGCATGATCCAGATTTTTATGCACTCGGTTTTGAAGATATGTTCAATATCTCGGCTGAACATGGTCTGGGTGTAGACGAGATTCTCGATAAATGCCTGCTTCTTCTCCCTGAAATAATAGATTCAGATAAAGAAGACAGTATTAAAATAGCTATCATCGGAAAACCTAATGTAGGCAAATCCTCAATCCTTAATGCACTCCTTGGGGAAAACAGAGTTATTATCAGTGAAATGCCTGGAACTACCCGTGACAGCATTGATATCACGTTTCATTATAAAGAACGCATTTATTGTTTTATTGATACAGCAGGTATTAAGAAAAAATCTAAAGCACGTGATTTGCCCGAACTTATCAGCATTATTAAAGCTAAACAAATGATTGAAAAAGCTGATATTATCCTTCTTGTTCTTGATTGCATGGAGGAAATTCATCACATAGACGCTGAACTGGCTGGCTATGCATTAAAACATTATAAACCTCTCGCTCTCATTATCAATAAAATTGATTTACTGCCTGATAAAAATGCAGGACAAAAATTAATCAATTTGGAATTGAAAGACCGGCTCAGCTTTATTCATTTTGCTCCACATATCTATGTTTCAGCGAAAACAAATGAGCATATTGATGCTATTTTTCTTGTTTTAGAAAACCTCTATAATGCTTATAGTCAACGAATTGCAACACATGAATTAAATGAATTACTGGCTTCTGATCTGACCAATTATACGCTTGGACACTATAAAAATACCCCAGTTAAAGTTAAATATATGACCCAAATATTCATTAAACCGCCCACCTTTGCCCTCTTTCTGAATAAAAAAGCAAAAGTACAGAAACGTTATCATAAATATCTTGAAAATATAATAAGAAAGCGTTATGATTCTATTGTTGTACCGATTAAATTAATATTCAAATTTAAACAAAAGTAACAAAAGAGGAAACTATGGTTTTGTTTAATTATTCCGCAAAAGAATTAACTGCAAAAATTGT
>MFGW01000199.1:15002-17559 GCA_001780385.1 Candidatus Fischerbacteria bacterium RBG_13_37_8 | reverse complement strand
CCCGGATTAGGAGGTAAAACCACCTGCCTGGAATATATTTATAAAAATCTGCCTGCAAAAGTAAAAGGAAAAATGCTTTCATTATCTACTCAAACAGACAGAACATTATTTTTTGATTTTCTTCCTGTAGAACTCGGCAAGATTTTTAGCTGGCGAGTAAAAATACAACTCTACACGGTGCCCGGTCAGGTTTTTTATGATGCAACAAGAAAAATTGTTCTTAAGGGGGCTGATGGTGTAGTTTTTGTCGTAGATTCACAAGCAGATTTATTAAGAAGTAATATCGATAGCTGGGAAAATTTTAAAGATAATCTGAAAGTCAACAATATTGATTTCAATACTATCCCCATCGTAATTCAATATAATAAAAGAGATCTGAAAAATATATTACCTATCGCTGAGCTCGAAAAGCAAATAAATACGCGCAAGGTACCTTCTTTTGAAACGGTAGCGACAGATGGCAGAGGAGTACTTGATGGTTTGAAAACCATAACTAAGATAGTACTGCAAAATTTACAGAAACAATATAAAAAAGTCTTTCAGGAAGACAAAAAGGAAGATCAATCCGCAGAAAATAAACCGGAACCGATAAAACCAGCTCCCATAGAAATTCAAAAAGAACAATTGAGCAACGTTGAAGAAAAAATGCACCGCAAGTTACCCGTAGAAACTCAGCCGGAAGAAAATGTAATATCATATGAATCTCCATCAGATGATGAAATTGCAGATTTGCCCGTTAAGGATGAGGAACTAAGTCTTGATGAAAATGAGTGGAAAAATGTTGAAATGGGCAAATCCGCTGTACAAAATACTGCTGACCCAACACCTATGAATGAAGAAGATGATGAACAATTCAACAATTCTACTGAACCGGTGGAAGAATTTGAAGAAATTGAAGAAATTGAAGAGTTTGAAGAATTTGAAGAAATTGAAGAAATTGAAACGATAAAAGAATCGCCAAAAAAAACATCCCTGCAAAGTCTTATTGAAGATACACAGAAATCAAAAGTAAAGCTTGGCGATACATGGAAAACTTCCAAATCAAAAATTGCCCAGCAAGAAAAAACTGAGGAACCTATTGAAGAGGAAGAGTCAATAGAAAAAACTGCTCCGCCAATAGAGAGGCTTAACGATATCGTTAGATTAACATCAGATACCCTTGTACAGCAACTTACTCTTCCGGTTGAATTAAAAATTGAAAAACAAAAAGGTATGCTCAATGTCACTATAAAACTATTGCTTAAAATCAAACTGGATTAATTACATTTTTATAGGAAAGTTGTGTCAACATTCATTAAATACGATAATATTCCTTTTGAAGATTTTCTTTCAGTTTACCACATATATGCACAGCAAAACTATAATGCTGTCTTACTTAATATCAGCAAGTTGAGAGAATTCTTATTCTTTGTACATAAAGTATATAAAACAGAAGATAAAGAATATATTTATCCTATTAAAATCTTCTATATAACTGAATTTGATTATATAAGGAATGATTATAATCATTATTTCTTATTTCAATCCTCATCAAAAATTCAAGATGAATTAGAGAAGCTTGCCAAAAGAATAAAAATAGAATTAAAACTTAAAAACATAGATTCATTATTCAGGATAGATCCAAAGTATGGATTAATATTTGGCGCGGCTAAGGATGCTATTGATCCTGTAATTAAGCAGGATAAAACAAATTGTTTCATTACCCTGTACCTCACTTCAGATTCTCATCATTCAGAAATATCACTCCTTGATTATGTAGAAAAATCAAATAAAAAACGTTATGTAGAGAGTTTTGAAAAGCATAATCATTGTTCTCCTGGTTCTATTAAAATTCTTGGTATTGATCTTACCAAAATAAAAAAAGCCTTTACAAAATCGTCGCCGACTGTGCTGCTTTATTATGAAAATATTATTGAACTTGGTAATTCACTAATTCAGAAACACAAACTTGAGCATATTTCCATTTCATTGATTTATGAGGAAGTTACTGAAAATGAAGTTGAGTTATGTCTACTTGACAAGAAAAAAGCTGGCTATTTTCCTGCCGGATTATGTAAATTTTTTATCAGTGTTGATGAATTATTGCAAAATTAACCAGTAATCATATAATTAATAGTATGAGGCAGCAAATAGAAACTTTTTCTATAAATAAACAATATCAATCACACATCCTTATTTTATCAATTGCATGCCTATTATTTATTATTTTTCTATTTCATGAAAGGCTTTATGGAGATACTATCATTTTTCATCATGGAGACAAATTAAAAATACAGGAATACGAAGTAAGAGACGATTACATAGTCTTAAAATTAACCGATGTAAATGAGATATCCATCCCTGTTGCATGGATTAAAGAAATAAGAATAGAGCCTGTTAAATCAATTCCGCAAGAAAAAGAGAAGGGGGGTAATGATATAAATCATCCTTATCTTGATATGATAAAACTAAGTTCCAGGGAATGTTCTATTGATTGGAAGCTTATTTATACTGTCATCAAGTATGAATCAGGTTTTAATACAAAAGCGGTATCGCCAAAGGGAGCTATGGGACTTAT
>MFGW01000199.1:13610-14991 GCA_001780385.1 Candidatus Fischerbacteria bacterium RBG_13_37_8 | reverse complement strand
AACATATTAAATTTCTACAATAAAATTAGTGAATAATCAGCAAAGGCAGAGGTAGAGGTTAAGGTTAAGAAAAGCTGGGGGATAAAGAGAGGACGGAGTTGAGGCTGAATTTAAGGTTAGTAAAAGATCAAATAATAATTCTTCTCTTCTCTACCCCGACCTTTTTTCATCCTCGCTCTTTCTTAACCTTAACCTCATCCTTTCTTATCTTCAATTTCTATTTACGAAACGGATACTTGCATTTTATCTAAAAATAAGCGAAAATGAGAGACACAGAAAATGTACAACGTATGTTGTATAAAAATTTTGGGTAGAGGAACACAATTAAATATTCTTCAGATTTTTGCTATAATAGCTGTGTTCGTCTACAATAATTCATTGAGAACCTTTAACAAAAATACGAGGTGAAATAATGATTATAGGTATACCAAAAGAAGAAGATTATTCAGCAATACAGGAAAAACGAGTAGGGCTCAATCCGATAGGAGTTCACGAAATAATTGAAATGGGTGCAAAGGTATATATTGAGAAGAAAGCAGGTGCAGAAGCCGGTTTCAGTGATAAAGCATATGAAGATGCGGGAGCGGTAATAACGTATTCCAAGGAAGAAATATATCAGCGAGCAGATATGGTAATAAAAGTAAAAAGGCCCGAGGCGTATGAACTTTCATTATGCAGGAAAGGAATTACGATATTAGCATACCATCATTTAGCAATAGCAACTCAATCGCTTATCGAGATGATGGAAAAACTTGAGCTCACTGCGATTGGCTATGAGATAATACAGCGAAAAAATGGGACATTGCCGGTATTAAAACCAATGAGTATGATAGCGGGAAGATTAGCTCCACAGATAGCAGGATATTTATTAGAAACGGGTAAAAAAGGTGGACGTGGAATTTTATTAGGAGGTTTACCGGGAATTCCTCCTGCTGAAGTAGTTATTTTGGGAGCTGGAACATTAGGTTTTTGGGCTGCACATACTTTTGCGGGATTAGACTGCAGTGTTTATATGCTTGATACGAGCTGGGATAAATTAGAAGAAGCAGAGGAAAAAATAGGCAGGATTGTGACAATGGTAATAACGAAGAAAAATCTTGCGAAGGTCGTTACCTTTGCAGATGTTCTTGTTGGAGCGGTACTTGAGCCAGGAAAAAGAGCTCCGATACTTATTACAAGAGATATGGTAAAGACAATGAAAGAAGGAACGGTCATTCTGGATTTTTCCATTGATCAGGGCGGCTGCATTGAGACATCACGCCTGACTCCAAATTTAGATTCTGTATACAAAGATGAAGGTGTTATCCATTTTGCTATGCCGAATGTTCCTTCATTGGTAGCCCGTACTTCAACCAGTACACTTACCAATGCTTTGATCCCA
>MFGW01000199.1:10928-13535 GCA_001780385.1 Candidatus Fischerbacteria bacterium RBG_13_37_8 | reverse complement strand
TACTCCTTATGCATTATTACGAGCGCTTGCAGGGCGGGCAACTGAACTTGAAAATATAACTGTTACGCATGTATTAATGATTGGTGAAGATCCATTGCAGGAAGCAGTAGACCAGGGAAAAATGCGGCATAATTCATTGTTTGTAGGTTCTGCCGACCGTGCAGCCGTGAATAAAGGAAAAGCAGATTATGTTCCCATTTTCCTTAATGAAATTCCCTCTCTTTTTACTGACAAACTCATTCCGCTGAATGTAGCGTTCATACATGTATCTCCACCCGATGAACATGGTTTTGTGAGTCTCGGTGTGGAAGTACTTGCATCGAAAGCAGCCGCTGAATGTGCTGCTATTGTCGTTGCACAGGTTAATGATCAAATGCCTCGGACACTCGGCGATACATTTATACATATTTCAAAACTGAATAAAATAGTTGAAGTATCTGAACCACTGCCGGAATTAGAACGCACACCTTCCACCGAGATTGAAAAACAAATCGCTAATTATATAGCTGACTTAATTGAAGATGGTTCCACGCTTCAATTAGGAATAGGCGGAATTCCTGATGCGGTATTAGGATTGCTCAAGGGAAAAAAGGACCTCGGAATTCATACAGAAATGATATCAGATGGGCTCATGGAAGCTCTTGAACAAGGTATAATTACGGGGTATAAAAAAAGTATGCACCAGGGAAAAGCAGTCTGTACATTTATTCTTGGCAGTAAAAATCTTTACGATTACGTCGATAATAATCCATTTTTTGAAGCACACCCCGTTAATTATACAAACGATCCTTTTATCGTAGCCCAGAATGAAAAAATGATAGCTATTAATTCAGCAATCGAGATAGACTTTACAGGGCAAGTATGTTCTGATTCAATAGGAACGACAATTTATAGTGGTTTTGGCGGACAGGTTGATTTTATACGCGGCGCGGCGCGTTCAAAAGGCGGCAAACCAATTATTGCTATTCCTTCTTCTGCTAAAAATGGGCAGATATCGCGTATCGTTCCAACTTTAAAACAAGGCGCCGGCGTCGTAACAACAAGAGCAGATATTCACTATGTGGTTACAGAATATGGCGTAGCTTATATCCATGGGAAAAATCTGCGGCAAAGAGCTGCGGAACTTATTAAAATTGCCCATCCAAATTTCCAGGAACAACTTTCTCAAGTAGCCAAAGAAAGAAAATTGTTATAAAGAGTGTAGGAGTGTACCTATGTGTCCGCCCTCAAAGGCACAAAGTGCAGATGAATTTCTTTTCGGGAATTGCAAAAGAAAAGATTTGAAAATAACTACCATATTCAATTACAATCAACTTATAAAATACAGAGCCCCTAAAATCCTGAAAATATTTTTGTTGCTATGCGTAATAAGTGCAACTATTTTGTCGGTAAAAGTAACTGCACAAACGCTTGATACAAAAAATGCAACTAAAGCAGGCATCCAGAATTTTATCGATACCTGCAAGCAGATCAATTCGTTTAAGGCACAATTCGTTCAATCCTATTACAACGCTCTCACAAGAGAAACTGCTTCGGAAAAAGGTTCCTTTCTCTTCCAGTCTCCTAATTTGCTCACAATGACTTATGATCAGCCATCAGGTAATTTTTTCATGTCAGACGGAAAATATTTTTATTTTTACGATGCCGAGGAAAATCAGGTTATCAAATCTGATATATCCGAGGAACGAACAGTCTGGCTTAAATTAATAACCAGTTGCAATATCGAAGCTCATTTCAAGATTCAACAGATAAATGAAACACCAAAGATTACCCGACTGCTTCTCGAACCGATTGTGCTTAATGATGAAATAAGCACGGTAGAAACTGAAATTGACAACACGCTCCACGTACTGTCAAAAATTACAATTAATGAACCTACCGGTAATTGGAATTCTTTCACTTTTTCAGAGATAATGCTCAATATTGAGATCGATCCGAAGATATTTATTTTTTCTGCACCTTCAGACGCAGAAATTATTTACATGCAATAAACGCTGAGAGGTTAAGGTAGAGGTAGAGGTAAAGGTTGAGAGAGCTAATAATTAGGTTTTTCTTTCTCTTTACCTTAACCTCTACCTTTACCTCTCTTAACTGAATACATACTCATTTTTTGATATTTCAAGTAATTTCAGATAGCATAGAGTAGGAGTATTTCTTTATGAAAAAAGAAATGGTTACTTTAATTGAGACATTTGATAATCCAAAACCTGAAAGGGATTATGAAATAGTGATAGAATGTCCGGAGTTTACCTGTCTTTGTCCCAAAACGGGGCAGCCGGATTTTGCTTCCATTACCATTGCATATATTCCTGATACACTGTGTATAGAACTGAAGTCATTAAAGTTATATATTTGGTCGTATCGAAATGAGGGAGCGTTTCACGAAGCAGTGGCGAATAAAATTCTTGATGATCTTGTGTGGGCGTGCAAACCGAGGTCAATGAAAATTACCGCTGATTTTAATCTCAGGGGCGGCATCCATACTACAGTAATTGCCGAATACAAAAAATAACATTCTTATTTTCTTTTTGCTGGAGTAGAGTGGCTGCCTGATGAACGGGAGGAAGAGCCACCCGATGAGGAATGTGATGAGCTTTTAGAAGAAGA
>MFGW01000199.1:8017-10915 GCA_001780385.1 Candidatus Fischerbacteria bacterium RBG_13_37_8 | reverse complement strand
GGTAGGATATTTATTCTCCCTTGTTGAATTCTCATACCTGCTTTGCGTACTTGACCGTTCTCCCGATTGATTTCCGTCCCGGTATGATTTATCCCTGTATGTATCACTATTATCCCTTGGATAATATTTATACATATCTCTATCATGACTTTCATTTTTCTTTGGATCGGTCGTATTATTTCGATTCTGTTCCCTTTCGGTAGTGCTATTGCCGCTTTCATTTTTTTTCATTGGTTTCTTATATTCAGGTGTGGTTCCCCGGTATGTTTTCTGCTCACCTGTTGTATTCGAATCGTTTTGTCTTTCCTTATGCGAAGGAGCAGGTCTATACTGTTCCAGGTTCTCTTTAAATTTTCGAAATTCACTGTTGCCATCATTCAGGTTTCTTGTATCTACCTTGCTTTTCGGATTTTGATAAGTTGTAGTTCCATCATTATTAGTTTTCTGCATTGGTTTGCGATAAAATTCTTTGTATTCATGTCTCATTTGATTATTTTCACCGCTTTCAGTGGATGGTTTATACGAGGGAAGACTTTTGGGCCGATAATGAAATTCTGTGCTTTTCATAACTCTTGCATTATCAATAAGAAATGAATCATTATCAGCCATATTATCTATTCCATATTTATAAATTTCGCGATGACCGAGTTTTGTCCTTGGAATAACTGTCCAGCTTCTTGAGTTTGGTCTATAATAATGTCCACGAGTTGCGGAGCCAAAAAATATTGGTCTATCATGATAATCAAGCGGACACCATCCAACATAATTATCCCAGCTATGCCATGCAACCCAACTGAGTCCGAAAACAGGACGTGGAATCCAGAACCATCCTATTGAAACACTGTGGTGCCACCTACCATAATGATAAGGAGCCCATCCCCAGGGTTCATAAGATACCCATGCCCATCCCGAAGGATACCATGACCATGAACCGTAATAATATGGTCTCCATTCAACTGTTACATCCGGTACCCATACATTTCCGTAATCAGGTTCATATCTCCATTTACCATAATCCTCTAACTCTATCATGTCATAAGGAGAAATATCTCCGGAATATTCCCTGGGTACTCTTTTGTTGCCGTAATTATTGGACCTCGATTCACTCCAGGTAGAAAAACTATCATTGGAAAACGTATTAAAATATTCCGGCACTGAATTGCCTGTTCCGATATCAAACAATCTTTGACCTGCATGCAGAGAAAACGAATTACTTTCAGTCGCTGTTTCAATAACACCACTATATACCATTACATCCGTATATTGCATGGTAACAATTCTAAAAACACCTTGCTGAATCAGATAAATACTGCAATCAACCGAATCAATGCGAAAACTATTTTCCTGGATATTAGAGATGGAGGAATCGACAATAATATCTCCCTGCGCCAGTCTGATAATTATTGTTTTTTCTCGTTCGCCATTTAATGATAATAAATGAATAGTCGTATTTTCATTCATTCGAACGATAACGCCATTGGCAAACATTAATTCTATTCGGGAGCCGCTAAATGATTCTACCTTGTCACCCTCAGTAACCAAAGAATTCATGGATATTTGTTCATCGTTTTGATTGAATCCTTGATGAATGACACCATTTCCCTCAACATAACTTACTCTGACAAAATCATCCCGCATTATTCCATCTTCAGCAACCGCGTATATATGCGATAGTAAAAGTACCGTTATTAATGAAATCATTGTTGTTATTTTCATTGTTTTTCTCCTTAAGAGATTCATAACAAGAATATACAATCAAGATTTATGCCTAATTCTCTCCATCTTATTATATAAGAAAGTGGCGTAAATACGGTTCTTTCTGCATCCTGTTATGACCATTCATTCCTGGAATATGACTCTTTAGGCTACACATGTCCTTTTTGCAGTCATTATGAGTCCCGCACCAGTGGGACGACGGTCGCGCTGTCATTGCGAGCTTTGCCGAAGGCAAACGAAGCAATCTCTAACATACCGTCTTTGCGAGCTTTGCCGAAGGCAAACGAAGCAATCCCTAACAAACTATGCTTCTAATAACCGTTACGGATTATTACGTCCCGCTGGCGCGGGACTCATAATGACAAAAGGACGGGATTACCTTACCTTATAATAATAATTCTGGTCATCATTGAGTGTATTTTCATGCTTATTCTTGAAAGGCTGGTAGGATCGCAGCTCCGGCACCTCATTCACAAAATCCGGATTCGTCCCGCGATACACAAAATACTTCGGATAACCTCCACTCCATTCAAGTATCACTTCGCCAGAAGTTTCTGCCCATGCTGACCAGTGTGCTCCTACCAACTCCACATTATCTATTGCGATGCCGTCATGTGCATTATCTATTTCATCTACCGTGTCAAATTCAAAAAATACCCATATCTCCTGCCCCACCCAATCAGCCAGCGATAACTCCGGCGCCTGTACCCACATTCCTTCCGATGGCACCGTAGAATCAAGACTCCAGATCGTTACTCCTTCATCCCACGGCGGTGGCACTGGTTTCAACTTTATTACTACACGAAATTTATCTGCATTGCGTGCCGTGTTATACTCCACATCCCGGTAATATCGGAATCGTAACTTCGCATCAGCGCTATCTACCGTGATAGCAGGACTCTCCAATCCTCCGTAATTCCGTGCCCCTGTATCATAAGTACAAGTATAACGATCGCCATAATACGCCACCACGCTTCCCGACGGGTATGGCTTCGGCACACAATCCGAACTGTCCTGCATCATCCACCATAATCCTTTCGGATTCATCCACCGCCAGTTCGCTCCATTATTCTCAAATGTACCCATCGGCGCATATTTGCTCACCTTCAATACAATATCATCCTTTGGCCTCTCGTAACCGGTGTAGGTAAACCCGGCTCGCAGTACTCCCTGACGCTGATC
>MFGW01000199.1:1740-8004 GCA_001780385.1 Candidatus Fischerbacteria bacterium RBG_13_37_8 | reverse complement strand
ACTACTACTATATTCACAATGCATCCACCACCCGGTGGCACACTTGTTGCTCGATTCAGTACTGCATTCAGATTCTCCCTGCCGGCTCCAAGTTGTTCCTCTCCTGCTTTTACTAATTGCCCTACAAGCTCACTCGATAATTCATACGGTGATACCGATATATCATTAATGAATCGAAAACATGGTTTATGCGCAGGGATGGTCGCATAAATCGTTGTTGAATTTATCACCTGCACGTCCGTCGCAGGCACTCCATCAAAGAATACCTGCGCTCCGTCAAGAAAATGCTCACCCGTTATTATTGCTTTCCGCCCTCCACGGTATGAATCACTTACCGGCACTATCGCAGTCACCACCGGCGGCTCCACCGCAGGATTCACATACCGCCCGGTGTGCTGACTGTCATGCGCATACCCGGGCCACGCTATCTTCGTTTTATCATATGCATACGGTAAATCATAACAAAATACATACGCAGGATCATCACTGTTCAAACAATGCTCACTATGCACGCATATCTCTATATCCCCATCATTGTCTAAATCCGATAATACAGGCACTCCACGGATAAAAGAATAATCTGTCTCTATTATGGGAAAACCATCTACAAGTGTTCCATCTAAATTATACGCGATGATAATTCCATCGGGACATCCCTGGCAATTCATGCCGGCAGCTATTACTTCCATTTCTCCATCTCCATCTATATCTCCTACGTTCGGGGGATTCATAAAACCAATGCATCCCGTAGGTATATTCGCATCCACAGGCCAATTAGGCAAATTCTTCCCATCCTTGCTGAAAGCAAAAATTCTCCCGGAACCTCCTGCTGCAAACAATTCTAAACTACCATCGTTATTAATATCAGCTACTGATGGAGAACAATACGCAATTTCTCCTAAATTTACAGGAAATCCTTCCACCAAACTCCCATCTTCATTAAAGACATATAATTTCTTTAAAAAATTACTATCTGTTGTCGATAATTCGAGTTTGCCATCTCCATCAATATCAGCTAAGGCTGGAGGATTTACATCTATTTTGCCTCCTAAATAAAATACTACCGGCCACCCTTGTAAAATGCATCCATCTGTGCTGAATATATAAAGCTTTCTATTGCCGGCAGCTACAGCAATTTCCATCATACCATCATTATTGAAATCTCCAATAGTAGGATTAGAATAATTTAGCCCGGTTGGTCCACTTGGAGGAATTTCAGCAAAATATACAGGAAATGCCGGTAATAATCCTCCCCATGAACCTAATATGTATAAACCTAAATAAACTGTTTTAGCATAAGGAGCAAATAGTATCTCATTATTACCATCTCTGTTTACATCTCCTACTGATGATGAAATGAATGTTCTATCTGGAGGATTTGGAAAGCCGTTCAACATTGACGAGTTTATTTCTCTTACTCCTGCACCAAACTGAATTACGGAATTGCTTACCGATCCTATTATTTCTAATTTGCTATCATTGTTAATATCTGCCAATGCAGCAATCCAATACATTTTTACATCTTCCCACCCTCCTTTAATCTGACCCGCATGATTAAATAAATTCATCTTCCAATCTATCTTTGTCATAAAAGCTATTTCTTGCTTCATATCATTATCAAGATCCGCAATATTTAATGGATATTCCATGGAATAAGGCATTAAAACAGGCCATCCTTGCTGGTATGGGAACACATTTATTCTCGTTGTAACGGAATCTGATCTTTCCAGTATTCGCGTGATTAACATATTCCTGTCAGTATCCCACACTTCACAATATCCTTTTTCAGAATTATATATAATTTCTTTCTCAGCGGAACAAATTGATATTAAAATAATATTTAATAATGCTATGAAAATAAATTTCTTCATAATCTCAAAAAATAAGGGAAGATTATGCTATGTGTAAAAGCATAATCTTCCCCGTAGAATTCTTTTTATTCTATTGACGCTATTAGCGCTTCCGCAAATGATATCAACTCTTCTTTACGCTGCGCATTTGATAGGAAATTATCGACTTGATTCTCAAATGCTTTGGTATTTGCTATCACCGCTTGACTATTTGCAGGGCTTTCTATTAATTTCTCAATTACTTCCAACTTGTTCAATAAAACTTGTCTTTTTTGAGGATTTGTAAAATCTTCATCCAGCATCATTTCAACGGTCGTTCGCGCTGCTGTAAGAAAATTCATATCGCCTAATACTTCCTGTATTGCTATCGTATAAGGATAAAAACCATCAGGAATTTCTTTGATTCCTGGCGGTATCAATTGATTCGTTCCAAGATCGATTATTGATATGTCATTCTGATTAAGTGAATCTAATGAGTGTCTATTTACCACAAACACTTTATCAGCAATCTTCTGATAATCTTTCCTCATCTCGCATGCTACAGGAGTTATGCCGCCCAAAGATAAAGGATCATCTTGTTGAGCATTTCCCGTCAACAAGTCATATATTCTCGTCCAGGTATTATTCTGCACATCCGGATCATTAAGCGGCGCATTCACTATAAATCCTCTCCAGTCGTATTCCGTTTCAGATATCTTTACTTTCCCAACTGCAATATCCTGTGGCATGTTAACAAGCGCTGCCGGCGCTCCACATGCGCAATTCTGTGAATTAAAATCAACCACTCCATAATTATTCGATTTCGGCAGCACATAATAGACACAATCAAAGGCTCCATTCGTGCACCCGTTTGTTTCATACAGCGAACTGGCTCCTATATTAAATACTCCTTCTAAATCCAGCATCTCTTCATCTACTGCCAACAACTGCATATTCTCGACTTCTCCGGTCGTCGTGTTTATCTCCGCTCGCGCCATTGTCTGCATTATCGCGCCCGTTTCATCTAAATACCATGCTGTCACATACGCTACATTTCCCTGCATTACCAATTTTATCGTGCTGCCTGGTCCCACCGGCAAATACTCAGTATCTATTATAGTTATCTGCTCTGTCACTTCGTTATATTGCAATGTCACTATCGCTCCCCAGGGCGCTCCCGGTGGAAATGTTATATATTCATCTGTCGCTACTACTATTATATTCTTGTCTTGTACCATTGCAACATCTATATCCTTATAACTTTTGTCTGATATATACGGCGGAAGCATCGGCGGCCCTTCTGCTAATATCTCGCTTGTGCCTGTATGTATCATCATGAGCCTGTCTCCTACTATCGCAAACGCATACCTGCCCGCTACTTCAAATGGCAACTGCATTGCTCCTGTATCCAATGAAAATGCTGCCGCGCGCATCTGTGCTTTCAATGCTATCTCAGATTGTATCCCCGTACTGAATGCATGAAAATCGACAAGCTCATTATCATCGGTATTCACTACCTGTATTGATTCAGCATCTCCTCCAACATATCCAAATGTCGCATAAGTATATTTATTGACTATTGGATAACATTGTTGCTTAGATTTAAATGGACATGTGCATAATTCCACAGTTACCTCCGCTGGAGTATGCGCCTGTGAATATGCAACGACTTTCCCTTCGCTCACATATTCATCATACTGCACCGCTATCCCATCAAATTTAACCTCGCACAATTGTTGCTCTATTATTTCCGGCTTTATATAAAAACTTACAGGTGTCTCACCAGCTATCGTTCCTATCTGCGGCGTAAAAGGTGTATTCACAAGATCACCAGGTACTTCAGGTCGATAGGCAAGCGCTTCCTTCAAACATACTTCCTTTCCTGAACAGGGTAAATAGCGCGAACTAATACATACATCTACAAGCATTGGACCTGAAACTGCCGGCGCGTTAAATTTTAAACTTGCGTATTTGATGTCGTATGCATCTACTTCTACATCTGCTGGCAACGCAGTCGATCGTAATATGATATATGAACCAGCATCAAATCCGTTTCCGGTAACTGTAATTTCAACATTCCCACTTACAGGAATTGAATACGGTTCCACTTTTTCTAATTGAGGAATGTGCATCGTGACATACTCATAATGGCATGTTTCTCCTGATTCAGCTTTTATTTGTAAAGAAATTAATGGATCCTCTATAGTCTTGTTTATGTACATTGTTAAAACACTTTCTGTTTCTGGAAAGTGTATAACCTCAGGCTCAAAATAACAATCAACTCTTCCTTCCGGATTATAGCACATCAAAGAGACAGAACCGCTTTGTTGGCTCAACCAGGTTATTGTACATACTACTGTCTCCATAGCGCCGGGCATCGTACAAAGCTCTGACGGCACGCATTCTATGCTGAATGATTCAGGAATTGCGCAATAGCGACCTCCTGTATTTGTTGCTGCCGTTCCGTACACAGTGCTCCAATATCCTCCCCAGGCTATCATCTGCGAGGTTTCATTAGACCAGACTGCTTTGTGTGAATGCCGCGGTTCCGGGACATATATTACTGAGGTCGGTTTATATGCTTCCCAATCAGATTTACAAGGATTGTACCGTGCTCCTGTGTTATAATGTTTTGAATTGCTGCTATTAAAACCACCCCAGATTATCATTTCAGTCCCCGTCCATACCGTTGTGTGTAATTCCCTTTCCATTGGAGGTCCTGCTGTCTGACTCCATGTATCATCAATACAATCAAATTGCTCAATTTCGTTAATTTCATAATCATATTCCGGCTCTTCTATTAAAACACTTTGTTCCTGTTCTGACCACCATTCTTCGAATCTTACCTTTTCCCATCCTACTCTCGCAATTTTTATACTATTATTACCTTTAGATAATAATCCTACTATATAATAACTTCGCTCGCTTTCTTTTATCCCGCTCATAGTTCCTACTGATATCATTTGCATAATCACATCCCATGAATCATCTGCTTGATTGGCTTCTCCTCCAAATTCATTCATTATACGCATAATCATTGCATCCCATTCTTCTTCCGCTAAAAAAATCTCTTCACCTTCAATTATTACCTTATACTCATCTTTTCCATTACTATTATCCTTTCTGTATTCAACTTCATTATAAACGCCTTTCATCAATATCATTGAATTTGCATCACTACATGCGCTTACCTCATTTTCTGCCTTTTGACGTATTTCTTCATGTATGCGCCGATCTTGTAAAAATAAACTGTTCATCCTTCGCTCCACAACCAACGGTCGTGCTAAACATTCCGCAATTAAACGTGGATCATTATTTAATACCGTCCATAACTGCTTGAGCATCTGAGGATTCTTTGTGTTCATCGATATTCTCTTTATCTCATTTTGCAATTTCTGACCAGTAATTTCCTCGTTCCAATGTTCCTTTAGTGCATTTGTCTTCTTTAAATAATTTTCGACTTTGCTCTGCAATAATTCCTTTGTAATCATTGATTCAAATGCTGGTTTCAATTTTTCGTTCTGTTGCGGCCATATTCGATGCTCGTAATATACTTTTTCAATAGCTGCTTGACATGCAATACGCTGCTCCATCGTAAGCACTCCGTTACCCGGTTCCTCTGCTCTCACTACACTGAGAGAGAGAGAGAATTAATACTATTTTGTTAATCATGGAACACCTCCAGTCAATTTATTTTTTTCTCCCATATTTTATTTTTCATTATTTTTCACCACTATAGTATATTATCATTCCAAAAAAATATAATGTCAATAGCAACAGTCTTTATGAGTCCCGCGCCAGCGGGACGTAATAATCCCCCCATCCTGTCATTATGAGCTTTGCGAAGCAAAGTGTAATAATCCTTGACGGACTATGCTTCTAATATTCCGTTAGGGATTGTTACGCTTGCCTGCGGCAAACTCACAATGACAATGGCGGCAGGATTATTACGCTTTGCTCCGCAAAGCTCATAATGACAGCGTAGCGAACGCTTCATTCGCCAGCCCTTGAATCCTCGAATCCTTGACCCCTCCCTCTATTATGCTATAATTACTACTCAATTGTATTATGAGCACAAAACTTATTGAATCAAAAAGCATAGAAAAATTAAAGAAAGAGCTAAATAAGCTTCCCGGTATCGGACCTAAAACCGCACAAAGACTCGCTTATCATATTGTCAAAATACCCGGTATAGAAGCAAAAAAATTAGCGGAAGCTATCATCGAAGTAAAGGAAAAAATCAAGTACTGCAAAATCTGCTTTAATATATCAGAAGAAGTTACCTGCGGAATATGCAATGAAACAACTAGAGATAAAACAACCATATGTGTCGTCCAGGAACCTCATAATTTATTTACTATTGAAAAATCAGGCATGTATAAAGGACAATACCATGTGCTTCTCGGCGCGCTCTCACCACTGCAGGGTATTGGAC
>MFGW01000199.1:993-1630 GCA_001780385.1 Candidatus Fischerbacteria bacterium RBG_13_37_8 | reverse complement strand
TAATATTTTAAAAAAGGGCAGACGCATAGGTCTGCCCCTACAGCAAAGTTCAAGGAAACCTTGAACTTTGAACCTTGAACCTTAAACTAATTTACCAATGAAACAAGAAACTATTAAATCATTAATTAGAATAACAGCTTTTGTAGCACTTAGAGATTGGGAAACACTGGATCAAGAATTTTCAGATTATCTTAAGAATAATGGGGATACAGTTGTGTTGGATGAAGCCTTACTGATGAGCTATTTATTTCTCGGTTTCCCGGCTATGATGACTGCTTTTGAAATTCTAATGAAGCATGAGAACCGGCGAGCTGACTTTAAGATTGAACGGAAGAAAAGCTGGAGCCATTGGGAAAAACGCGGTATTAAATTATTTAAAAGGATTTATGACAACAATGCTGATAAATTACATGCAAAAGTAAATCGCATGCACCCGGAGGTAGCTAATTGGATGCTGGTTGAAGGGTACGGAAAAGTGCTTTCACGCCATTACCTGGATATTAAAATCAGGGAGTATATTATTATTACCATACTCATCATATCAGGATGGCCCAAGCAACTACATTCTCACCTTAAAGGTGCATTGCATGCAGGAGCATCCAACCAGGATATAGATAATATCTTCACAATTCTGCAG
>MFGW01000199.1:0-952 GCA_001780385.1 Candidatus Fischerbacteria bacterium RBG_13_37_8 | reverse complement strand
CAGTTTATGTGCAAGGACTGATTTTGTTAATTTCTTAATATCATTAGGGAGAATATAGTTTCTTCCTTCCATGTATGTTTTTGAATAGTTTCAATCCTTGTTTTAATGGAAGCTGCACTTAGAGACCAAATTTCTTGGAAACTTTGAGCTATTCGCATTTTGCTCGATATTTTGAATAGCTTGTTTACCATAAAAAATAGAGAATCTTGAAATAAAAATAGCATCTTTTGCCAGTCTTTTACAGAAAATCGCTTTCTTGAAATTATGTTATAGCAACGATTTCATGATTTCTTGCGTGAATTTTGTCATAAATTCATTTTATTCACAAAAACTAAATCTATCTAGCTTTTGTATAAAAAGCACTTCTATTCGATTGTCAAGGAACTATGCGCAGATATTTCTATAACAGCAATCAATGCATTTATTCTTCATTTTTGTACCTTTAGGATAATAGCTTTTTTGCGATATGTCAATAATCATGCGAATAATAGATATCAATTCAAGATAATGCTTTTCTTCAATAGCTATTTCCTTTATTTTATTTTTGCTTCTTACATAACAAATAAAGCCTCGAGTTACTTCCTTATGATAATTTTCTTTGATCAATAATCCATAAAAGATAGATTGATATCTATGAGTACTAAAAAGAACATCCCGGTATTCAGCATATTTATAATCAAGTGGCGCCATGCTGCCGTCTGAAAACATTAATATTTCATCTACAATTCCTGCAATATGATATCTTTCTGAAGCCATACTAACATCTAATTCTTTTCCGGTGCATCCAATACGTTTTCTTAAATAATCAATGTTAGCGCTTTTTTTACTCTCATGAACTTCACGTCCTTTAAGAACTTTATATCTTTTTTCTTCATGCTGCTCTATGCAAAGGCAATTCATGTAATAAATAAATCTAGTGCTTACTTGCAATAATAATAGATATATGCTATCA
>MFGW01000198.1:4092-9365 GCA_001780385.1 Candidatus Fischerbacteria bacterium RBG_13_37_8 | reverse complement strand
GACGTTGTTTAATTCCTGAACTAAAGAAGCCCCGACCTTTGGTCGGGGAGCTTCACTTTGCCAAGAAAGGACATGATGTTATCTTTGGCGAAGTGCATGAAAAAGCAATATTGATTAATAAAGGAATTTTTACCAAAGTCAGGCATCCTATTTACCTGGGAGCCATCCTGTTTTATCTTGGCTTTGTATTTTTCACTTTCTCCTTGATCTCATTCGGTTTATGGATAATTATTTTTATTTTTTATGATTACATTGCGCGCTACGAAGAAGTAATATTAGTGCACACCTTAGGCGAAGCTTATGAATCCTACATGAAGGAAGTTCCCCGTTGGATACCACGGTTGTAGGTAATAGGAATAGACAGTGGTCAGGGAACAGTAGTCAGTGGGCAGTGATCAGGGGACAGTAATCCTTGCATTTTTTGTGAGCTTTGTGAAGCAAAGCGTGGCAATCGGTAACGGACTTGCTTCTAATCCGCTAAGGATTGTTACGTTTGCCTTCGGCAAACTCACAATGACAATGTGTTCGGGATTGCTCGCAAAGAATACATTTTCTTGCTAAAATATGACAAATGCCATAACGAATGGACAATTATCCGGGAACAAAAATGAATGCAAATGATATTATTAAGAATTGTAAAGAACAGGTGAGAGAACGCATTGTTCAATACACGACCAGGGCGTTTCATCTGCTCCCTGTTCTTGAAAGACCGCTCATATTAGATATTGGTTGTGGGGCAGGTGCGCCTTCTGTGGAACTTGCAAGGCTTAGCAAAGGTCATGTCGTGGCATTTGATATTGATCAATCATCTTTGGATAAATTCAGGGAAAAGGTAAAAATGACCAGTTTTGCCGGCAAAATATCAATTGTTTATTGCTCACTCCTTGCACTGAGTTTTTTTAATGAGATTTTTGATATTATTTGGGCGGAAGGTTCTATAATGTTTATTGGTTTTGAAAAAGGCTTAAGAGAATGGAAACCATGGCTCAAACCAAATGGTTATTTAGTCATTCATGATGATGTTCAACATATCACAAAGAAACTCGAACTAATACATACCTGCGGATATAAACTGATTACTTATTTTCATTTGTCAAAAGAGATATGGTGGGATGAGTACTACAAGCCCTTGCAGGAGGAATTTGACAAACTCCGCGTGCAGCATGCTGATGACGAAGAATTTCTTGAATTGCTGGATCCAGAGCAGGAAGAGATAGACAATGTCAGAAAGAGTCCAGAGCGGCATGCTTCTGTATTTTTTATAATGAAAAAATAATGCATTGCTGCAGAATGTAGTATCGCAATGCAACTGCCTTATTCTTTTCTTTGCGTTCTTTGCGTTCAATTTTTTTTCTTGCCATTAATGCAAGAATTTCACGATCAAGGGACTAGTCCCTTTACTTGGGACATGCTTGATGCAAATTCAACTACATCGATACTTTGAGGAAATCCAGGGACGCTTAATTGGAGCTGGTATTGCCGCATGAATCGACTGCAAGTATCTTGTAATAGTAATTATTCAGTGTACTCAGGACTGGATCAGGGTAAGTGCTTGCTGTAGGTTGTGCCAGTAGTGTCCAACCAGTGGGGAATGGTGATGTTGGGTCCTCGGTCTTGTAAACATTGTATGAAGCAGCATCTGCGATATCTATCCAATCAAGCACAACGTCAGTGGTTCCTGATTTGCTGAGCAAGAGTGTGTTGTCTATATTCGCAGGAGGAGTCAGGTCAACAATGTCAGCAGCTTGTGCTCCCACGGTTACTGTATTGCTGCTGCATCCGCTATTGTAGCGCACTGCATAGGTGTAAGTCACATCATTCGTTCCGGTAGTATCGATAAAGAAAGTGGTTCCGTAAACAATATTGGTGAGAATGGCTATGCCATTTCTGAGGATATCATAATTACGTAAGCCGATGCCGCCATCTCCCCAATCTCCAGGATCTGCTTGCCATGTTATTTGAACACCTGTATCTTCGCATTCATTAACATCCGCAGCAGTGTTGTTAGTCACTCCGGAAGGATTCGCACATGTGCATATATTGGTTTCCGTGGCAGTAGAATCAGTAACTGTGATGACCGGATGTTGTATTATTGAAGTAGGCACTACTGGAGCAACAGTAGTAGCAGTTACTGTTGCGGTAGAATCTACCGGTGTAGCATTGGTATCAGCAATGAATTCGCATGAAGATAAAATATCTCCGTACCCATCAAGTTTCATGACCATGGCATCCTGAGCACCAGCACCGAATGTATCAGTAACACCTGCAACGATATATCCAATATCAGGAGTCTGGCGAATAAATTGTGCTTCCTCATCACCAGCTCCACCGTACGTTTTTTGCCATATAATATCGCCTGTGGAACTGAGTCGAAGGATCCACATATCATCAATGTAACTAGCGAAAGCTGCGGTTCTTCCCGCCACGATGTATCTACCTAAGGCAACCTGTTGTATTGAATTAGCTGAATCATCATAACTGCCACCATATGTTTTCTGCCAGGTAATTGCACCTGCACTGGTTAACTTGAGAATCCACATATCGTTACCGCCATTACCAAATGATTGCGTGGAGCCTGCTACTATGAAACCAGAATCAGTTGTTTGCTGCATGGCCTGCATTAATTCCATATTTGCTCCGCCATATGCATTTTGCCATGTTACAGCTCCTGTAGAATCAAGCTTCAGAATCCAGAAATCTACTAAACCTGCACCAAATGAATTGGTAGAACCGCCAATGATATAACCTCCATCTGAAGTATCCTTGACATAAAAAGCCCCATCCGTGGCAGAGCCGCCATAAGTGTACTCCCAAAGTAGTGCTCCTGTTGCATCTACTTTGATCAACCAAACATCTTCCAATCCCGCACCAAAAGACATGGTAGCACCTGTCACTAGAAAAGTTCCATCAGTATTTTCATGCACGTATATGCCTGCATCCCAGTTTGTTCCTCCGTGAGTATTATCCCATAGGATGGAACCGTTAGCATCAATTTTCACGAGCCATAAGTCAACACCTCCTGCTCCATATGATGCCGTTTTACCCGTAAAGATGTAATTGCCGTCACTGCACTGTTGTATGTAACGTACTTCATCGTTCTCACTGCCCCCGTATGTTTTTTGCCAAACGATGTGTCCCTCAGCATCGAGTTTGGCAACCCAGGCATCATATAATCCCGAGCCAAATGAAAGGGTAGCTCCTGCCATTATAAAACCCCCATCACTTGTCGGCTGTATCGAATTAGCAAAATCATAATTTGTTCCGCCATAAGCATGCGCCCAGGGTACCGAACACATAGGCGTATCAATTGCATTAGAATCTGTCCCCACAACAGTAGTAACAGCTTCCGCCAATACAGGAATTCCGGGGGTAATAGTTGTATCATTAACAGTAACAGCGGAAGCTGCTATAGCGAATATTCCGTTAATACTGAAAGTGCACGGTGAATTCATTTCACCATTGCTACCCAGTTTAAAGATCCACGCATCAGCAGAGCCTGCCCCCTGTGAAGAATAACTCCCTGTTACAATAATTCCGTTATCATTCGTTTCGCGTGCAGTATAAATGTAGTCGTGTGTGCTTGCACCGTAGGTGTTCTGCCAGACGATGGCTCCTGCAGAATCAATTTTCAGCACATATCCTTCAACTGCGCCCAATCCTGATGAATCAGTAATACCGGCAATAACAAAACCACCATCACTTGTTTGCTGGAGAGAATTTGTGAAATCATTGCCAGCAGCTCCGTAGGTATTCTCCCATGTTACTGTACCGGTAGAATCCAGCTTAATGACTTGCAGATTGAATCCCGATGTTCCAAACGAATTCGTGTATGCTCCCACGATGTAACCACCGTCGCTGGTTTGTTGTGCTTCCGTAGCTTCTTCATCATTAACGCCGCCAAATGTTTTTTGCCAGGTGAGTG
Organism: Candidatus Fischerbacteria bacterium RBG_13_37_8; assembly: GCA_001780385.1. Classification (GTDB taxonomy): domain Bacteria; phylum Acidobacteriota; class HRBIN11; order MFGW01; family MFGW01; genus MFGW01. The sequence goes on along the minus strand of MFGW01000198.1, from coordinate 5,443 downwards.
CTCCGGTATTGTCCAGTTTCAGAATCCAGCAATCGCTTGAACCAGCGCCATACGAATTGGTTGCTCCTGCAACGAGGTAACCGCCGTCACTTGTTAATTGAATCGAATACGCATAATCAGAGCTTGTTCCACCGTACGTCTTCTGCCAGGTTATTGTGCCGGTGGAATCTAACTTCAGTACCCAAATATCATAACTGCCTGCGCCTGATGATGTTGTATATGTTGATACAATATAACCGTTGTCCGGCGTCTGACGAATCATAGTGCTTGCACCCTCAGTGCCGGTACCACCATAATTCTTCTGCCATGTAACTACACCCGTTGCATCAAGTTTCAGTATCCATAGATCGGATGAAATGCCAAATGAACTGGTTTGCGCTGCAACGATATATCCCCCATCAACCGTTTGCTGAATAAAAGAAGCAGCATCAGCTCCCGCACCACCGTATGTTTTCTGCCACAGAAGTGCACCGTTTGCATCAATCTTGACTACCCATACATCATTTCCGCCCTGACCAAATGATGATGTATAACCTGCCATTATATAACCACCGTCACTGGTGTTTTGAGGCGAATAAATGCGATCAGTTGCCGCTCCGCCGTATAAATGCGAAGTGCTCCATCCGCCCTGTGCATTCGCATGCAATGAACCAAAACCGAGAAAAATACATAAAGCCATTCCTAAAATGATAAATTTGCCTATATTCTTTAACGTCATAGCTACCTCCTTGCTAATATTGTATTATAAAAAACTTTACAGGAAAATCAATTTTCGTCATATAGAATTATAGATGAGAAATTTATCAAATTCAACAGAAATTAAGGGGGAAAAAGTTTAATCACCATCGCAAAAAGCGAAATTGAGTTCTTTACCTGCTTTTCTTACTGTATGTGGTAATATTATTTATTTTATCGCCAACGATGAAATTCATGGTAGGGAGCTTTGGAAAACAGACGGTACAGAACGGAGTACCTCAATGGTAAAAAATATATGGGAAGGATCATCAGGTTCGATGAGCAGTACTAATTCGCAAAGAGTGATCTGCCGTGGCAACAAGCTTCTTTTTGCAGCTTCAGACGGCAAGCTGGGATTAGAATTGTGGGAAACTAATGGCACCTCAAAGGGAACTCATTTAATTCGTGATTTTTCCTCAGGTCTTTCTTCCTCAAATCCGCAGGGATTTACTCCTGCAGGCAATCTCATATTCTTCAAAGTGCATGCTGGCATCCATGGTGAAAGCTTATGGGCAATCCCAAAATGACGGAGACAGACGTTTATATTTTGTAAATTCCCGTCCCAGTTAGTTGTAGTTAATTTCATCACTGATTTTTATTCTAACTCCGACAGGCA
>MFGW01000198.1:0-4069 GCA_001780385.1 Candidatus Fischerbacteria bacterium RBG_13_37_8 | reverse complement strand
TCAGTTAGAATGAATGTCCCACCTGGTTCTGTTGATTCACTTAAAAATTCATTTGATTTCCCATATGCAGCCACGCTGTAACTATATTCGGTTTGGACTCTTGGTTCTTGATTGTGCCGGAGTTCTTTTAAGGGCAAAACAGTGTCTCCCGATATTCTTTTTTGTATAATTGGAAAATGTGCCTCCATATTATTGGCTTCTCTTACTATTCGATATATTGTGACACAATAAAATTCTGCTCCTGGAAAAGGATCCCAGCTCATTATATTCTCTATTGTAGCTTTCTGTTTTGGAATAATTTGCTCAGGCCATTTGATTTTTATGTTCGGATTAATCACAATAATAAGGTGTTATCTACTTGGTTTATCTAGAGTAACGCTTATCTCTTTGCCATATTCATATCTAGCGTAATCTATGCTTTCGCAATCAGAATCCACTCTATTATTTTCACCATCTAAAATTAATATGTAACTCTCATAAGGCTTCTCCCTCTGGTAATTCTTCAACTTCATATTCATCTTTCCAGCCACCGCCAAAAAAAATATCTTCCATGAATGAGGCATGCACCTTATAAATTTCAGGATCATATTCTTTCAAGCCAGCATGTCTCATTTTTTTACCCATATAAACATATCCCGCATAAAATCCACAACTTCACGAATATTTTTCAGTGCTTAGTCAATACTTTTTCCCTGTGTGTAGCAATCTGAAAATAAAGGACATTCTGCAATATAAAATCCATCTTCATCTTTCTCAATTATATAGGTAAATGATGAAATTTCTTTTTCATAGAACAATCTCTCTATAAAAATAACACACATGCCTAACAAAGGCAAATGCATGCCGATCAGAAAACAGAAAATTATTTTGACGTTTCAGAATTTCCTCCAAGCTTTGCTGAAGTGGAATTCGCATCGAGCATGTCCATTAAAAAGGGCCAAAGAAATAACTGAATATTGGAGTAAAAGCATAACAATTTGTTTACAAAGCAAAAAAAATATATATATTAATATTGAAACCTATTTCTATTTGCCTTAAAATATATAAAGAGCAAGATTTAATGACTTTATGGTGTTAGAATAAAAGAATAGAGGTGAGAACTATGAAAATCACTTTTATTGTCATAATATTAATTAGTATGATGTCGCTATTCGCGCAGGATGATATAACCCCCCCCTTCAAAAAGGTCTGGACATTTTCTTCAGAGGAGCAATTAGAACAATTTATTGTTGTAGATGATGTAATCTACTATGCAGCCTTTGATTCATATGGAGCGGTGGATTTAGCTACTGGAAAATCAATATGGTCAAAGAATATTCCAGAAGAGGGATCCGGCAGCTCGCTTGCATATGATGATAAGAATTTATATATTGCAGCGGGTAAATACAAGCTATTCGCCTATGACCGAACGACATTCAAAGAACTCTGGAGCTTGCCAAAGAAGAATTATGCGGGGCCAATGGTGCTTTATTCTAACACACTTTTCTGCAGTCTGCATTGCGGTATTTTATCAGCAATAAATATAGATACGCATAGCATTGTCTGGGAAATTGACATGAGAAGCAGGGCAACAAAAGATGTTAAAAATGAAGAATACCCAACGTTTCATGAAATGCAGGTTCTTGATGATAGGCTGATAGTAACAATGTACACGGGAGATATGTTTGTCATTGATTCAAAAAATGGAAGTATACTCTGGCAGTATAAAGTATGTGAAAAAGATGAAACTAAATGCCCTTCAATTTCAGGTTTTGCACATGATGGGGAGAAAATATATTTAGCAACTTCAAAACAAAACCTTATTGTACTGCAATTAAATAATGGAAAAAAACTTTTCCAGGCAGACACAGAGGATGATTTAGGGAGAATAAGCGTAATGCCGGACGGCAATTTATTAGTCGCTGCTATTGGAGGCAAAATATATGCTTTTGATACTGACACAGGCAAAGAAAAGTGGTCCAAAAGACTGTCCATGGCAATAGGCATTGGATCTGATATTTCACCTCCGGTAATTCACAATCAAAAAGTATACGTGTCTGATGATTCCAAGCTTTATGCTTTCGATACTTCTGGAGAACAACTCTGGGAATGGGATACGGAGGAGGATCTTTTTGCTATGCCAATTATTCTCCTGCAGGATGGTGTAATCCTCGCTGACGCAAGAGAATTATACAGGTTTACCATGGGTTCACCGCCGGAATTGCCAATGACTACCTCTGCTCGTTTGAAACTCGCACAAGAACTAGTTTCTCGTTTTGATAAACTGTCAAAGGATGAAAAAAGAACACTGGGAAAGTTAGGAGATGAGGCATTTTCAGCGTTACTGCCAAAAGTAAAAGAGCTTATTGATGCCAAAGCAGATAATAAAAAAGCATCTGCTGGAACCACGGATGAAAAATTAAGGGAAGAAGGATATAACCTCTACTCACAATTATCCGATGCTTTGGAAATCTTTGCAGAGGTAGCATCAAAGAAACATACACAGGACCTTCTTTCAATTTATGAAGATGCGAAAAGAAGTGGCTTTAGTGGGGAAATAATTGATTTGCTCAGTCAAAAAGGTGATGAAACATTAACTGTTCCTTTGTATATAAGCATCCTTAAAAACTGGCAATCTGGAAAATCAGGGTCAGAAGAGGAACCGCTGTATGCCGCCTTGGAAGCAATTGGTAAATCTTCAAATCCTATGGCAGTGAATTTTCTAATAAAAAAACTTGCTGACAACAAAGCGCCTCCAGAAATAAGACATGAAGCATTCGTAAATCTTGCAAGAACCGGTGGCAATGAAGGTGTGAATGCCGTGCTTGCGGCAAAAGATTATGACCGCTTGCATATAACGCTTTCACAATTCATGGGTATTGACAAGCTTGGCATTCAGACAAGATCACAGAACGGTTCCGATGATGATGCATGCGACTGTTGTGGTTATTTCAGGTCACCCTCGCGGCTCCTGCAAACACATAAGGATGAGCAAGGTGTTCTCTGGAGCTTAGTCAGTTCGTATATAATAGGTTCAAATGGAAATTTATGGATTGCCAGACATGACGGGAAAAAATGGACAGCACCTGTCTTCACAGGCATGACTGAGAAAGAGCTGGGATCAAAAAATTGGTTCGAAGAATATATTGGAAACTCAGCTCTTACAAAAGATAGCGACAGCGATGGTTGGACAGATATGGTTGAAGATGTTCTTGGGACTGATCCTGACAATGCAGATACAGACGGCGATAAGCTCAAAGACTCGCTAGATAAGAATCCGCTTGCAACGCACCGCCAGCTTAGTGAAGAAGAGCAAATAATTGCTGCTGCTTTTGAAGCACGAATTCGCTTTATTGGATGGCGAAATTTTCCATGTCTGGTGAAATTCCCAAAAGGAATGAAACCTTTCGAATTATTTGGATGGCACTGGATTATTCTGCCGAAAGATCCGAATTGGGAAATGGAAGATGAATGGACAGGACCGTATGGAGCAGTAGTAACTTTTGCAAAACCAATGATTGATTTTGAAGGCGTCATAGATTTTGATGCATCGGGCAAGAAGGAAGATATCATTCTCTGGAATAATAATAAAACAGAAGCACGCATTCATATCATTATCTGGCATGGATCATTAGACGCGACCGGTTATGATGTTCATTTAAAGAAGATTGATGGTAAGTGGCTGGTGATCAAGCTTTTGAGTATGTGGATTTCGTAGGATGAATTTAATGCAGATGCTCTCGAATTTATCCCTTCGCTAAGATTCTTTCCCGGCTGGAGCAGACTCTGCAGATGGTTATTTCTCTATTAACGTGGGTATTGTTTTTTGATTCATCAAAAAAAACAGTGACAGGCATTTGCATTTTTGCAAAAATGTAAATGCCTGTCCCCCTATGATTAGTAGATAATTTCCCCAAAAAAGATTACCATAATATCTTTAATGTAGAAGTTTGTACAGGAGTCTATGTATGATTGCTACGAAATATATATCAACATTCGCGTTAATGTTTATAGTTCTCATTGCAGGACAGAATATTTATGCGGAAACAGTTCAGACTATGCCGGACGCCGGAAATGCTACTGTATAGTA
>MFGW01000197.1:27541-27883 GCA_001780385.1 Candidatus Fischerbacteria bacterium RBG_13_37_8 | reverse complement strand
TTCATGCGCCGCATATTTATCCGACTCAGCTACTATAATTAACATAATTGGCGGTGACGGCGATGCTTTTGTAGATAACTGCGAATTCGCAGAAACTCAAATCACTATCGAAAATATTGGTTCCGCTACCGCTCTCAATACAGAAATCACAATCACTTCCACCGATCCTTTTATTACGATCATCACACCAATGCCTATTAATGTCGGTGATATTCCCTTTGGCGGAACTGTTGATACCACTTTTAATTTTAGCGCAGGCCAATCTGCCAGTGCAGGTTGTTTGCAGGATGGTTCATTCAATATCTCTGTTCAATCTGCCGGTCAATCTCCCGCAGCACAAGA
>MFGW01000197.1:27384-27529 GCA_001780385.1 Candidatus Fischerbacteria bacterium RBG_13_37_8 | reverse complement strand
TACATTCGAAGTCGATGAAGTGTTAGGCAATATAGCATACGCATTCGAAACAGATCTGGAAGGCTGGACGGTCACGTCCGGTACATGGGCTTTAAGCAGTTCCAGGATTAATCCTGGCGGAAGTACCGCAAGTGCTCATTCATCT
>MFGW01000197.1:27204-27347 GCA_001780385.1 Candidatus Fischerbacteria bacterium RBG_13_37_8 | reverse complement strand
CTGAGCTGGAAGCAACCGCTACGTCAATATTGACAATTCCTAATTGGTACGCAATTGAACCACAAGTAAGCGGTTATTGGTACGATAGAGCTAATGTGCATGTAATTCAAGGACTAACAAAGATATTACTTTCTCCGACTGGA
>MFGW01000197.1:26463-27169 GCA_001780385.1 Candidatus Fischerbacteria bacterium RBG_13_37_8 | reverse complement strand
TGATGGGCAGCCTGACAATTGTGAAACATGGTATGCTCCCGGTGCCGTTCCGGATAATGATAATTATCCCGGCACACCGTTGATGCTTAGCAAATCCGGCAATAATCTATTGCTGACCTGGGGAGCACCAGGCAGTCCATGTGTTACTGTTGATTATGGTATTTATCGTGGTTCCTTGCCATTCACATTATATGACCACCAAGCATGGATTTGCAGTACCGGAGGCGCTACCTCTGCAAGTATTTCTGCCGGTACAGGAAGTTATTATTATCTTATAACCGCACAGAATAATGACCAAGAAGGCTCCTACGGCCTCGATTCCGGAGACCAGCAGCGTCCCGTAGCATCATTTCCATGCTTCCCCCAAACCCTCAGCACCTGCAATTAATTGGTGCCTGGCACTCACAATTCACCACTCTCTGCATGTATAATCCGCTGATGGGCTAATAGTAGGATTTTCATATGGATTAACTAATTTGTCCTTCTTGTTGTCCTTGTCATGAGTTGCTTCTTGCTGCATTAGACAATATTCAAAAGGCGAATCATAATTATAAATAAAATGACCATAAGAATTAATAACTTCATGCATAAAAAGCTTGTATACAAATTTTGCAGAATCTCTATCTTCCCCAAATAATCCTAGAATAAAGTTGCATAAAAGCCATGAATGGGAATAACCACTCTCGGTGTTACATTGATATCTATG
>MFGW01000197.1:26242-26407 GCA_001780385.1 Candidatus Fischerbacteria bacterium RBG_13_37_8 | reverse complement strand
TATACGAAAATTCTTGACTATCTCAAAGAATCTTTGTGCTTCTATGGCACCGTGGAAAAAGTTGCGAATTCTGTCCAAATCGGGGAGCCGGTCTTTGCATATCAGAGCATTTCACTGTCAACCCAAGTTGCTTATGACCTCCGCCAGTTGACAGTATAAGCTCTT
>MFGW01000197.1:24295-26170 GCA_001780385.1 Candidatus Fischerbacteria bacterium RBG_13_37_8 | reverse complement strand
TTCTCCTTTGCTTTTCCGGCATCGCTATTGCCCTTTACTGCTGTTATGAACAGCAAAATGTATAAAAGAAGAACTCCGGAAAAATCCACTCTCTATAATATCGTTTATAACCATTTCCAGGAATATGAAAAAAGCTATCCTGATAAATATGAACAAGATTTCGGTTTCCTGCGTAAGATCAATGAACTCTTTAATGCTATCTTCGCTCTTACATCATTTAAACCCGGCTTCATCACCTCTATTCAAACATTTGGCGACCTCCTGACCTGGCATCCTCACATCCACTGCCTCGTTACTGATGGCGCTTTTGATTCCTACGGCAATTTCCATCCTCTCCCTCCTGTCGACTCCTCTAAGGCTCTCCTTCTCTTCCGCGAAAAAGTCTTTGCCATGCTCAAAAATCAGCATCGAATCTCCGATGCCCTTGTTGATGCTATCCGCTCATGGCGCCATTCCGGTTTCTCTGTCCATACCGATGTCTCCATCCAGAAAAACGACAATCAGGCACTCCTTAACCTTGCTCACTATATTATTCACCCTTCTTTCTCTTCTCATAAAATCAACTATATCGAAAATTCTTCCTCCATTATCTATACTTCCTCTATGCATCCCGGAAAAAAACGTAACTTCGAAATCCTCCCCGTTATCGAATTCCTCCATCGCATTTGCCTTCATATCCCCAATCCCTATGAATCTCTCATCCGCTACTATGGCTATTACTCCAATGCCAACAGAGGTAAAAGAAATAAATTATCTCACCAAAAACTACCTGAAACACCCATAATCAATGACGCCCCTGACCGCTCCTCCTGCCTCAGCTCCTGGGCTCGCCTTATTTATCAAATCTATGAAGTCAACCCCCTCTTTTGTCCCTCGCGCCGATCTACCATGAAAATTATTTCCTTTATCACTGATCGTAAACAAATTATTAAAATTCTGCAACACCTCAATCTTTGGCCTGTTCTCTATCCCCAAAAATCATCAACTGACGCTCGTGCTTCTCCTCTTCCTTTCCCTCATTTCCCTCGTAATCCTTTTTCTTCTATCACGTAACTAATGCCTCTTTCTCCCTCTTAGCGCCTGAAATCTGCCTTCTTTCCCTTACAATCCAATCTGACACTTCTCTTTTTCGCATTTTCTTCCTTACAAACCAAACCTCTTATGCTCATATGAACAGAAAAACTAACTTTTTTGCCCCATTTCTTTATATCTCATCCGCCTTCGTTGAATTTCTTCAACTCCCGTGGTATTATCTCTATTCGATGAAAAAGCATTTTCCTATTATCTTTTTTATAGAGCCTCACTATGAACGGCTTGTGGAATCCTTTGAAATAGCGCCTGGAGTTATTATTCCTGAAGGAAAATATCGTTTCTCGCGTTACGGTATTGAATTGGAAAGCTCTGATTTCCGCCCATGGCGAATCGGTACTGAAATTGGATTTGGGGAATTTTATGGAGGCGAGCTGACCACTGTGATGACTTTTCTCAGTTGGACAGGATGGAATGGTCACTTACAGCTCGAGCTGGAGAATGTGAATGACATCGGCGATCTTCCTGGTGGTTCATTTGTTAAGCGACTCTGGCAGATGCAAGCATCATATGCTTTCTCGCCAGATTTGATCTTCTCTTCCTATACACAGTATGACAATGAATCCGGTGAAATTGGAATGAACAACCGGTTGCGCTGGATGATCCGACCCGGATGCGATTTATATCTGGTATGGAACCATGGATGGGTGCAGCTCCCTGGTGAATCAATACTGAAAAGCAGATCTAAATCTGATCAAATTGCCATAAAACTTCGCTGGACATTCCGCAGGTAAATCCATGAATCACAGCAATCCTGATGAAATAAAATAAATTGCTATTTTTTGA
>MFGW01000197.1:18966-24279 GCA_001780385.1 Candidatus Fischerbacteria bacterium RBG_13_37_8 | reverse complement strand
GCTTCCCAAAAAAGATAATCTTTGTTAATCTGAAAAAATACTTTTAATCCGACTCAGCTATTTTAATAAGAGCCAAAATGCTTTTATTGTTCATTATAATTCGGTCTGGATTGCAAAGTTGTGCTATTCTTGGGTTGTCTCGCATATAGTCGAAATCTTTGCCTGCTTTTCTAAAAATTGAAGATAGCATTTCTTTTGGCTTGCAAACTAATGCATCAGAGGGCTTGATATTTATTTTTGTTGCTAAATAACTTTCGATTGCTTCTGTATCAGCCAAGAGCCAACCTTCCAAAGCATGAATTAGAACGATATATATAGGCTGAGGATTTATATCCGCTAATTCTTTCTCAATTAGTTTAGCTTTATCGGTAATTTCATTTTCATCACTGCATTCTGAATCAACACAAATTATAGCCTTATCTATTCGCGAATGCTTAGCTAATATATCTTTTTCTAAATAAGCTCTGATTTTGTGAGACGAAAATAAATCACCCCGAGGAACTTTCCTGGCTATGATTGAAGGATCTATATTATACGGCTGAAATATCTTTTTAATAAAAACAGGAATAACTTCTTTATCGTTTTTGCCTTCCCCAATAAGGGCAATTTTCATGGAATTCCCCCTAGACTACCCGCATACCACATCTCACCTAATCCCAGCGCTTGCAAAGCTTCTTTAATTCCTTTTTCATTAGAAGCTTTTTTGATGCTTGTGATTCCTTCTTTTTTTTCGACAATAAAAAGATTCCCTGGATTAATAAAATTCAGCAAGTAAGGAGAATGTGTGGTTACAATAATTTGAGTTTTTTCAGAAGCCTTATTTAATAGATTAGAAACGAATTCTAATAAACCGGGATGAACATAATTTTCGGGCTCTTCCAGGCAAACCAATGAAGGAGGATTTGACATATTCAAAGTTGCAAGCATTGCAAGCAAATTTAGAGTTCCATCTGACATTGCCCAGGACGGAATAGGAATCTTTATATGTTTTTCTCCGATCTTAATATACGTTTGTCCTTGTTCTGTAAGACCGGTTGATAATATTTCTATTTCAGGCACCATTTCTTTTAATGCTTCCTCTATATTATTGAAATCATAGCGAGATTCGGATTGAAGTGAATGAATTACCGCAGGAAGATTTTGTCCATATTTATCAAGCCTAAAGTCTCTTCTCACCGGAACAACATTAGTCATTAGAGAAGGGAAGAATTTATGAAATGCCCAATTCTGAATTTCATTCGAGAAATGCCCAATAATAGGATATTCTCGTTTATCTAAAAAGGAGCGAAGATATGATTGTTTTTTCCCGGCGCCAATTATGCCTGTTTGCTTGCCGTTCTCATTCCATGCTTTTGCAGTGCCGTTTTCAGTGGGAAATTCAAGTAATTTGATCTCAGCAGCAGCATCTTTTTTCAAGAATAATTGCTCTTTTGCAATTCCATAATTGCTTATCATGTCAGCATCAAAGGCTATCGCATATCTTAATTCATGACTTTTAGATTGATCATCAATCACTTGAGCGCCCAATTCAAAAGTAATAGAATTATTACTGTCACCATTAAATAAAATTTGCTGAATGCCCCCTCTTTTGGCAACTGCATCTGGACCTTCTTTGACAATCTCAGACATAAATTCAAAAGCATCAATGATATTGCTTTTTCCAGCATTATTGCAACCGACAAAGATCATCAAAGGCTGCATTTCCATTTGAACATTTTGCAAACTCTTATAATTTTGAATTGATATTCTTTTTATCATAATTATTCCTATCGCATTATATCATATTGGATTAAAAGTAAATAAATTTTAGTGGGTTAACAAAAATATTCTTTAGCCGGACCTTCATTAAAAGCTATTTTGACAATAGAAGATTTCATTCTATTATCCAATCGTATTACTTCACCAATGATATCTCCAATTCTTACTTTATCGCCCACTTTAATATTCAAATCCATATCTCTCAAATAAATAGCTTAATCAATTATTGCAACATTATCATTGTATTAGAAATATGAGAGCATTGCAATATAGAGGGCATAGAGGTTATTAAAGCATTCGACAAAAGAATGCTGTTTCGCTATACTACAATTGTTAAATTCGTAAATAGTGAATAGGGAGTAATTGATAGATAAGAACGAGAAAGTCAGTTTAATTGCCCTTTAAAGGAGCAATAATTATGGAAGAGGAAAAGACACCAATTGAGCCCAGGAAGGAAAAAACTAAATTGCCCCTTGGAATTCGATTTATTGCTAATGCTGCTATTATTATTTTCGGATTTCTTTCTTGTGCAGGTATATACTGGATATGGACAATTGATTTAATAAAGCGCCATGGGCATGCATCTAATCTTGTTTTTTATACCATGACATTAATAGTAGCTTTTATCCTTGCGGTGCTTATGCGCAAGGGCCTAAAATTTGCGAATTATGCTTTAGGTGGTTTATTTATTTTGATGGGATATCATGTTTGGCATGCAGGTGCATCCGATGATAATCCAGGCTTACTAGATGTAATTGGGTATGCTTCGATATTTATAGGATGTTTCCTTTTGCTGGTGAGAGTAATATTTAGGCCTGCTAAAGAAAAAACAAAGTAAAGAAATTCATGGCAGCCAGGAGGGAGTAAGTAAGTATTCAGTTGATATCAGAGAAGAAAGCAAATGTTCGGTGTCTTTGTGAGGAGCGAAGCGACGTGACAATCCCAAATGGCTTTGCTTCAATTAGCCTTTGCCCTTAATAGGTTCCTGGCTGCTTTCATTACAATGGGATTTTAGTAGAAGATAGTCCAAAAGGGATTGTCACGCCTGCCTTCAGCAGGCTCACAAATACACTTAATGGAGTAGGGATTGTCACGTCACTTCGCTCCTCACAAAGACACCGAACATTTGCTTTCTTCTCTGATATAAACTGAACAGCTACAGTTGTCTTTCTTTACTTTTTACTCAATATTAACTATTATAGGTTATAATGGAATTGATATGGGAATTATTCAAACAATTGAAAAACAAAAAAGAAATTTTCAGCAGAAATTAATAAATAAAGCGCTTCGAGATGCTCAACACATCGCACGCATTCTAGTAAAACAATTTGGTGCAAAAGAAATTATTTTATATGGAAGTCTCGCTAAAGCGAAATATTTTGATACATTTTCAGATATAGATCTCGTAGCTAAAGGCCTGGGAGCTAATTATTTAAAAGCTTATGGATATTGTCTGCAGTTAACTAAATTCAATCTTGATTTAAAAGCTTATGAAGATATCCCTCTTACATTCAGAAAAAAAATTGCAAACAAAGGAATCGTTATTAATGCAACACGCTAACAAATTTGAAAAAACAGCACAATGCTTTCAGCAAGAGATTGAAGATTTCATCCATAAGCTATAGCCGACACGATAGAAAAGAGATGGAACAACAAAAATAATTGTGGCACAAAACATAGGGTTGGCACACCGACTGACTCTTGACGCATTTCCACAGGAGAAGGGTGAGCAGGCGCCTTGCTTTCAGTTGTAATTCTTTAATCTATTATCTATAATCTTTGAATGGTGAAAAATCGTAGTCCTGTGTTGTTTTATGGCTATAACATCATCAAAATATACTCTGCCAATTTACGTTCTGTTGACTTTTCTGATAAGCTGGAGTCTCTGGTTTACTTCAGGCATTTTCTCACGACCTGCTCCTGCTGAAATCCGGGACTTTCCATGGTTTATTGCTCAATTGGGGGTCTTCATGCCCTCAATACTTGCATTGCTGTTTTTTTCTTTATCCGGCAATCAGAAAAGAAAGGTATCATTAGCTGCTATCTTTCTTATATTCATACCTGTTGTACTGCTGGGAGCCTGGATTGCTGCTGCTGCACCCGATAAGATTCTTCATCTTAATTCACTACATGCAATTATTGTTATAATAGTTGCACTGTGGGTGATGGTATTTTTTTCATCATTGAATCCTTGCCAAAAAGATCTGGGTCTGGAACCACAATCATCGCTGAAACGAACAGGATGGATTCTACTCTCTTTACTATTTCTACCAGCCTTATTTCTTATTTCGTGGGTTCTTGCTTCCTTCTCCGGTGGAGTGTTTACTGCTACCGTCCTTACCGGGAATGTGACAAAAGTATTATGGAGTATTATCTTATTGTTCGCTTTCAATCTACTCTGCGCCGGGGCACTGGGTGAAGAAATAGGTTGGCGAGGATTTGTTCTTCCCCGACTTTTAGAAAAATCCAGTCCCTTGCGAGCCAGTTTTATTCTTGCGGTCATCTGGGCGTCCTGGCATTTGCCCATCGATATTCGATATGGATTTGGCTTGACCGGAGCAGGTGGAATTGTTGTGCGATTTTTATGGACATGGCCACTGACGATTATTTTTACCTGGTTTTACCTCCGCTCAAAAAAATCTTTATTGGTTCCTCTCTTGCTCCATGCATCAATAAACATGCTTTCGGATTTTGGCTTTTCAAATTATGAACAGACGATAAGCGTTATGTTTCTTATCCAGATACCGGTTGCAATTATTTTAGGTTTCAGATTGAGCGGAAAGCTTCCATTCGATAGTTCTAAATGAAGCAGGCGATCTGTCATGAATCCCATTTGATCGGATTTTCCATTATCTTTTTTCAGAGCAAATTGCCTTATGCATCCAATCCTATTATTCATACTCTATGACAGTCCTCGTAATCCAGACACTCGCGTTTGCGACTGCAATGTATTATTGTTTGGTTACTAACGCATTCGACAAAAGAATGCTGTTTCGCCATACTACAATCGTTAAATTCGTTCTTTATTCACTGCTTGACGATCCGGATCAGAGCCCCTATGCATCTCTGGCACTTGCGCGTATGGGAGACGGCGCAGGCCTCCAGGGTACTCTGGATGGAATGAAGCAATTCGGTTTCTATTCGGGCCTTTCCACTGCATATAGTGCAGAAGTATTCAGATCATTCATGCCAGGAGTCATTACCGAATTGAAGAAACTCCTCCAGTATCCCAATGAATTTACAAAGCAGTCTGCTGTTCAGATGCTGATAGAACTTCATGATGAAAGTACCATCCAGCAAACAAAGAAATCCATGCTGCAAGAGCTTACCGAAAAACATACAATGAACCCGGATCAGTACTGTAACATTATCGGAGAGGATCCCGCTTTCTTCGATGAAATCCTTAAAGTCGCTGCTGATAAAATTGCTAAAGGCATTTCAATTGAGCTTCTTGGATGGCCCTTCTGCGATCATCCTGAACCAATCTTCGATAACATCGAGCGCCAGCTCATCACCTCTCCTGATGCAAATCAGACTGAATTCATGGAGATGCTT
>MFGW01000197.1:17061-18956 GCA_001780385.1 Candidatus Fischerbacteria bacterium RBG_13_37_8 | reverse complement strand
TTGCTTCTCCATTTGACTTGCGTGCCAAAACTCTTTTAATCAGGCTCAGTAAGGATCCGTGAACATTTTTATTGATAAAACCAAAGGTTAGAAGTTTTTCAGAAGAGCTCAATAGCTCCTGCAGATGGATAGAAATTCTTGTGTAATTTCACAACATTATGCAACTTCTGTACTATAGAGCAGAAAGTCGCGAAGACCGTCCTGTTCGGGGAGCCAGATTTTAAATCAATCTTATAAACCATTGCCCATGTATTTATTATGAATCATCGAAATAACAATATCAATCACCTCCTCCTTTGCAAATTAAACCACAGAGAAGAAAGAATTTTAAATTATAAATTATAAATGTTAAATTGTGGTGGCTTCGCTCAATTATTAATATTGCAATGCAAATATTAGTCATTTACCGTTTTCTCATTATTTTGAGCAATTTGTTTTAGTTCGAGTCCAAACAGGGGAGCCAAATATTAGATGCTCATAAATTCCTGAGCTGTGTTGAAGAAATCATGAATGTACTCTTTATTGGACAACCAGTTGCGAAAGTCATCCCTTTGGGTGCACCATCCTTTTTGGGGTCGGACCGCAACATTAGACATGCCGCAAATGATGTCAATGACTGCATTATGAGCATCTGTTACAAAAATTCATCAAAAAATATACTTTCATTAGCTCTTTTAATAAGGATTTTTTGCAAGAGCGACATACTTTTTTTCCTTCTGATAAAAGCAGCATTTCAATTTCGCAGAAATCAAAAGCTACTCTTGCGCGAATTGCAAAATGAATGATGTTGCTATATAATTGAAATGCTATTAAAGGAGATATCAAGAATATGAGTGTAGTGAAAAAGGAGGCGAAGGAACTTATAGATAGGTTGCCTGATAAAATAACACGAGATGATATCATTTATGAGCTGTATGTGAAAAAAAAGCTGGAAGTTGCATTGAAAGCAACCAAAGAGGGCAAAGTTGAGTCTCATGAGGAGATAAAAAAGAGGTTCATATACAATTGTGCATGTAGGGAGATATAAGCTCTAAGAAGCAAAAGCCATGGGAAGTGAATTGATGATAATGCTGATACTATTGATGATCTCCAAAATTGGTTGATCTGTCAAAATCCTGAATTTATAATAAGAATGAGTCGAGCAAGGCAAAATGATATTAAGGGAAAAGACAAAGCTATTGCTTACGTATACCGCATCGCGGCACGTCAACTTCCCACCACTGATATTGACCAAATGCTGGCATTGCAAAAGAACCTCCCTCACCTTTTACTTTGCAGTCGAAGTCGAATGCTGACCTAATCCGGTTTCTTGATACCAGGTCCCGTTATTTATCTCATTGCGCGTATAGCATCCACGGTTCGTAAAAGCAGCCGATATTTCACATTCTGCCGTGCTGTAAAAATTATCATAATCCTCGTAAGTAAGAGTCACTAACCTGCCGAAATGTACCGCTCCATAATTATTGGCAATGCTATTATAAGACATTCGAAGAGTGGTTGCTGCATCCTCATCATATGCTACGTACATACCATAATCATGATCCCTGAAACCATTACCCTTTACCGTTGTGTTTTCCATTGTAAATTCGCCACCATCATTTAATACAATACCCGCACGCCCATTATTCAACGATTGGCAGCCTTCTATGCGACTATTCTTGCCCCAAAGTTTTATGCCTTCCCGTTCATTATTCTTGCTCGTACAATTACGTACAATTGTATTATCTCCCTTGGAATCAATTCCATCCCCATCATTATTATCAGCAGTGCAATTTTCAAGCGTTATATCACTGCTCTGATTCTCAAATGCAAAACCATCCATCCACGTCTCTCCCCTATTTGCCGCTGCTATGCAATTACTCAATTGCATATTTACACAAATTATACAATCGAGC
>MFGW01000197.1:15411-17032 GCA_001780385.1 Candidatus Fischerbacteria bacterium RBG_13_37_8 | reverse complement strand
GTTATTGACTGTTATAGTATTGGCTGAATCAATTCTTACACCAGAATCTTTGCAATTTCGGACTTCAATACTGTTCAACTCAATATTACTATTATTTCCTTGCAAAAATATGCCCCAACCATTAAAATTTTCAATAATAATCCCTTCTACTTTAATATATGAAACTCCATTTGAAAACGTCAAACCCTCGTTTGAACCCAGTCCCGCACCACTGATAATACTGCTTCCTGACGTAGTACTTTTGATAATAATAGGATTGTTTGTTTGACCGGATCTGGTAAGAATAATTGTTTCATTATAAGTACCGGCTGTTACCAGTAATGTCTGACCTGGTTCCAGAATATTCATGCCATGCTGGATTGTTCGCCATGGTTGTGCCTTAGAACCATCATTATTATCATTTCCTTGCACTGATACATAAAAAATACCTGTCTGTGGTTCCGTAGGATTATCTTCATTAGAACTGCATCCAGTAATATAAAGTATTACGATGATGGAAATAATAAGAAGTAACAATTTTTTCATTGTAATCATAGTATATTATAACCTACTGAATGAATAAATAAAAAGCTATTCTTTGCGAGCTTTGCTGTAGGAGCGAACCTTGTGTTTGCCCTAACGTGACAATCCGGTCCTTTCGTCATTGTGAGTTTGCCGGAGGCAAACGTGACAATCCCTAACGGAAATAAGAAGCATAGTCCGTTACGGATTATTACGCATTCCTGACGGAATGCTATAATGACATTCCGTTACGGATTGCCACGATGCGGCAGACACACGGGTCTGCCCCTACATTCCCCATTCCCTAGTCCCTAGTCCCCAATTTCGGTGCTTGACAAGGCATAAATTTTATGATAATCTGCATTCTTATGTTGAAAAGTCAGAACATTAACACTATGAAACCAGCTATCCAGAACTATTACTTTTGGTGGTATTATCTTTCTGGGTGGCTTGTACCTTTCTAAGTTCTGGCTGACCTAATTTAGAAAAAAAGGCAAAACCGCCTGGAATATTATAAATTCCTGGCGGTTTTTTTTTGTCTAAAAAATGAATTAGTGAGGATATTATGATATATCACAAGAAAATACCAATGGATCTTGAGACACCAGTCTCTGCATTTTTTAAATTGAAACCTATGCAGCCAGTCTTCTTGCTGGAAAGTGTTGAAGGAGGTGAATTAATCGGAAGATACTCTTTCATCGGATTAAAAGCACTCTATCGCATAGAAATTCATCCTGCTCATATCTCGATTATCCAAGGTAATACCAAAACCGACAGACCATTTGATAATGATCCTTTTGCTGAACTGAAGAAAATTGCACGCGAAATCCAGGATAAATTTCTAGTTACCGAACCGGAAGGGATTGATGAAATTCCACGTTTACGCAGCGGGATGGTCGGTTTTTGTTCATATGATATTGTAAGGCATATCGAGAAATTGCCAGTGCTTTCAGCAGATAAAACAAATCTTCCGCTTGCCATTTTCTACGTTCCGGAAACAATCCTTGCATTTGATCATGTGCAAAAAGATATAAAATTAATAACCACTACATCCGAGGATGATGCAAAAATAATACTGCAGGAAATAAAATCATTGTTCAAGAAAAATATTGAAATTCAG
>MFGW01000197.1:10622-15391 GCA_001780385.1 Candidatus Fischerbacteria bacterium RBG_13_37_8 | reverse complement strand
ACCGGTCTCAAATCATAGCAAGAAGAAATTTTTTGACATGGTTAACCGAACAAAGGAATACATATTCAGTGGGGACACGTACCAGGCAGTTCTTTCATTAAAATTCCAGGGAGAAGCAAGCATTGATCCTTTCCAGGTATACCGAGGATTACGCATGATTAATCCATCACCGTACATGTATTATTTAAATTTCGATGATGTACAGATTGTAGGATCTTCCCCGGAGGTACTGGTGCGTGTAGAGAACGATGAAATAATGGAGCGGCCGATAGCAGGAACAAGGCCTCGCGGTAAAAACAAGGAAGAAGATGCTGAGATGGAAAAAGAACTGCTCATGAGTGAAAAAGACAAAGCGGAACATATAATGCTGGTAGATCTTTCACGTAATGATATTGGCAGAATTGCGATTCCTACATCTGAGAGGGTGACGCAATTAATGAAAGTGGAACGTTTTTCACATGTCATGCACCTTGTAAGCATGGTAACGGGAAAATTAAAACCAGGGTATGATATTTTTGATGCATTCAAGGCAACATTTCCTGCCGGGACGGTAACCGGGGCACCCAAGATCAGGGCTATGCAGATCATTGAGGAACTGGAAGAAGAAAGACGTGGTCCATATGCTGGTTCGGTCGGTTATTTCGGTTTTGATAATACCATGGATCAGGCAATCAATATTCGCAGTATCCTGTTCAATAATAATACTTATACCATTCAAGCCGGCGCTGGAATTCTTGCAGATTCTGAACCCGAGAAAGAATATGATGAAATCGTCAACAAGGCAAAGGCACTCTTTGGCGCATTGGAATTGACAAAGGAATTATGAAGGAATTTATGATAAGAACAAAAAGGGCAGACACATAGGTCTGCCCCTACACTTTATTTGCATAGGAGGAACTAATGAAGAAACGCATCCTGCTCATAGATAATTACGATTCATTCACTTATAACCTGTATCAATATTTGAGTGAACTGGGTGCCGATGCCATCGTGAAAAGAAATGATGAAGTCACAGTGGATGATTCAAAGAATTTTGGCATCAGTCATATTGTTATTTCACCCGGTCCAGGTGGTCCTGAAGCTGCAGGAATTTCCGGTGAATTTATTTCTTACTACTATGATAAATTACCGATTCTGGGTGTTTGCCTCGGGCACCAGGTTCTTGCATATATATTTGGCGGTAAAGTGACAAGAGCCAACCGCGTTATGCATGGCAAAATATCACAGATTTATCACGATAATAAATCAATTTATTATGGTCTTTCAAATCCATTCATTGCCACACGTTATCACTCACTTATTGTCACGGAAGATCAATTACCGGAATGCTTTGAAATTTCATCTTATACATCTGAAGGTGAAATTATGGGTATCAGGCATAAGAACTTCAAAGCTGAGGGTGTACAATTTCATCCCGAATCTATTTTGACTGCTGAAGGGAAAAAACTTCTTTCAAATTTTTTGGAGGACCGATGTTAAGTTCATTTATTGAAAAATTAATACGGTATGAAAATTTAACTGAATTTGAAGCATACCAGCTAATTTCTATGATAATGGACGGACAATTATCGAATCCGCAGATAGCAGGAATACTGACCGCATTACTCATGAAAGGAGAAACTCCTGATGAAATATGCGGCTTTTCGCGTGGGATGAAAGAACGGGCAATCAAGGTAAAAAGAAATGGTGAGAAAATAATTGATGTATGTGGAACAGGTGCTGATAATAGTAATAGTTATAATATATCCACGCTTACTGCATTTGTACTTGCAGGAGCTGGTTTAAAGGTAGTCAAGCATGGCAACCGCAGTATTTCAAGTAAATGCGGGAGCGCTGATATTATTAGAGCCTTAGGTATTGCAATCGAATTAAATCCTGAACAAGTTATTAAGTCATTGCATGAAACTAATTTTGCATTTTTGTTTGCCCCGACATTTCATCCTGCGATGAAAATGGTGGCACCGGTAAGAAAAGAACTTGCCATTAAAACAATATTCAACATTTTAGGTCCACTGACAAATCCTGCTGACCCTGACTATCAACTCGTCGGTGTCTATGATGAGAGCAAAGCGCGCAAAATTGCTGCATTCTTCTTAAAACAGAACAAACGAGCTTTCATCATTCACAGTAAGAATGGCTGGGATGAAGCGACACCAGTCTGCCCTTTCATTCTTATTGAAGTAACTGGGGAAGAAATAATCGAAGAAGTCATTGAACCACAACGAATCGGTTTTAAGAAATACCGGGAGTCAGATTTGCAGGGAGCGACTATGGAGGAAAATTGCTGTGCAGCGCTGGAAGCTTTATCCGGTAAAGAAGGACCACTCAAGGATACAATCATACTCAATGCGGCGCTTGCCTTCCTGCTGGTACGAAAAGCTACTGATATCATCGAAGCAGTCGCTATTGCGCGATCTACTATTGAACAAGGTAATGCTATTACAGTTATTAATAAATTACGTACATTGTTTCCGTTTAATAATTAATCCTAATGTCATTATGAGTCCCGCGTAAGCGGGACGTAATAATCCGTAGCGGACTATGCTTCTATTCCGTTAGGGATTGTTACGTTTGCCTCCAGCAAACTCACAATGACAGGCCTTAAGGAGTAATAATGTCTTTTTTGAAGAACATCGTTGAAAAGAAAAAAGTGCAGATCGGCAGTCTGGCAGTTGAAATTGAAAAAATGACTCCTGCGCCAATTGCTAAAAAATCATTTTCGACTGCTATCGGAATTAATAATAAACTGCATCTCATAGCTGAAATTAAGCGTTCTTGTCCCTCACATGGCATAATCAAGCACGACCTTGATATAAAAGAGATGGTGCAGGCATATGAAAAAGGCGGTGCATCAGCGCTATCGATCATTACTGAACAGGAATATTTTAAAGGTTCCTTCAAGGATATTGTAGAAATCAAACATCATACGTCATTACCAGTACTGGCAAAGGATTTCATCATTGATGTCTCACAGGTTACCATGGCGCATTACTCGGGCGCAGATGCTATCCTGCTTATCATGAACATCCTGGATGATAAAACATATCGCAAACTATTTACTGCTGCTACAGAAAAAGGTATGGAAGTGCTTGCAGAAGTACATAGCAGGGATGAAATAACAAGAGCTATGAGCATGCCGCTGACTATGATCGGTGTCAACAGACGCAACCTCAATACACTTATTATTGATAAAACAAAAACGGAAGAGCTTGCCAGCTATTTGCCAGAACGAGCGTTAAAAATTGCAGAAAGCGGCATTGATAATAAAGAGGAATTCGCAAAATTCCATGAACTTGGATATAATGCATGCCTGATAGGCAGTTCCATTGTCAGAAGCAATAGCCCGGAATATTTCATCAGGGAACTTTTATCCTGCAATGATGATAAGGAGTAATTATGTCGCCATTTATCAAAATATGTGGAATAACAAATGAAAATGATGCAATGCAATGTGTTCATTTAGGAGTGCATTTCCTGGGATTTATATTTGCACAAAGTCCGCGGCGCGTATCAGCGGAAATAGCTGCCGATATTATTTCAAAATTACCGAATAAAGTGAAAACAGTTGCGGTATTCAAAAATAATCCTATTGATTATGTTCTCGGCATATTGCAGCAATGCAAATTTGACCTTGTTCAGCTTCATGGAAATGAAGGAATTGGTTATATTAATTTGCTTAAAAAGCCAATCATTAAAGGTTTTGACATGCATGAGGAAGATATTGCTGCAAAGGTATCCAAATATAGAGGTGCAATCCCATTATTAGATTTACCAAAAGAAACAGAAGCAGAAATTCCATTTGATATAGCAGTAAGGATCGCTAACCGTCAGCCGATTATGATTGCAGGTAAAATAACAATCGACAATATTAATGAGGTTATAAAAAAAATAAAACCAATGACTGTTGATATATGCAGTGGTGTCGAGAAGGAACCCGGGATAAAGGATCATGATTTGCTGGAGAAAATGATGACTGCCATAAGGAGTTTTTCATGATTTCGATTCATGCAAGAAATAAAAAATATGGTGACTATGGCGGACAATTTGTCCCGGAAACTCTCATGATTGCCTTGAAAGAACTTGAGGAACAATTTACGTACTGGAATGGGCAGGATAGTTTCCAGGAAGAATTTCATCATTGTCTGAAAGTATATGCAGGGAGACCAACTCCACTTTATGAAGCAAAACGTTTAGCGGAAGCATATGGCATAAAGAAATTATTTCTCAAGCGTGAAGACCTTTGTCATACAGGTGCACATAAAATCAATAATTGCATTGGTCAGGCGCTTCTTGCAATACGAATGGGAAAGAAACGGATTGTCGCAGAAACTGGAGCCGGACAACATGGCGTGGCAGTAGCATCGGTATGTGCAAAATTCGGATTGCAGGGTATAGTTTACATGGGAAAAAATGATTACGAGAGACAACATAAGAATGTGCAAAGAATGCATATACTAGGTGCGGAAGTAAGAGCGGTTGAACCGGAAGATGCAACATTAAAAGAAGCAATTAATGAATCGATACGCGATTGGGTTTCTAATGTGGATGATACTTTTTATATGCTTGGTTCAGTAGTAGGTCCAGCTCCTTATCCAACCATTGTCAGCAGTTTTCAATCGGTAATTGGAAGCGAAGCGAAGAAACAGATCCGCAGTGTAATGGGGGCATTTCCAGATGCAGTAGTAGCTTGTGTCGGAGGTGGCTCCAATGCAATAGGTATATTCAGTGCATTTCTTAATATGAAAGCCATAGCATTGTATGCTGTAGAA
>MFGW01000197.1:0-10615 GCA_001780385.1 Candidatus Fischerbacteria bacterium RBG_13_37_8 | reverse complement strand
GAATTGGTAACGCGCTGGGAAAACATGCAGCTACACTGAGCCACGGTATGCCAGGTGTTCTTCATGGCAGTTTTTCTTACCTTCTGCAGGATGAAAACGGGCAGGTTGCTCCGACACATTCTGTCTCTGCTGGACTTGATTATCCAGGTGTTGGACCGCTCCTGAGCCGCTTGAAAGATATTAACAGAATTCAATGTGTACATATTACAGATTCTGAAGCACTGGACGCTTTCTATGATTTGAGCAAATACGAAGGTATCATTCCCGCACTGGAACCAGCACATGCAATCGCATACACAAAAATACTTGCACAAAATAATAATATCCAAACTCTCCTGATTAATCTTTCAGGAAGAGGTGATAAGGACCTCGATCTATGCATCTAATAAATAAGACACAAAGTGTAGGAGCGGACCCATGCGTCCGCCCTCAAAGGCACAAAGAATATATCAAGGAAAAGCTACGCAATAATGAGAAATTTATAGTGCCGTACCTGATTTTTGGATTTCCTACTATAGATGAATTTACTACTATTTTACTTAACCTTGCGGATTTAGTGGACCTAATTGAAATAGGAGTTCCCTTTTCTGATCCATTGGCGGATGGCTCCACTATTCAAGCTGCATCAAAAATAGCACTGCAGAATGGCGCCAACCTGGAAAAACTTTTTGAAGCAACATCCGGATTGAAACATAAAATAAATGGAAAACTGATTCTCATGAGTTACTTGAATACATGCCACCGGTATGGTTTTGAAAAACTATTCAGCGATATGAAGGAAGCAGGATTCTGTGCAGCAATTTTTCCGGATCTGCCCTACGGAGAATGGAACATGGTGAATAATAGTGCGAATAAACATGATATTGATATTGTCTATCTGCTTGCACCTACTACTCCGCTGGAACGTGCAAAAAAAATAATGACAGCTTCCGCACCATTCACCTATGCGGTTACACTTAAAGGAGTCACAGGTGCACGAACAGAATTACCGGTTGAACTGACAGGCTGGCTTGCAAGTTTGAAAAATATCTCATCTTCTCCCCTGTTCGTCGGATTCGGTATATCAAAACCTGAACATATTAAAACTCTACGCACATACGCCGATGGATTTATCATCGGTTCAGCTCTTATTCAAATGATACAAAATAATAAAACCAATGAAATACATAATTTTATTGAATCAATGAAAATGACACTAAATTGTCATTGTGAGCTTGCCGGAGGCAAGCGTAACAATCCTTGATGGATTATGAAAAGCATGGACGTCAGGGATTATTACGTCCCGCTGACGCGGGACTCATAATAACAACGCATCAGGAATTGCCAGGCACACCTTCGGTATGCTCGCAAAGATGCAAGGGCGAACACAAGGTTCTCCCCTACTGATCACTGGCCACTGTTCACCATATAAAGGAGGTACACACTTTATGGTTGTGGTAATTAAAAAAGAAGCATCACTGAAAGAAATCAGTGATGTAATGAAATTCATTGAATCCTCAAATATCAAGTTCCATGTTTCAAAAGGGGAACATCGTACTATATTCGGTCTTCTTGGAGAAGCAAGTGCAGAATTTAAAGAACAATTATCCAGTTTCCCCGCCGTAGAGAAAATAGTTCCGATAATAAAACCGTACAAATTAGCATCACTTGAATTTAAGCCTGAGCCTACAGTAATAAAAATAAACGGTAATTTTATTGGCGACGGATCATTTACTGTAATAGCGGGTCCATGTGCGGTTGAATCGCGTGAACAAATCATCGAGACGGCATATTTTGTCAAGGAATGTGGTGCACATATGCTGCGTGGCGGAGCATTCAAACCACGTTCCTCACCCTACAGCTTCCAGGGATTAGGTGAGGAAGGATTGAAATACCTCGCTGAATCTAAAGAAAAAACAGGATTGCCAATAGTTACTGAAGTACTCTCACCTGAAGATGCTGAACTCGCTGCTAAATACGTCGATGTACTGCAAATTGGTGCCCGTAATATGCAAAACTTTGCCTTGCTCAAAACAGTGGGCACACTCGGCAAACCGGTATTTTTAAAACGAGGCATGGTAGCAACAATCGAAGAATTTCTACTCGCTGCGGAATATATTCTGAAATCAGGAACAGAACATGTCATTCTCTGCGAAAGAGGTATCCGTACCTTTGATTCAGCATTGCGAAATACACTGGATATTTCCGCTGTACCAATGGTAAAACAACTTTCTCATCTCCCTATAATCGTTGATCCTTCACATGCTACTGGTAAAAGAGAACTTATCGCTCCCATGGTAAAAGCATCACTCGCAGCCGGCGCTGATGGTGTTATGGTCGAAATTCATAAAGAACCGGAAAAAGCAAAATCAGATGGACCACAAAGCCTTCACTTCCCTACCTTTAAACAAATGATGAATGAAGTAAATGAATTAAGCGCTATCCTCAGAAATAACCATAAATAATTACAATGATTACTTATTATTCAAACGCTATAATCTCTTCATATTCATATAAACAGGATTACCTGTACTTCGCGCCTGCGTGGGTCAGGCGCGAAGTTTCTTTTTTTACTTTAAATTATGAATGAATCTGACTTTAGTAAGAACATAGCTATAATCGGTATTGGACAAATAGGCGGATCTCTGGCTCTTGCTTTCAAGCGCTTTCTTAATAATAGCACGATTAGCGCCTGGGATTGCAATACAAAGTTGCTGAACCAGGCTAAGGGTATTATCGATTACCAGGCAAACTCCCTGCAAGAAGCAGTGAGGAATGCTGATATAGTATGGCTTGCTACACCAGTTGATACTTTACTTGAACTAATACCTACTATAATTACTATTAATAAAAATGCATTGTTTTGCGATGTGGGCAGCTCAAAAATTCAAATTGTGAATTCGATAAATGCAGTGCGAAAAAAGTGCAGATTCATCAGCACTCACCCTTTTGCCGGTACTGAAAAAACAGGACCTGCATCCTGGGATGCTCACCTTTTTCTTGATAAGACCTTTTTCATCATCCCTACAAAAAAATCTTCACTGGATGATATTTCATTCATCCAATCTTTAATTAAAAAAATTCATGCAATCCCCTACCTGATTGATGCTTCAACACATGACAAGATACTTGCTCATACCAGCCACCTACCTTTTGCAGTATCACTTGCTTTACAATATATGCTTGATGAATTGAATTTGAAAAATCAGCATATTTTTGAAGGCCCTGCTTTCAAATCAATGACTCGTATCGCAAAATGCCCCATCTCTACGATGAAACCTATCCTCTCTACTAATAAAAAATTTATCAAACCCGCAAAAGAAATTTTTCTCAAACATCTTGCAAATATCCTTAAATAATTATAGAATAATAAGCAATTATGAAGGTGAATATTCCCTATGGTAAAAAATTTCTTGATTTTGAATATCAACCAGGACAGTTCGATATTCTTTCCACACAAGAAACAAAACCGCTGGAAAATATCAACGCAAAAATTATCGATAGCCTCTATTCTCCTATCATCCTAAATCCACTTGATTCCTTCGTCTCAAGAAAAGATAAAATCGGTATTATCCTCTCAGATGCAACACGTTATACCGCTGCAGATAAAATTATACCAGTACTGCTCGAAGAATTAATAAAAGCTGATGTGAAGCCTAAAAATATCGCATTCATTATTTCAGCAGGCATGCATCGGCAACCTACTGAAACTGAAATAAACACTATCATAGGTCAACCCGCTGCTTCACAATTCCCTGTCTATATTCATAATGCTTACGATGAATCAATGTTTTATTATCTCGGTACTACTTCACAAGATACTCCCCTGTACATCAATAAAAAAGTATTCGATTTTGATAAATTATTTATCATCTCGTCTATCGGTTATCATTATTTTGCAGGATTCTCAGGTGGGCGTAAATCTTTAATTCCCGGATTGGCTTCAATTAACACAATCATGGCAAATCATAAACTGGTAATTAACCGGAAAACCGGTGAAAAAAATCCGGGCGCTCGTATCGCTAATTTAAAAGATAATCCCGTTCATTTGGATCTTATGGAGGGCATCAGTAAAATTAATATACCAATTTTTTGCGTTAATGCTATTTTATTTGAGAAGAAACTGATCGATATTATTTGTGGTGATCTTGATTTTTCATTCCGTGCTGCGTGTAAAAAATACGAATCAATTGCCAGTGTTCCCATACAACACAAATATGATATTGTAATAGCGAGTAGTGGCGGTTATCCAAAAGATATCAATGTTATTCAGGCACATAAAAGCCTCGAGCATGCCAGCTATTTTTGTAAAAAAGGTGGAGTAATTATCTTTATTGCGCACTGTCCCGACGGCTGGGGCAATAAAGATTTTGCCGATTGGCTCAAATTTAAAGATTTAGACACTTTCAGGAGATATTTACTTGAAAATTACAAGGTTAATGGACAGACAGCGTATTCATGGAGGCTTAAAGCGGAACAATTCACTATAATAATGATATCATCGTTGCCATTGAATTATCAGAAGCGTCTCAAGGTATTACTTGTACGTAATCTTGAGCGAGCTTATGCTGCAGCACTCAGCCGTCTCTCACCGTCATTTCAAGGTGCCATCATTCCATTCGCCTGGGAACTCATTCCAGAAGGAGGGGGACAGGTGTTCACAAGTTCACAGGTAACAGCGAATGTATTATAATATTAAATAATATTGACCTTCATTAACATTTATTATTATCGCTAAAACATGTTCAGCATTGTTGTTAATTGTACATTAACATATATAAAATATACTATTCGAAGTTACCTGTGAACTTGTGAACACCTGTCCCCCTACCTAAAGCGAGAGATTGAATGCATTGACAAGAAATTTGGACATTTGAATGCGGGAGGTATTATTATTCGGGCAGTACATTAAGGGATTAGACTGACATCCGCTTACTACTCCAGCATTATATACTCCTTCAATGAAAGAACAGAATAAATTGTCGGTGGAAACATCAGTAAAAACACCTGCACATGGCACTGTTATACAGGAACCCGGGTCAGTTGTTTCCATAGCCAGGCAAATAAATTTAGCCATTACTTGTCGTTGAGTGAAGCTGGTGGGACAATAAAGTAATGGAGAAGCTGAGCAACCAGATACTATTTCATTATTATAAAGTGCTTCAATATATGGACAAAAGGGATTGCCACCTGGTACGTCATTGAAGATGTTTGAGCAGGGAGAAACGGCGCATGATCCTTGATTAAAGGCATTCATAGCATTGCAGATGAATTTTGCCATGTGCTGACGTTGCACAAGGTCACCAGGGCAGAATTGAGTAGCATTGCATCCACTTGTTACATTAGAATGGAGGAGTGATTCAACAAATGGATAGAATGGAGAATAAGGAGTGACATCAGCAAAACTTTCTCCGACATGATACGTAAAATTGTAGGAAAGATCCGGACAATCCGTGCAGGAGGGAATTTCAATAGCAGTGAAATCCCAGTGAAGAGCAGGTCTATTAGCGGAGGGTGCAGTAAGACTATAGCATTCATCACATGTTGAAAATTCATCAGGAGCAAGATCAGGATAAGTAGCATAAGCATTATTGATAATGATGTTGGTATCAAATGAGCCGAGAATACCAGTTACAGCATATGCGTACCCTGTACCTTCATTTTTTAAAACACCTGCTAATGTAACTATTTCATCTTCATCGATAATACCGTTAGCTTTAGGAGAAGGACTCGAAGAGTCATCTATTTGTGGTTTTTGTGCGATAAGGAAGCAAATATTATCAGCACTAGGCGTTCCATCTGTGTCATTTGACATAGTGCAACCATTGACGTAACGAATAGAGTATTGATAAGTAGTTTGCGGTTCTCCACTGGTATCGACATATGTAGTTACTCCATAAGGTAATGCATTGCTGACCTGAGTGCCATTTCTTAAGACAAAATATGTTCTTTCTCCAATAAAACTGTCTCCCCAATCTGAGACATCTTTCTGCCAGTTAATTTCAATACCTGAATCAGAGCAACTGCTCATATCGACAGCAGTGTTATTTGTTAATCCTGAAGGAGGCGATCCAACAGAATCAGAACCCGGGACACTGGCAGTTGTGGAAGATAAATCACATCCATTGACATATTCGACCGAATAATCATAGGAACTGTTATCAATTCCAAATAAATCCAAAAAAAATGTTGTGCTGTATGGTAATCCATCTGCAATTTTTTCAGCATTGCGCCATACATTATACATTCTTGTTCCGGAGCCATAATCTCCCCAATTTCCAGCATCAACATTCCACGATATTTGAACACCATTATTCGCACATAGGTTAAAATCAGTGGTTGTTATGGGCAATAATCCGGTTGGAGCAGAAGGTATTTTATCAAGACCAGCGAGACATGATGCGGTTCCCTTTGATGCTAAAGGAGGGATGCCATTGTTGACCGCAATAACTTGATAATACTTCTGATCTCCGGGACTCGGGGTGTAAGTGAAAGAAGTCTGCCCTGAGGGAATACCTGTTGCTATGTTAATTCCCTGGTCCAGGCAATTAACATTCGGGTACTGTTTAATGCTGTAAGTTCCGCTGCTAGCGCAACCTCCCCAGGATGCAGGCTGCTGCCAGGTAATATTTATTCCAGAAGCTTCACATCCATCAATATCTGAAGCAGTCTGTATTCCACCAAAATATGGAGGTGAACACGGCATTCTGCAATATATTCCACCAGAATCAAGATATTTTGATCCATCAAAACCACCCCAAATTATCATCTCAGTTCCTGTCCATACTGCAGTGTGTTCCATTCTTTTTGCAGGAGCATTATATGCTGATATTTCGGTCCATGTATTCGTTAATGGATCAAACCTGCTGCCAGAGTTCAGATACGTACCGTAATCTTTTCCTCCCCATATAATAATTTCATCACTCTCCCAGATTGAACTGTGAAGATCTCTTCCCTCAGGGACATTATTCAACGATGTAGGAGACCATGAATCAGTTAACGGATTGTATAATGCTCCTGTATTAAGATAATATTTATTCTGTCCAGCATTTTCGCAATAAAAACCACCCCAGATTAACATTTTATCTCCTGTCCAGAGAGCGGTATTATATACTCTGGCATGAGGGACATCCGTGGTAGATATAGGTTCCCATACTTCATTTTGTGGATTATATGTTGCACCAGTATCATAATAAAGAATATTACCAAATTTATCGAAGCCCTGGCCTGACCAGACTATCATTAAGGAGCCTGTCCAAACTGCAGAATGCCTGAATCTTGCATCCGGAACTCCAGTTATTGAGGTGGCAATCCATGAATTAGTAGCCGGATTGTATTTTCCTCCTGTATCCGCAGCTCCAGCCTGAGTATATCCGCCCCAAACAAGCATTTCACTACCTATCCAAATAGCAGTATGAAGATATCTGCCTGCAGGCACATTGGTGATGCTCGTAGCATTCCATGAATCAGTTGCAGGATTATATCTGCCTCCGGTATAGGTAAGGTCATTTCCCTTAATTCCAGCCCAAACAATCATTTCAGTACCTGTCCATATTGCTTTATGTTCATACCTCTCGAATGGTGAACCAATAGTGGAAGTCTGCTGCCATGAATCTGTGATTGAATCATATTTGCCGCCGGATTTTTGTGGATATTCAACTCCTGAGAATATATATAATCCGCCCCAGATAATCATTTCTGTACCAGTCCAAACAGCAGTATGAGCAGTTCTGTATTGTATGGTAATGAGCATGATTATCCAGGAATTAAGGGAAGGATTATAGCGAGCGCCTGAATTAAGTGGGTAAGTATTCTTACCACCCCAAATGATCATTTCTGTACCAGTCCATACAGCAGTATGATAGGCCCGCTCGGGTGTTGCATTGATTGTTGAGACAGTTTCCCATGTATCAGTGGCAGGATTATATTGTGAGCCGGTATTGAAATAGGAGCCATCATATCCTCCCCAAATAATCATCTTTTCCCCTGTCCAAACCGCTGAATGCGAAGCTCGTGCAGAAGGCGCATTAGTTAAATTGGTTTGAATCCATGTATTGCTGGAAGGATTGTATCGACTACCTGAGTTGAATTTGTACTCATCACTTCCACCCCAGATAATCATTTCTGTTCCTGTCCAAACAGCAGTGTGATTTTGTCTTGCCAAAGGAGCATTGGAGGAAGATGCTTCACTCCATGTCTTCAAGACGGGATTATATCGTGCTCCTGTAGCAAGGTTATTGTTCGAATTACCGCCCCAGATAATCATTTCAGTTCCTGTCCATGCGGCAGTATGATTAATCCTCGGTGAAGGTGAATTGGATGCAATTGGAAGTTCTATCCATGAGTCATTTGAAGCATTATATTTCCCTCCATTTCCCATATAGGTATAACCTAAGCCACCCCAAATTATCATCTCGGTTCCCGTCCAAACGGCAGTATGACCATAACGCGCTAATGGAGCGCCCGATGAAGAAATTGTTTCCCATTCGTCAAATTCAGCATTATACCTCGCTCCTGAAGAAAGATAATTACTATCATACCCACCCCAAATAATCATAGCAGCACCTGTCCAAATTGCTGTGTGCCGGGCTCTTCCTGCGGGCGCATTGATTAAACTCATCGGATACCATAAATCGACAGCAGGGTTATAGCGTGCACCGCTATTCAAGTAACTGGCACTGACACCACCCCAAATTATCATTTCCGTTCCAGTCCAAACTGCCGTATGAAAATAACGCGCATCAACACCAATATTTTTCCAAATATCCATTGAGCAGCTCGAATTGGTAATTTCGGGAAGTATATAATTAATTGTCGGTTCATTCATGACCGTGCTAAAATAATTCCTTTGTTCCTTCCACCATGAATCAAAAGAAATTTTCTCCCATGTGACTACTGCAATCTTAATCTTGTTCTGTTGTTTTTCCACTATTTCCAGAATATAATAAAAATCAGAATTTTCACGTAAGACACTTGGTGTGCCAACAGGCAATGCATCAAAAAGCATAGCACTATTTTGCTCTTTTGTTCTATTGTCGAAAGAAAATCCAGCAACTGCATTTTCGACTTCGCTACCTTGCTGAGCTTCCATTATTTTGAAATCACTAGCTAGCTCCTTAATCATTATATTCCATTTATTATTGCTCAGTTTTCGCGGTAGTCTATTGCCTGCCGATATCTCGCAAGAACAGTCATCTTCGATGGACGATTTTATCCACTCAAAAAGCTGGTAATTGCCATGCGAAAATATTTTTGTGTGCGAAGTGATAAATTGCTGCGATTCAGTTGTCGCTATAGTCTTGATGGCGTTTTGAAAACGTTCGTCTGAAGCATAAATTTCTCTGATAAGTCTGTCTGCAAGATTTGGACGTGCCAGGCATTCAGCAATAAGATGAGGATCGTTTTCAAGCACTTCCCAAATTTCTTTTATTATTTCAGGCTTTCTCGTATTTTCAGCCATCCGGTTCATTTCCTGTTGAAGCTGTTCTCCTGTAATCGAGGAATGAATAATAGAGACAATTGCATTAGATTTTTTTAGAGTATTTTCCACTTTAGCTTTAATAATTTCTTCCGATCGTATTTCTTCAAATGCAGGTTTAGGAAATGGATTTTCAGCAGGCCAGATTTTATATTGCCAGTAGATTTTTTCAATGCTATTCTGGCAATGAAGCCGTTCTTCAAAAGTAAGTGGTGAAGATAGATGATCTGTTTCAGAACCTTGCATGAACGTTGCTGTCAAAAGAATCAAAATGCCAACCATCCCAACAATTAAGGTAATATTGAGGTATTTTCTAAATAAAAACATATGTCTCTCCTTTTTCTTCTTATAGAAACATCCTCTATTAAAAGATAAACCTTTCTTATTATAAAATCAAATAAGTCTAACCATTGTTCACCAATTCACAGCTCACAGTACATATATACTTTATGTGAACATATGTACATTTATTAGCAGCGTTAGCATGCTTTGGCAGAATAAATGTTACCAAATTTTATTGAAATATTAGTATATATTTACAGTTAGGTGTGAATTTGTGAACACCTGTCCGCCTCTTCAATTTTGGTCCATTTTTCGCGAAAAGTGCCTTCTTTGCATTTTGGGCATTTCTTGCCAACCAGTTCCAATGATGTTTTAACATTATGTGATTTACAATGAGGACATTTTCGCTCATCTTTCTTTTTTACAAGTCCATAAAAATAACGTTCCGAATCAAAATTATCTTCTTCATTTCCTATATCAAGCTCGAATTGCTTCAGACAATCTAAACAGACGCAATATGAATTATATCCTATTCTTTCTTCAATTAATTCCATCTGTGGGATATCTGGCAGTAAATCTCTTATCTTATCTGGATCTCCGGTGTCAGAAAATGGTATTCTTTCACCATTTTCATCCTCATAATATAAATATCCTCCCCATCCTGGATTCATCGAAAAATCACATTTTTTGCATTTGTAATTATATGTTGAAACCATAACTGCCTCCTCGTATTTGAGAAAAAAAATTAAGGAGCATCACTATAATTAATAAAACCATGTATCAATAATATAATGTTTTCATTCATTTATTTTGCCTTCTAAGTATCCAATCCAACGCTGTTGCTCCTTTTAGTAAAATGATACTAACAAATATCAT
>MFGW01000196.1:11355-13904 GCA_001780385.1 Candidatus Fischerbacteria bacterium RBG_13_37_8 | reverse complement strand
TATGAAGAAAGAATTGCGTGTCAGAAAGCTATTGAAAAAGTGCACTGGTCGTATCGTATATGGCCTGATGCAAATAAAGGCGCGAAACCTTCATTCAATACAATAATAAATGAAGAGACCTTGCGTGCAAAAGTTGAAGATTCATTAAGCAAAACTAATGCGCTTATATATATTATTGGAATAAACCAATAACAGCCGTTCAATTACAAGCAGAAATAGAACGCATGGCGCAACACACGAGAAAACCTGACATGCTTCGGGAATTATGGGAGGCATTGGACAACGATCCGCATCTGGTTGCAGAATGTCTTGCGCGTCCAATACTATCTGATAAATTACTGCAGGACTTATATAATAATGATGAACGGTTTCATGGTGAATTAAAGAGGCATGCCCAAGCAGAATTATCTCAACATGCCAATCCATCAGAAATGAAAATGATGGATGGCAAATATTATGAAACGGAAATCATTTTATCGAAGGGAACAGAAGTAAATCTTCACAATGATCAGCAACTACAGGAAAGAAAGATGTTCTTAGCGGAAAAGGAATGGAATGAACTGATACAAAAGCTTAGCCAGGATTTAGACGGCGATAATCAAATGAATGCAGAAGAATCTACTGCACTTTTGGAAATGCTACCGGAGGGCTAAATAAGCATTTTGAAAGAAGACGACACGCGATTTTACGCAGTGGCTCTATTGAAAAGAACAGCAAATAGCCTCACATTAGCTACCGTGAAATGGGCGAAATATTCATTTGACAGATGGTGGGACGATATTAAAGGTAATCTATCATTAATGATATCGGAGCCATTTGAGCAGTATAATTTACCGGAAATTTTAACGACGACATGTGGTGGAGATTATTGGATAGCGACGACCTTAACGAATGTGCCTGCTGCGAGAAGGCTACATACTGCAGTGTGGACGGGTACGGAGATGATTGTCTGGGGTGGTTTTGATAGCGGCTATTTAAATACCGGCGGACAATATTGCGCCGTTGCTTGTTCAGCGCCTGTCTTCACGGGGATTGAAACTGTCACGGATGATGCTTGCGATACAGGCATAAGCATAGCATGGCAACAACCGACGAGCTGGGGAAACGGCGCCTCGGATGGAACATATGATGTCAGACGATATGAGAATGCAACCTGCTTAGCATCCTGGGTAACCGTAGCAAGTGATCTCAACAGTTCAGTAACCTCATTTATTGATATTACCGCAACAGTTGGAGCAACCTATTATTACCAGGTCGTTGCAAAAAATAATTGTGATCCATTTACGGAAACAGCAGGTACTACGTTCTGTTCAACGGCTATCGTAGATCAGATAGGCACTACACCCTCCGGACTCAATAATAACACTGCGGCAGATGTCAGCGTATGTACTAATACGGGTGTTGAAATAACATGGGATGCTGACCCGGGTAACTGGGGTGATAATGGAGTCGGAACACGTACTTACGATGTGCTGCGCGACGGAAATTCCATTGCTTCCGGAATCACTTACGGCACCACGAATTACACCGACGCCGGAGCAACCCCCGACACAACCTACACCTATAAGATTCGCTACAACAATGGCTGCGGTCTCTCATCGATAACTACCGGAATTGCAATTGCTGATATTGATGACACAACACCATGTCCTAACGTTGCCAATACTCTGTTTATTTCCAAAGTACTTCCCAATGCAAGCCTTACATGGCTTGATGTTACCTGCGCTGATTTACTCTATTACAGAGTGTATGGCTCGACAACGTATGATGCACCCTTCCCGTCAGGCTGGACATTGCTCGACACGCCAATAGTGAACTCATATGATGAACCGCTTTCATCAAACTACCTCGCATTTAAAACCGTGAGTAGATATCTGCGGCAACGAATCCTCGTATTAATAATTAGGGAATTATTGTCATTGTGAGTTCTGCGAAACAGAATGTGACATTCCCTCATTGGATAAGCATAAAATAGAGGCAGACACGTGGGTCTGCCCTGGCGTATCCTTTGCGAGCACACCGAAGGTGTGAGTGGCAATCCCTGGCGGACTATGAGAAGTATAACCTCCTACGCAAATAATGAGGATGCAGGCGACTTATTGCCTTCTTTACTATCGAGGAAATGCTCCTGTTATTCCGTCAGGGATTGCCACGCTTTGCTTCGCAAAGCTCGCAAAGAATGCGTTCCCGTCTCTTTTTCTAAAAAGTCTAATAAAACTATTGACATGTACATAAGAAAATATTATTATTAAATAGAGTAAAGGTGCATAAGGCAGAAGAATAAATTTATATAGGTGTTGTATTATAAATTAACCGAGAGGCGGTATGTCATGAGTGAATGTATGATACAAACGAAGAAAACAGCAGGAGTCATTAACCACCATCGCCAAAACATTCATGCTGGATTTCTTCTGAGCACTGTTCTCTGATTACTGTTTAAATGGGAGGATCCTTTGAGTAACATTATGCAAAAGGCATTGATTCTTTCCATAATTTTTCTGTTATCTGTAAATTTTGTGTATTCCATCATGGTGAGAACGGATAAGAAT
>MFGW01000196.1:10446-11310 GCA_001780385.1 Candidatus Fischerbacteria bacterium RBG_13_37_8 | reverse complement strand
ATTAGGCTACGAGATAAGTACTATTGGGGCAGATGAAGTACGACAGCTAATCGTGAAATTCATTGCCAAATACAGTTCTCTTATGAATATTACTTCTTCTGAAATTAATAAGATTCGAACAGGAAATCCGGCAAGCTCTCTTTGGCATATATTTATTACGCGCCAGGTAAACGGTATTCCTGTGCGGGATGCAAACATAAGTGTCGTTATTAATCATGGCAATATTGTTTTATGGGGAATTGAGAAATGGGGTGATATTATAATTGACCTGTCACCTCTATTGCTGGAGAAAGAAGCTTTGATGCACGGAGCAGACTTTATTTCTCAAGGTATCGGCGAACGATTTACCTTTGACAAATTTACCGTGGCGCCCCATTTAGAAATAGTGCCGGTTGCTGCTTCTTTATGGACCGGGATCATTGGAACCGGATACAGTCATCGTTTAGTATGGATATGGAAATTTCAGAAAGAAGGATACCGGAATAACTGGGAGATAATGGTAGATGCGCATAATGGCGAGGTTCTTTCTTTTGTTGATACGAACCAGTATGAATTGAAGAAGATAGCAGGAGCAATATATCCGCTTGCCGGTGATGAATGTTGTCCCGAGGGATGTGCGGAATCGAATTTCCCGATGCCTAATGTAAACACGGGTTTTGCCTCGCCGAATAATTATACGAGTCTCAATGGGCTGTACAATTACACTTCAGGAACTGCAACTACATCGCTTACCTCGCGGTATATAACCCTTATAGATGATTGCGGCGCAATTAATGAAACTTCAGCCACAGGGGATATAGATACAGGAGGGGTGACGGGGCAGCATAATTGCCAGGCGCCTGCTGGACATTCAGCCGGTGATAC
>MFGW01000196.1:2221-10429 GCA_001780385.1 Candidatus Fischerbacteria bacterium RBG_13_37_8 | reverse complement strand
GCATCGCTGAAGCAACTGCGATTAATCGCGATGCGCGGGGTTGGATCAATTATTCATGGCTCGAATGCAGTGGAGTTGCCTGTATTACCTGCAGGATTAATACGTACGGTCCTCCTTGCGGAGCCTGGTACTTAAGCAATACTATGTATTTTCAACCTGCAGGAAATGGATGTCGTAACACCGGAGAAATAAAGAGCGTGATTGATCATGAATGGGCACATGGACTGGATTATTATGATACGAACGGCACACTCAGCAATCCAGGAGAATCATTGCCTTTTATTATTAGTGCCTTGCGCTCATACCACACCTGCACAGGAAAAGGATACTGGACGTTGAACCGCAATTGTGGTCAATGGACTTGTCCTGGAAATCCTTCTTCTATTGCTTATTACTCCAGCGGATACGGTGATTGTTGCACAGACTGCACAGGATTTCAGGATATCGATTATGCAAAACATGCCAGCGGAAATGCACATACCCCAATAAATTTTAATTGCGTTAAGTGCACTACTGGCTTTAGCGGTCCCTGTGGCAGAGAAACTCATTGTGAATCTTTACCAGCAGGAGAAGCGGTGTGGGATCTCGCTGCCCGTGACTTGCAGAATATGCCATTCAACTATGATAAAAATACTGCATTTGAAATTGCCGAAAAAATACTTTATCAGGGAAGTGGTCTCATTACCAACTGGTACGCATGTAGTTGCACCAATGGCACTTCTGATGGCTGCGCTAGCAATGCCGGGTATATGCAATTAATTGCTGCAGATGATGATGATGGGAATATTAGCAACGGAACACCGCACATGACGGCACTTTACAACGCCTTCGACCGGCATGGTATTGCCTGTGCCACTCCCGCCCCTCAAAACAGCGGATGCTTATCATCGCCTACCATAGCACCTGTCCTAAGCGTCACACCGGTTACTAATGGAGCTCAATTATCATGGACAGCCGTGCCTGATGCAGCATACTATTATGTAATGAAATCTATTGGTATCCTTGGATGTGATTCAGGTAAAATTAAATTGGCAAACGTGGTCTCAACCAATTACATGGATGAAGCATCGAATTGCATACAGAACAGCTACATTGTCATGCCCGTTGGAACCAACCCTTCTTGTCTTGGTCCTGCCAGTAACTGTATTTCAATCAATTCACAGCTTCTGGCGCCTTCCAGTTTAACTGCTACTACTCCGCTGCCCAACCAGGTAAACCTAACGTGGTCTGCAGTACCAGGAGCAAGTGGGTATAATGTGTACCGGAAATACACCATCTGCGGCGCTGTTACATTTGAAAAAGCGGCTGATGCAATCACTGAAACTACATTCACGGATACCTCACTTCCGGGAGGCGTGACATACCAGTACCATGTTGTCGCAGTAACAACCGAATGCGGCGAGCAACTGCCGAGTAATTGGATTTCGGCGGTTCCAACAGGAGATTGTGCCTTGATCCCATGCTTTAATGGTGCGACAAGTGTCGTAAACAATCTCAATTCTGACTGCGCATTAACGGTTGACTGGACGGCCGGAAGTACAGGTTGTCCAAACTATCCAATGGTTCACTACAATATTTACAGGAGCACCGATCCGGATTTTATACCAGATTCTGCAAATTTACTTGCAGCATGTATAACCGGGAATTCTTACAAAGACCTCACGGTAAATTTCGGCACCATCTATTATTATATAGTGCGTGCTGAGGATTCCCGGACATCAGGTTCCGGTCCTTGCAATGGTGGTAATACTGATACGAACATGGTCGTACGATCGAATAAGGCATCGGGTCCGCGTGTGATTTTATTTAGTGATAATTTTGAAACAGGTCTTGATAACTGGAACATCATTCTTAGTTGGCAAATAACTACTCAACAGCATCATTCTGGTTGGTATTCTGTATGTCCTGCATACCAGGATAATATGCTTTGTGATACGATGACAATGGCAAATTTTATTTCAATTCCGGAACCAATCTACACTCCAACTCTTAGTTTCTGGACACGTTACGTTATTCAGGATGGCAATGATGCAGGAATCCTGGAAGGTTCATCGGACGGTACTGCATGGAATAAGCTTTCGATAATAAATGGTTATCCCGGTATCACTAATACCATGGCACAAGCATGTCTTGGCACTCATCCACAGCCAGCATTCAGCGGCAATGGATTTAACTGGACAAAATATCAATCCGATCTTTCATCATACAGCAGCGGGAATTTAAAAGTCCGTTTCAATTTTGCATCGGACTCAGCTTCGATCGGTACATGCTGGTTTATTGATGATGTATTGATTGATTATGGTTCCAGTTGCGTAACTCCTGCACCCAGCCCTGGCAGGATTGGTAATTATATGAGAGTCAAAAAGGAACCAGGCGGACTTTTATTATGCTGGATACCGCCGGGCGGAGCCTGCCTGGCAGAATCATACAATGTGTACAGCGGTTCCCTTCCGTTTCAAAATTATAATCATGACCAGGTAGCATGCGATATTGCCGGTCTTTGCTATTCTGTCGAAAATGATACCGGCAGTTACTACTATTTAGTGACGGGGACGGCAGCCGGGTTTGAGGGTTCATATGGGAAAGATTCATCCGGTGCGGAACGTCCGGTATCCGGGAGTTCTTGTCATGTTCAGCAGATCTGCAACTAACCAGGAGTAATCAAGCTCTTATCCTTTATACCTTCCACGGGCTCTCTTCTATAGCCCAAACATGTCAGGCAAGATGTATGAAATCATTTCGTACTGCTGAAATGAACCATTTTTTTTAATATAATTTCGAATGGAGAAAAGCAATTTTCCTATAATAAATGATATTAACGTATAAACTAACTGGAGAAGTATATGCGGTTTATTAAATATTATGCGCTCCTATTATGTTCCTTTATAATCTGGTTAGGAATCTTTGTGATTGCTGCCAATTCCGTTCATGCTATCGTAGCATTGGAGCAACAGCATCCCATTGTCAATTCCGGGACACATCCGCTGCTTGCAGAACTGGAATTAGCGAACCGGTTTATAACCTCATATCCTATGGCTCATTATTTCTATGGCGAAGAAAGATTGTTTCGAAATCATACAATGGCAGAATTTCCTGAATGTGTATGGTGATGGACGGAGAATTTTATGGGATGCACGCAATGGACGTCCAAATATCATTGAAGGAAAAGGAATTCCTTTTTATGCTGGAACGGGGAATACGCTTGAGAAGAATTTCGAAACCCTTTCATTAGAATATCTTCATGAAAAAATTATTGCCTTTGCAGAACAGAATGCGGATCTTCTTAGAATAAATTTCGCAGCGTTGAAATTAAATACGCAGGGGAGTCATATTTTTGGGAACGGGCGGTATTGTGTGGTTCAGTATAATTATTACATGAATGACATAATAGTAGAAGGAGCGCAGGTTTATTTCAGATTTAATAATGGTAACCTCATCCAATTTGGCAGTATGGGAATCAGCGATATAACAATACCGGTGGTGCCTGTCATTTCATCGGGTACTGCTGAGGAAAATATTGTGACAGCATTCAGTAATAACCTATCACGCGTAGACAGGATTGATAGAGTACAACTTAAAGTAATTCCGGAGATTGCTTCCGGTCAGAATCATGATGAACCATACCTGGGAAAAGAAGGCCTTGGTATTATATACCGGTTGGTGTGGGAAATAACTTTCAGACGGAGTAATGATAACGAACATTACATGGCATGGGTTGATGCTCATTCAGGTATGATCGTCTACTACAGGGGATTGAATCTGTATGGTCATGTTACCGGTCAAATCTCATTGAATCCTAATTACCGCATCACTATGGTGTTTCCTCATTGCACTGTGGATAATAACGGAACGAAAAATACCGACCTGTTTGGATATTACCTATATACGGATATTCCTTCTGCCACTTCTACCTCCGCGATAAATGGACAGTATTTTACTATTGATGACAACTGCGGCGAGATAAGTTTAAGTACCACAAGCTCACCGGGAAATCTTGATTTTGGTTTTTCGTCAGGCACTGATTGCGACACACCCGGTTACGGCGGAAGCGTAACAGCAACGCTTGCCACTCGTGATGCCTCGGATATCGTGGAAATACTTCAGTTTATTGCCCGGTATGTGCAGGATCGCGCTGTCAGTATCAGGCGCATCGATCAGGTCTTACATGAGGGGCTTGTCACTGCCTCCGGAAAAAATATCTTTGAAAGGCGTTTTGCATATCTCAATACCAGCGGCATTACGGCAGAACAGATCTTCGATGATACATTGACAACTATTTTTAATGCGCCAGCGGGCGGGCAGATCTATGTTGATAATTTGAAAGGAGCAACCGGTGAAATTGCCTTGCGCCTTGGCGCTGAGAATGAAGCTTTTGGCGTGATCAATGTCGGTGACGATACAAAGT
Organism: Candidatus Fischerbacteria bacterium RBG_13_37_8; assembly: GCA_001780385.1. Classification (GTDB taxonomy): domain Bacteria; phylum Acidobacteriota; class HRBIN11; order MFGW01; family MFGW01; genus MFGW01. Next base: position 6,024 of record MFGW01000196.1, on the reverse strand, counting down.
TAGTGAAGCTTTGCGCAGAAAAAGGAATGGAAACCGGCGAACGCGAGTTTTCCGGTTCGCTTTTTCATGAAATCAACCTGCCACATTCACCGATCAATTTGCTCATCGGCTCCAAGAAATTCACCGAAGGCTGGTCGAGCTGGCGTGTTTCCACCATGGGACTGATGAATGTAGGCAAAGGTGAAGGAGCACAGATCATCCAGCTTTTTGGTCGTGGTGTACGGCTCAAGGGCTATGCCATGAGCCTCAAGCGAAGCGGCCGGATAAACCTGCCTGAAGAGGTTGAAAGACCAAAACATATCCCGGTCATGGAGACGCTTGGAATCTTTGGTATACATGCTGATTACATGGCGCAATTCCGTGATTTTCTCGAAGAAGAAGGATTACCCGCTAATGACGATCGTATTGAGTTTCTTTTGCCGGTCATCAAGAACCTGGGAACGCAGAAACTAAAGACAATACGCCTTAAAAAAGAAATCAATGGCGTAACAACAGAATTTGGTGATGCCTTCCGTAAGCTCGCGCCAATCCCTACGCTTCAAAAACCGGATACAAATACTGACTCAAGCATGACATATCTGCGGAAAAATCAAGTGGTGCTCAACTGGTATCCCAGGATACAGGCGATGAAATCAGCGGGGGTGACTGGCGCGGATGCTGAGGCTGCACCGAATCAGGCTCATTTCTCTTCTCACCATATGGCGTTGTTCAATATCGATTATATCTATTTTGAATTAGAACGTTTCAAAGCAGAGCGTGGCTGGTACAATCTTAACATAAGCCGCAGCGCTATTATGGAACTTCTGACAGATCAATCATGGTATCAGCTTTTGATTCCAGCCGAACAGATGACAGTCACTTCCTTTGATCGTGTTTTGCTGTGGCAGGAGATAGCGCTTGCATTGCTGAAGAAATATACAGAACGCTACTACACCTTCCGGAAACGCGAATGGGAATTGCCTCATCTTGAATATCGAGAACTTTCAGCCGATGATCCGAACCTTGTTGGGTCTGGTTCATCACCTGATGATGCCTATTACCGTATTCTTATTGACAGGTCGCAGGAAGAGATCATCTCAAAACTTGAGGAACTAAAGGATGCGATCAAAAAGGGTGAATTAAAACCATGGGAATTCCACGGCATAAAAGCAATCTGGTGTGGGAGACACCTTTACCAGCCGTTGCTTTATCTTAACTCCAAAGTGGTGGAAATAACTCCTGCGCCGCTCAGTAAAGGAGAATGGTTGTTTATCGAGGATTTGAAGGATTATCATGATAGCGAGCAGGCAAAAAATGGCGCAGGTTTCTTTCACAACCGGGAGCTTTACCTGCTTCGCAACCTGAGCAGGGGAAAAGGCGTAGGCTTCTTTGAGGCTGGCAACTTCCATCCGGATTTTATTCTCTGGTTGATTGAAAGCAATTGCCAACATGTAATTTTTATTGATCCCAAAGGGATCCGGAATATAGGACCCACTGACCCGAAGGTTCAGTTCTATGCAACAATAAAGGAGATAGAGACCCGGCTTGGGGACCCCAGAGTTAAACTGGAATCTTTCATCGTCTCTAATACTCCATCATCTACAATGCAGAGTCAATGGGGAACGAAAAAGGAAGAAATGCTTAAACACCATATTGTGTTTCAGGAAGAGGATAAAGACACCTACATTAATATGATGTTTTCAAGCTTGGTGACCCACTCTCGGTAGGGACTTTAACTGCGTTTGTGAAATCTGCCATAAAGGTGTTCACAAATTTCTGAACGTGTGAATACCTGTCCTCATCATTTTAAATGGCAGTGCTGGTTAGGCTGCTGATCGTGGCATGATTGACTCCTTTGAGCGCGCGTAATGTATCAAAAAGCTTGAGCACACTGGCAGGGATACCTTTTTGCTTGACAGTGTTTGTCTGTTGAAGTATTATAGATGACTGTGTCTAAAAAAGACGCGAGTATGTTCGGAGGAAAAGTATGATTCACGTATCATCATTTTCGTACAAAGCAATACTTCTTATCATAATGCTGACGGTGTTTTTGATTGCGACAGTATATGCAATCCAGCCGTCTTCAGCAGACAAGAATTATGATTTTGTAATTACGAGTATTTCACAAAAGCCATTGTTATCAGAGCTGTGGTTAGCCTCCAGGTTCAATTTAGCATATCCTTTGATGAATATACAGTACGGACAGGAATATTCCTTTACGCATAGTGCATGGCAGAGGTTTATTGGAGAATATGGAACAGGGTGGCGTATCATGTGGGATCCGCGAACGGGAAGACCTGAACTGATCGAAGGAAAAGGAATTCCTTTTTATGCAGGGAAAGGCAATGCTCTGCTTCCGCAAAATGAGATTCTAACGGTAGATATGCTGCATTCAGAAATCAAGAAATTTGCTGAGCAAAATTATGATTTACTCAAGCTTGACTTTACGCGCTTGCAGTTAAATCGTGAAGCGAGCGCCATATATGATAATGGCAGATACTGTGTTATTCAGTACGATTATTATATTGATGATATTGAGGTTCAGAGCGCTCGTGCTTATTTCCGGTTTAATAACGGGAACTTGATACAATTTGGGAGCGAAGGTATTGGAGATGCAATAATAAATAACACGCCGCGCATTGATGAGCGGGGTGCGCAGGAGATTTTAGTCGAGGCATTCAATTCCGACTATTTTCAAGTTGATGAAATCAGTGACTCCGCATTAAAAATAGCGCCCGAAATTCCTGCCGGGCAGAGTACCTATGAGGAGTATCGAGGGGTGGAAGGTGTAGGAATAGCGTACCGGCTTGTATGGATAATCCGGTTCCGAACGACGTTCGATGGAGATCTACGGGAAGCGTGGGTAGATGCGCTCACCGGCATGATCGTGAACTATGTTAATCTCAGCTTATATGGACATGTAAGGGGTGATATAAGCATAAAGCCCGGCAACAGGATGAACCATGTATTTCCGCGCTGTTCAGTGGCGAATAACGGAACGAAAAGTACATCTTTTTGGGGCTGGTATTCATACAGCAGTTCACCATCAGCAGTAGCAAGTTCTTCGTTACAAGGGCAGTACATTTGGATAATCGATTCATGCGGGAGCATAGACCTTATCACATCAACGTCGCCCGGTAATTTAAATTTTGGTTTATCGAGCGGAACCGATTGCGATACGCCCGGTACAGGTGAGGCGGGCAATACGTATGCGGCGCGCAGCAGTTTCTGGCATGCTAATGTAATACGTGAAAAAGCACGCTTTTATCTTCCGACAAACACATGGATGAATAACGTATTAATTGACCGAACGAACAGGGATGATGAAGAGTGCAATGCGATGTGGGATGGAACGGATATCTTTTTTTATCGATCAGATGCAGAGTGCAATAATTCAGGAGAAGTAGGGAGCGTGGTGTATCATGAATGGAGTCATGGACTTGATCAGAATGACAATGGGCCAGCAAAAGTGCCTTCTAACGAGAAAGGGTCTGGCGAAGCATATGCAGATTTTTCTGCGCTCCTGATGACGAAGAATGCCTGCACAGGTGATGGGATGAAGAAAATAATCGGTTGTCCGAAATGTCCCGGTTCGTGCAGGGGCTTTCGCTGGATGGCATTGCGCTTTGATGATGATGCGAATGAAATGACACCAGCCGTTCCGGTAACTCCTGCGAATATCACGAATGACTATGGTACGGATTGTGATTATTATTATGGTTGTCCTTTTTCACCGTACCGTGGTGTTATGGGTTACCAGGGGCATTGTGAATCATATATAGCATCAGGGGCGTTATATGACATGATAAGTTCCATTGTGCAAG
>MFGW01000196.1:1328-2207 GCA_001780385.1 Candidatus Fischerbacteria bacterium RBG_13_37_8 | reverse complement strand
CATTCAATACACACGGCATCGCATGTGGAGCATCCAGTCCGGCAAATTATGATACCTGCACCGAGCCATCCACTCCAACTCTTCAGGTCACCAGTTCCGATAATCAACTCACATTGACCTGGTCATCATCCACGAATGCAACTGGATATCGCATATTTGCTAATCCTTATGCAAAAGCATACAACTGTGCCGGGGAAGGCGGCTGGGTTCCCATTGCGACACTCGGGAATGTTACCAATTATATTATCAGCTCCATGTACAATGATGTCGGATATGGTTTTGCCGTGCAGGCAATCAACAATTCCGATGATTGCGTTTCTGCGATATCGAATTGTGTGTTTGAAACACCTGCAACACCTTTTTTGGTCAATTTAACCGGCAATTCACCTGTTGGTTGGGATTACGTGGTAGTACCGACCAATAACGAGTGTAATGCCACTACCTGTCATCGCAGTTCTACACTTTATGCCAATACCAACTACAGCAAACTTAACTTTCAGGTTAAGAATCCAACCAGTTTCGATGCAACCTCACACAGTCATATCCTGTATATTGATGACTCTATAGAAGGAACATTTGCACGCCCTTCTCAGCCGGCAGGCACTACGTATGAACTCCTGAATTATAATGTTCTGCTTAAAGGAGGTCGGCATTTTATACGGCTGGAAATAGATGGTAATAATGAAATCGTTGAATCCAAAGAGATTGATAATACCTGGCCCGTAACTGATGCAATTTATGAACCATACGATCTCGACACGGATTCTGATCATATAGTGCTTCAGACTGCACCGCCCGACCGCGACCCTAAAGGATATACCTATCATTCATGCGATGGATACCAGTTCACCGTGGTACCCTCAAATAACCAGTACTATT
>MFGW01000196.1:526-1272 GCA_001780385.1 Candidatus Fischerbacteria bacterium RBG_13_37_8 | reverse complement strand
TTTGATGATTATACCGGTTCAAGCCAGGGTTTTGCCGATGAACTTGCTCTTTCCAGGAAAACCAGTCAGGGTGAAACGGAAATAGTTGGAGTAAACAGGAATACAATCAGCTTTTCTACATATTGGGCAGGTGTGGTGCAAGGTACAGATACTTTTACATCGGGAGTATATGCTATCCACAAGAATTTATCTGCGACGCCCGTCATCGTTCCATCCTCCGGAAGATCAGGTACTATTCCATATAACGGTGTTGTTGCTGTTGAAGAACTGTATGTCGGCACGGCTGAGCTTCCCACGACCTGGGAAATAGGTGTGACACCATCAGGCGGAGATATAGCAGTAGCGCTCATCGATCAATCGAAAGCGTATTTCAGCCTCAATGACGCTATTTCGGGAACGCTCACAGATGCAGGAGGAATTAATGAAGCTGAATATTTCAACTATCGGTTTGAAACAGATGGATACTACGCACTTCTGATTTATAAACCTGATTCTACACAACTTGCCTCTTCGATTGACTATACTGTCACGATCTTTGAAGCACGTTCTGATTTAAGTATCCAGCAACCGACTAATTGGGACGATCCCTATGTGCTCCGAGATTCTGTTGGTTGTAGCACCGGTTCCTGCACATACAGCGCATCACTTCCCGGATGGACTGCCGGTACGTACATTAGTTCCTCTATGTTTAACAAAGGTCCCAATCCAGTCAATACTAACATCCAGGTCCGCTACACGCTCGATGA
>MFGW01000196.1:230-518 GCA_001780385.1 Candidatus Fischerbacteria bacterium RBG_13_37_8 | reverse complement strand
TGGAAGAGGTAACCTTCTCTTCCATTCCCGCAATAGATTATGTGTATGACCTGAATAATCTGATAAACCAAACTATCAAAGGAGGCAGACATACCCAGGGCATGATTATAGATGCTAACAATAATTATAACGAAACTGATGAAACAAATAACACCCGCGAATGGGCTTATGCGTGGTCGCCTAAGCAATTAACCCCGAATTTTATTTATTCCTCAACACCGCCGCCGAATCGTGGTGTAGGTCCGGTGCTTTATAATTCTGATGGATATCAAATGAATATTATTCCCT
>MFGW01000196.1:0-120 GCA_001780385.1 Candidatus Fischerbacteria bacterium RBG_13_37_8 | reverse complement strand
TACCTAAGCTGGTCAAACGAAGGTTCGACAGGACAAACCGAAATTGTAGGTGTAAACACGTACCTTGCTCCTGCGGGTGCCTATCAAATTGCTGTCATACAGGGAACCGCTTTGCAATTC
>MFGW01000195.1:68018-75052 GCA_001780385.1 Candidatus Fischerbacteria bacterium RBG_13_37_8 | reverse complement strand
AAAAGTGCAGATACTCATCAACGAAAGACAACGTGAGACTCTAAATGGACATATTTACATCGGGATTCCTCTTACCATCAATCACAAGTTAATGCCTCCTGTATCTTGACAGAGCGAAACGGTATTTCTATAATAACATTTAAGTGAGAGGATTACTATGATAAAAACAATCGAGGGTAATTTATCCTCAAAGGAATTAACAGTCGGCATAGTTGTATCACGCTTTAACAGTTTGATAACAGAGCGGTTATTAGAAGGTGCACTTGATGCACTTAAACGCACGGGAAGCACACTGGATGCTGTGACTATTATTAAAGTGCCTGGTTCTTTTGAAATCCCGCTGATAGCTAAAAAACTCATTAATTCCGGTAAGATTGATGCGGTAATATGTCTTGGTGCCGTAATAAAAGGTGATACTTTACACAATCAATACATAAGTGCTGAAGTAATCAAAGGATTAGCTCAAGTAAGTATGGAAGCTATGATACCCGTGGCACTTGGCGTTATCACGGCAGATTCCCTGGAACAAGCAATTGAACGAGCTGGGACAAAACATGGCAACCGCGGTTACGAAGCGGCAATGAGTGCTATAGAAATGGCAAATATAATGAAAGCAATCGAAAAACCTAAAAAATAATATCGTTTTTATGGGGAAACGTAGAAGAGCAAGAGAATATGCATTAAAGATGCTTTATGCATCGGATGTAGGTCAGTTTAAAGAAGCTGACGAATGTCTCTCTCAATTCTGGACCTTAAGCAACAATTGTCCCGACGATATAAAACAATATGCTGAAACGCTCATGCGCGGGGCGCTGGGGCACCTTCAGGCTATTGATGCGATAATCAGCGAATATATTAAAAATTGGACATTGGAGCGGATAGCTCCGATTGACCGTAATATATTGCGGTTGGGAATTTATGAGCTCCTTTATGAAGCATTGGATGAAAAAATAATTATCGACGAAGCTGTTGAAATTGCAAAAAAATACGCCAGCGCTGATTCGTTTCAATTCATCAATGCTATTCTCGATGCGGTGAATAAAAAATATCGGTGCACTGTGGTAGAGGAAAAAGTTATCGATGGTGGCTGCAAAGCATGAAGAGAATAATATTGTTTAATGATATAATAGCTATGCTGAACAAAAATATATTCACTACGGAACAAAACAGATGAGTTTAACAGGAAGCCTGGAAGATCTTCCTCTTCCAGATATATTACAAATAGTCAGTTTAAGCAAGCGAACAGGTATTTTAACGGTTGAAGGTTTATCAGGAAGAGGTGTGATTATTTTTAAAAATGGTCTGGTGGTGAGTGCTATATCTCCCTCAAAGAAAAGAAAAACGCTCGGGCAGATTTTATTAGAGCAAAACATAATTAGTTCTGATAATTTAGAGCACGCACTCCAGTATCAGAAAAATATTAAATATGAGCCATTAGGTTCCATTCTTTTGAAGCAAAATCTTCTTTCATACGAGACCTTGCAGAAAATAGTAAAGGGGCAGATTTACGAAGCGATTTATGATTTATTGAATTTCAGGGAAGGCAATTTCAGTTTTGAATTAAGTGAAATAATGCCATTTGATGATATTCGTTGCAATATCAGGAATATAGCGATATTAGAAAAGGGATTAAATCCCCAGGAGATATTACTTGATACGATACGGATCAAGGATGAAGAGGACAGGTTTAAGCAGACGGAAGATAAGAGGCAGGATCAGGAGATAAAAGAGATTAGACCTGCAGCGCAGGCATTCATTGATAAAATGGAAGAGGAGAAAATCTCTCAGCAGCCTCCGCCATCTGAATTAGAATTAAGCATCGTTCCCATCGTAATAGTGGATGATGATGCAATTGTCCGGAAAAAAATTTACAAGGATTTATTAACCAAAGGGTATGACGTATTTGAAAGCAACAATATAGGAGAGGCAGAGGAATTAATACATAAAATGCAGAATGACGGGAAGAAATTTGGTGTTATAGCGGATCTGCTTTTGCCTTCTCTCGAAGGGAATGGAATACTTGGGGGGTTGGAGTTAATACAATATACGAAGGCATTATCCAATGATATTCCGGTTATAGTGATCACGGAATATGTTGACGAGAATGTCAAGGAATTACTTGCTAAAAACAATATTAGCACTTATTTTATCAAACCGAACATAAAAGGATTAACCCTTGAACAATACAATAATAATCTGGAAGATTTTGCACAGAAAGTAGCAGATTCAGTGATTGAATTCTGCCGGAAAGTATATCCGGAGAAATATAAGGAACCGGATATTCCATTGTTATGGCAGGAATTAGGATTGGATGCTCCATTTACCAAGGAAGACATAGAAATGTCGAAGGACACAAAACTGGAATATCAGCTTGCGCAATTACAAAGAGTCCTTGAGGAATTGAAAGATCCTAATGAAGCACCTGAAATATCGTTGATTATTTTAAAATACGCGACGGAATTTTTTGATCGCGGTATACTTTTTCTGCTCAAGGATGATGAAGCAGTAGGACTTGGTGGTTTTGGAGAGACAGGTGATGATGAACCCATGCCAATTAAGGTACGCCGTATTAAAATTCCTCTTAATGAAAGATCAATATTTTTAAAAATTCAAACGACAAAATTACCACACAAAGGTAAATTGCCGGGCACTGCTGCGAACAGAAATCTTATTAAAATGCTGGGCAATCTAATGCCAACAGAAGTTGCACTGCTTCCTTTAATCAGCTATGGTAAAGTCATCGCTGTGTTATTCGGAGATAATGCCAGGAATAGAACTCCGTTGGGAAATATAAATGCATTGGATATTTTTATGAGTCACGCAGGTGTTGCTATGGAAAATGCTTTGCTTCATAAACGAATAAACACCTTACGAATCACATAGAGTTTTATTATGAATCTTAAAATATTAGTAGTTGAAGATTCGTCAATAATGAGAGGGTATGTTGCTTCGTCGCTAAAAATGCATTTCCCTGAAATTGAAAGTGTAGAAGTCGACAGTGGTTTTGAAGCACTCAAGGCACTGCCACGTAATAGATTTGATGTGATTATCACTGATATTAACATGCCAGACATTAATGGATTGGAACTCATCAGTTTTATCAAAAAACATCCTCAGTATAAAGACATTCCGGTTATCATTATTTCCACTGAAAAAAGCAACGAAGACCGACAAAAAGGTTTAGCCTTAGGCGTATTTGCCTATATATCCAAGCCTTTTACACCTGAAGAATTATCCAGCACTATTAAAAAAGCAATTGAAAATAAACCATCGCCTAAGCAAAAGAATTAATACTCATCGAAAATAGAATTCAGGTATCAGGCTTAGAACAGATGGCTATTTTATATAATAACAAGATAAGCAAGCTACTATGAAAAGAGATAAAGAACAATTAATAAAAGATTTTATCGGGGAAGCTGAGGAATTACTTGAAGAATTAAGTATTGATCTGAAAGAATTAGAAAAGGATGTCAAGGAAAATAAAGTCAAACCTGGTTTAATCAATAAATTATTCAGAGAGTATCATTCCATTAAAGGGCTTTCTTCGATGCTGGAATTTGATAAAATTTCTATCTTTACGCACGAACTGGAGAACATGCTTGACAAAATGAGATTGGGGAAGGTTCCTATTGTTCCTTCGATTGTTGACATATTATATGAATCACTTGATACCTTACAAAAATTACTGGTAGAAATACAGACCGGTGAAGACCTTGTTGATATTTCGCATGTACGGGACAGAATTATTAATGCTCAGCAGGCATCGGATAAAGTAGAATCGGATGATTTTTATTCTTATCTCAATCTTGATGAACAGACGATAAAATCATTCACTGAATATGAAGAACACCGGTTAAAAGAAAATATCAAATCAGAAAAGAATATTTTTTGTGTCAAGTTAATCCTTGACATGGCAAATTTTGATCAGGACCTCAGAATAATTAATGAAAAATTATCCGAGCATTCGGAAATTATCAGCACCTTGCCTTCTTATGACCAGTCTATCGGTTTTGATAAAATGGTATTCAGGTTAATTGTAGGAACTTCAGAAGAAAAAGAAAAAATAGAAGCATCGGTCGAATCAACAAACTATGAAATCAGTAATATTAAAAAACAGAAGCGCGAGGAAGCATCAGTAGTGCAGGTGCCTTTTACGCCTGTTGTCGAGAAAGAAGATTTTGCAGAAGAAGAAGAAAGTTTGATGCGTGGTGTCAGTCAATTTGTTCGGGTGGACATACAAAAATTAGATGAAGTTATGAATATTCTTGGTGACCTGGTAATTATTAAATCTATACTACATAATCTTTCTCTAGAAACCAAGGAACTTCCTGAAGCAATTCAGATAGCCTCCAGGCTTCAAAAAGTTGCAATAGATTTTGATAAAAGACTTAATGAATTACAACGCAGTCTTATTCAGATTCGATTGGTTCCTATCGGACAAATTTATAATAAACTTTCACGAATGGTGCGCAGATTAGCAAAAACGGCTAATAAAGAAATTGAATTACAGTTCTATGGTGGAGACACGGAACTTGATAAGATGATGATTGAACAAATTTTTGATCCCCTCATACATCTTATTCGAAATTGTATAGATCATGGTATTGAATCAGCGGAAGAGAGAAAGAAATCAAATAAAACCCCTTCCGGATTAATATCAATAAATGCTTATCAACGGGGTAATAATGTTGCGATAGAAGTTTCAGATGATGGAAAAGGTCTTGATATTGCTAAAATAAAGCAGCTTGCTGTTGAAAAAAAATTTGTGCAGCCGCATCAAGATATTAGTTTAAAAGAAGCGTATGAATTAATATTTATGCCCGGATTCTCGACTTCAGATTCCGTTACGGAAATCTCTGGGAGGGGAGTTGGTTTAGACGTCGTTAAAAAGAATATTTCGCTTTTAAACGGTGCTATTAATGTTTCCAGCAAATCAAACCAAGGCACAACATTTGAAATAACTCTTCCCATTACCCTTGCAATTATACAATCGCTTATTGTAAAGGTGAATCATAGTAAATTTGCTATTCCCATGTCATCCGTCACCGAGACTATTAAAGCGAGCTATACTGATATAAAAACAATTGACAAGAGAGAAGTTATTGTTATAAGAGATCTGACTATCCCCTTGGTGAGAGTAAATGAAATTTTCAAGCTGAATGGCACAAAAGAAAATCCTGAGGACAATGGTTGTTTTGTAATCATAGTTAAGATAGCGGAGCAAAGTATCGGTATTATTGCTGATGAATTACTTGGGCAACAGCAAGTTGTTATCAAAAGTCTCGGCGATAAATTTAAAGACCTCATAGGAATTGCCGGGGCAACAGAAATTGGCGAAGAGCATCCCATACTTATATTAGATCCTGCAGGTCTTGCTATGCTTGCAACTTCGGGAAGATTAAGATTAGTTCGAAAATAAAAGAATCGCAATGTCTGAATAATAATTATGTATTTAGAATATTTTAATTTAAATGAAAAACCATACTCAAACACACCTGACCCTAAATTTTTATTTCCTTCGCGTCAATATAAAGAAGCGCTTGCCCGTCTTATGTATTCAATAGAAGAAAGGGAACTTGCTTTATTAACTGGTGATATTGGTTCAGGTAAAACTACCCTTTCCCGAGTGCTCATTGATTCAATTGATGAAAAATTTATACCGTTATTAATTATTAATCCACGACTTAGTCCAACGCAATTTCTTCGATTACTGGTAAAAAAATGGGGCAAAGAACCTAAATTTTTTAAAAATGATATTATTGATCAGCTCTACGATCTTCTTTATGAAGATTATGAAAATGGGAAAGCTCCTGTTCTGATCATTGACGAAGCACAATTGATACCCAGCAAAGCGGTATTCGATGAAATAAGGCTTCTTACCAATTTTCAGCTCGACAACATGAATCTTTTATCTATCATTTTAATAGGACAACCGGAATTATTAAAACGACTCAACAAAAAGCGTTATGAAGCACTTTCTCAACGAATCACCATGAGATTTCATTTAAAACCATTAGCGGAGGATGAGGTTGATGAGTATTTAGAGCACAGATGGAGCATCGCAGGTGGAACTTCACCTTCGCCTTTTAGCAGGAAGGCAAAATTATGTATTGCCCGGCATTCAAGTGGCATACCACGACTTATCAATGCAATAGCCACTAATTGTTTAATTCAAGCATTTGCAGAAAGCATTCGTGACATACATGACAAAATTGTACTTGATGCGGTGAAGGAATTGCACATCGCCGCTTAACCTGATCACTGAACACTTTTTATATAGGAGCAATTATGGATTTATTAAAAGCGAGAGAAAAAGCAAAAAAACAACAAACATCTAAAAAACCACATGATTCTTCAAAAGAACTTTCTGATGAGCATTTTGAAGTAACTGAACCTCTCGCTACTGAAGCTCCCGTAAAAAAAGGCGCTACAAAAATAGAAAAACCTTTGAAAGAATCAGTACAAAAAATGGAAACTCAATCCGCTGCCGAACCTCAACCCGAGATAACTAGCCCTGTACCTGAAACTCCTTCTAAAATGAGTAAAGAATTAAAAATGGTGTTGAAAAAAATCTTCGATGATGAAGATTTCAGCGAAGAAAAAATTGCCATAATGCCTGAAAAAGCAATTCCTTCTGAAGCACTTCAATTGCTTATCTTCCGGATTGGTAATGAATTGTATGCAATTAATCTCGAATTTGTTTCAGAAATTATCAGACACCGAAGTGCAGCCAATATTCCAAATACTCCTCATTATGTTCATGGTCTCATTACCCTGCGTGGTCACATGGTCCCTATTATTAATTCACATTTAAGACTCAATATACCGCTTTCAGAACCTTCTCCTAAAAATAGGATTGTTATAGTTGAGATTGATAATCAATATATGGGATTCTCTGTCGATGAAGCTTACAACGTAATCATGGTTAATAAAAATCAGATAAAACCGCCGCCCCCTACCTTAACGGAAATTGAAATGGAGCTTATTGCAGGTGTTTATGAAATCTCAAAAAAATTAATCATACTCCTGAATAC
>MFGW01000195.1:66223-67998 GCA_001780385.1 Candidatus Fischerbacteria bacterium RBG_13_37_8 | reverse complement strand
TATGACTTCTCAGATTTTTATCTGTCCAAATTGCCAGGTCAAATTTAAGCTAAGGAGTACTCTTGTTCTCAACAAGAGTGTAAAAGTGGCATGTCCCAAGTGCAAAAAAATTCTTTTTTTAAAACCGAAAACTGCTTCTCACAAAGGGGATTCAACACATCGCATGAAAAATGTTTCTACCGAAGCTCTTAATCCTAAAATGTATGATTCCTCTATTCAAAATGAAATTGTTGAAGATTTTCTCAGGTATTATAAAACACCTGAAGATGCTAAAAATGAACCTATTGCGATTATTGCGGACGAACCGCGAATCTTTCGTGAATATCTTCAAAAATGGCTTGAAAGTATGGGTTTTAGAACTCATCTCGCCAATGATGGCAGAGAAGCATTAAATTTATTGCACCACATGTTTCCTGATGTGCTTCTGTTGAATGTATATCTGCCTGTTATCATGGGTATCAATATTTGTGAAAAAATTAAAAACCATCCGCTCTTTAAAAAAATAACCGTTGTACTCATAGGTGCTCTTTGGAGAACAGATAGATTCAGACGGGAACCAGGCAATCTTTATGGTGCTGATGGCTATATCGAAGAAGCAATCAGCAAAAAAGATTTAATAGAAAAATTAAATGTAATCCTTCCTGCTGGAATTCGTTCTAAACTCTATCATGAATCTGACGCTATAAAAGATTCAGATATTGATTATGCAAAAAGACTGGCAAGAATTATTTTTTCAGATATTGAAATTTATAATGTCGAAAAAATTAAAAATGCAAGGGATAAAGGATTGGAGATTTCCTACTTATTAAAGGAAGATATTGAAGAAGGAAGAAATTATTATAGAAGCAAAGTAGCTCCTTCTGTATTATCGAAATATAATTTCTTTGAGGAATCACTCGAATCATTTCTGAAAGGAAAATAACTATCGAAACCAATTTAAAAGGTGAAGACAATGACTATTATTAGTTTCCATCAAATTGTCAATCTGAGTCAATCCGAGGATGTAAATGATCGTGAAGAAGCGGCACGCTTGCTTACAAATTTCATCGCAAATGAAAAAACTGAAAAAATTGTGTTATCCCTTCTCAAGGATGAAAATTGGAGAGTTCGAAAATCAGCTATTGAAACTATCATCACATTAAAAACACCTTCTCTTCTTCAAAATGTGGTGAAAGCGCTTTATAATGATGATAATGCTGGTGCAAGAAATGCTGCCATGGACATTTTACTTCATCTCGGTTCCGTTTCTCTGCCTTATTTAAAAAGCGAATACAATACCGAACATCCTGATGTAAAATTATTTCTAGTCACGCTCTTAGGTGATTTGAAAGATATTACTTCACTGCCTTTTCTTTACAAATGCCTTAATGATGACAATGAAAATATTGTTGCTGCTGCTATTGTATCGCTCGGTAAGATAGGCTCTGCCGATGCTCTGCAAGCATTGCAAAATTTTCTTACCGCCGAGAATCCATGGTACCAGTACCAGGCAATTGAAGCTCTCGGTCTCATCGGTCATCCTTCCTCTATCAAAGATATTGCTCCTCATGTTCACAATACTTTCCTTCGCCCCGCCATTATCAAAGCACTTTCTCATATCGACGATGAAACCAGTCTTATCACTCTCTGCAAATGTTTAAATGAAAAAGTTACGTCTGAATTAGTGATGGCAATCTGTTCGCTGTTATTTCATCCCAGACCTTCCATACTCTGGCAGTCTCTAAAAAATAAATATGCAAAATCTCTTGAAGAAAATTTAACCTTCAATACCATTA
>MFGW01000195.1:65003-66217 GCA_001780385.1 Candidatus Fischerbacteria bacterium RBG_13_37_8 | reverse complement strand
TTACTTCTCTCTATAATAATGAATCAAAGGAAATCCAATATGATATTTTAAATCTCCTTACTTTTATTAAAGTCCAGGAAGCTCTCGAACTCATTAAACCGCTCCTCCAATCCATTGATACTATGATGAAAGCATTTGAACTTCTCAATCGTTACGATGCTGAAGTATTATTACAGCTTAAAGATTTTATCGAAGAATTAAATGACGAGGTAGTGCTTTATGAATACCTGTCTCTTTTTTGCAACACCTCACATAAAAATTGCTACGACTATATTAAAAAATTTCTTACTTCTTCCAACGACCAGATCAAATTCGAAACCTATAAAATTCTTACTCATCTTCTCCGTGAAGAATCATATCAATACCTCGTGGAAGCTTTAACATTCGAAAATGTAGGCATTAATCAATTTGCCGCTTCGCAACTTATAGAATTTGCGAAGAAGCATCCCGCATTATTACAAAAGCTGGAAATAGAGTCCAATAATCTATTTACCTCTTCTGCTGATCATGTGAAAGCTATAGCTCTTTACATACTTTATGCAATTAAGCCATCCTCATATTATAACCAGGCACTTGATGGTCTGAAGAGTGCTTCCTCCCTCATACGATATAGAGCGTTGGAAAGCATAGGAAAACAAGTGGATACAGTATCATTGAATGCTATTAAAAACATTCTTGCAGATGAAGATCCTAAAATCAGAGAACTTGCGGTGAAATTATTGGGAAATTATACTGCTGATGAAAATTCAACTTTTCTCCTGAGCGCTCTCGAAGATGAAATTCTCTGGGTACGGACAGAAGCTATCAAATCTTTAGCAAAAAAACCTTCAGCAAAAATATTTGAAATGCTGAAACAAAAATATCCCTATGCACTTTCTCCTGTAAAAATTGAAATACTTAATTATGCGGGAAAACTTGATATTGACGCATCCCGTCAATTTTTGATAACTCATTTAAGTAACGAAGATGATGAAATAAAAATAACCGCTGCTCAAAACCTTAATCCCTCGGATAAAAAAGCAATCGATGCATTAATGAATGCTGCCAAAATGGAAAAAAATTGGAAAGTAAGAGAAGAGGCGATCAAATCACTTGCAAAAAAACCAAATAAAAATTTTGAAATGTTCATTGCAGAAATATCCCGAAATGAAACAGATTCGTATGTCAGGAAAGCGTTGTTGCAAATTATGAACTCTCCTCTCATCAAGAATATA
>MFGW01000195.1:64671-64990 GCA_001780385.1 Candidatus Fischerbacteria bacterium RBG_13_37_8 | reverse complement strand
TCAATTGGTTTGATGACTCATGTTTATGGGATACACTTACTGTTTTAATTAACGCAAGACAAGCTCAATTATTGCCTGCTGTAAAAAAATTACCTTACCGCATCTATTCAATTATAGAAAGAACCTTGAATTGTTCAAATTCTACCCGTGAATTATGAATTCTAATCAGAAAATCAGTTTTACGCCTGACAGTTTCTTTCCATTATCGGATGAACTGTACCGGCTTGTCACCGACCTTATCTATAAAAACAGCGGATTAAAATTTGATGATAGTTCACGATATTTAATACAGAGAAGATTATCTCAGAGAGTACAGACT
>MFGW01000195.1:61507-64662 GCA_001780385.1 Candidatus Fischerbacteria bacterium RBG_13_37_8 | reverse complement strand
GATTCCTTCCAGAAATATTATTATTATCTTCTTTACGATCAGAACAGAGAAATGGAAATGGATAATATCTTTGATATAGTCACGGTGAATGAAACGTATTTCTATCGTGAAGAAAAACAGCTTAAAGCATTTTCAGAAGAAATACTTCCCGAAGTAATTCAAGAAAAGGACAAACAAAACAGCAAAAGAATTCGTATCTGGTCTGCTGGTTGTTCAACCGGGGAAGAATCTTATAGCATCGCTATTTTAATAAGCCAGCAGCAAATTTTACACGGGTGGGAGATTGATATCTTTGCCAGTGATATATCCCCAAAAACTATTATTAAAGCACGAAAAGGCATCTATACTTCCAATTCTTTTAGAAACCTCGGCCAGGATATTCTCGATGCTTATTTTCTTAAAGATAATGATAAGTATAAAATTATTGACCCGATTAAAAATATGGTTACATTCGGCAAGGTAAATATCATGGATGAGAAACGTTTGGTTTTACTTGGAGAAATTGATATAATCTTCTGCCGGAATGTTCTTATTTATTTTGATGCAGAGGCGAAGAAGAAAGCAATCAATAATTTTTATCATCGGCTTCGCAAAAACGGTTTTCTTCTTTTAGGACATTCGGAATCTTTATTAGGTCTCAGTACTCAATTTAGGCTGAGACACTTTATTAATGACATGGTGTATCAAAAATGATTAAAGTATTAGTAGTTGACGATTCGGCTTTTAACCGAAAAGTAATCTCCGAGATTTTGCAATCAATTGATGAGATAGAAATCATTGGCACTGCTCATGATGGTGAAGATGCTATCAAGCATATTTACAAGCAAAAACCTGATATCATTACTCTTGATCTTGAAATGCCAAAAATGGATGGGTTCACTTTTCTTCGCTGGTTGATGAATTATTCTCCCATACCTGTTATTGTGGTAAGTGCCAAGGAAGCGGATGAAAATGTTTTCAAAGCCTTAGAACTGGGAGCGGTCGATTTCATTCCAAAACCTTCTTCCTATCCATCCTTGAAACTAAAAGAAATTCACCATCTCCTTATTGAAAAAATACTGGCTGCCAAATATGCAAAAATTACTGTTCCTCAAAAAAAGGAACCAAAACCTGTTCCGGAAAAACACAAAGCAACTCGTGCGGGGCTGCCTTCTGATTATATTGTTGCTATTGGTGCTTCCACGGGAGGACCACAAGCAATACAGTATATTTTATCCAATCTTGCTCCTGATTTCATCATTCCTATTGTTGTTGCACAGCATATGCCGCCTACATTCACTCCTCTATTTGCAGAACGGCTCAATAAAAAAACGCATTTCACCGTTAAGGAAGCAGAAACCAATGAAATAATAAAACCTCATTTCGCTTACATTTGTCCCGGCGGCAAGCATACTATAATTGAGAAAAAAGGTTCACATAATACTTTTTCCTTTATTGAGCGAACAAATAACGATAAGTATATACCCTCTATCAATAAACTTTTTAGTTCGCTATCAACCATTTACCAGGATAAAATGCTGGCAGCAATACTTACAGGCATGGGGGATGATGGAACAGAGGGAATAAGCACGGTAAAAGCGAGTGGAGGAAAAATTATTGCTGAATCTCCTGACAGTGCTATTGTTTTTGGAATGCCCGGTGAAGCAATTCGTTCAGGACAGGTTGATCATATTTTTCACCTGGCAAAAATTCCTTCATTCATTTCTCTTTACACAACAGACACCGCCAAGAAGAAATCCCCGGACAAAAAATAGCATTACCTTGCGATGCAAAAGGATTAATAGAAAAAGGAGCTAATCCCGTGATCCCAATATCCCCCATTCCCTATCCCCTATCCCGAACAAGTCGGAAGCCAATAAACTCAACAAACTCGCCGGTATGTTGGCAAAAGAAATAATTTTCTTGCCAAAAATGCAAGAATTTCACAACGTAGGAACTATTCCCCATTCGCTATATGAGGTGATAATATGGATTTAGGATTAAAGGATAAGATAGCCATGGTAGCAGCATCAAGCAAAGGATTAGGCAAAGCTATTGCTCATGAATTAGCATTAGAAGGCTGCAAAATTGCCATATGTTCAAGAGATACCGCAGCACTTCAAAAAAGCGCTGAAGAAATTGAACGACACAGCGGCGGTTCTGTCTTTTATCGGACCTGTGACGTCAAAGACAGGCAACAGGTTGCTCAATTTATTAATGAACTGACAACTCACTTTACCGGAATTGATATTGCAATAATTAATGCTGGTGGTCCACGCAGCGGAACTTTTGCAGATGTCACGTATGAAGATTGGGAAGAAGCGGTAAAACTAACCTTGTTAAGTGCTGTAAGTATATGTCAGTGTGTAATTCCTCATATGATGAAAAAGCAATGGGGCAGAATTATATTTGTAACTTCTGTATCCGTAAAACAACCTATCGAAAATCTCATACTTTCCAATTCAATCAGGTTAGCGGTGATTGGATTATGCAAGAGTTTATCCAACGAATATGCAAAGCATGGTATCCTGGTTAATGCAGTTTGTCCCGGTTATACAAAAACTGAGAGACTTGAGGAATTAGCGAAGAATCTTTCACGCACAAAAGAAAAAGATGTAGAGGCTATATATCAAGATTGGAGCAGCAATGTTCCCATGAAACGATTGGGCAAACCAGAAGAATTAGCCAGGCTTGTTGCTTTTCTCGCTTCCGAAAGAGCTTCCTATATTACCGGTACAGCAATTCAAGTAGACGGCGGCCTGGTAAAATTCATTTATTAATTGAAAATTTCGGGATGCTTATTAGCGTGTTAAGGCAAAGGTAATTATTTTATCCAGCACTTCAGGGAAACTAATTCCTGATAATGACCATAATTTATGAAACATGCTGTATTCCGTAAAACCAGGAATGGTGTTTACTTCGCTTACATAAAAAATTCCTCTTTTCTTATCCATGAGAAAATCAACCCGGGCAAATCCTTCACAATTTAGTGCGTGATATGCCGCTATCGCCAGTTTTTGTACCCTTGCTACCTGTTTTGATGTTAAAGGAGCCGGCATAAGAAGTCGCGTTTTGTCATCATCATATTTAGCAACATAATCATAAAAATCGCGTGCGGGGATAATTTCACCCGGCAGTGAAGCAACCGGATCGCTATTGCCCATCACGCTGCATTC
>MFGW01000195.1:57976-61480 GCA_001780385.1 Candidatus Fischerbacteria bacterium RBG_13_37_8 | reverse complement strand
TATAATAACTCTTGCATCATAACGTGCTGCTTCTTTAATTGCCTGTTCAAGTTCTTTTTCCCGGGTTACTTTTGATATGCCAATGCTTGAACCTAAATTAGAAGGTTTTACAAAAACCGGGTAGCCAATTTTCTCCCGAACCTCACGAATAATATTGTTTTTCTCTGTTTTCCATTGGTATGCATATAGACCGACAAATGGAACGACAGGCAGTTTGCAGTAATTAAATATTCTCTTTGAAGAAATTTTATCCATAGCCAGCGCTGAAGAGAGAAGACCGCATCCGGCAAAGGGTAAGCCCATCATATCGAACATACCTTGTATTTTCCCATCTTCTCCATAAGGTCCGTGTAATGCCGGAAACATGACATCCGGCGTGAAAGATCTTCCCTCTGTCGTTGTAAAAACACGGGCAGCCGGTTCTATATTCTTTATCGCATTTTTTTTAGATTGCAACTTTTTACTTGATAATTCCGATATCGGCACATGGTACCAATACCCTTCCTTGCTTATATAAACTGGATACGCTTCATATTTTTGCGCAGGCAGATTTTTTATGATAGAAGTACCTGAGAGTATGGAAATTTCATGTTCTCCCGACTGCCCGCCGAAAACAACCGCCACTTTAATTTTCATAGTTATTCTTCCTATAATTCTTCAAAAACACCCATCTTCCTGAATTTCTGGTAGCGTAATTCAAGCAGTTCATCCACCGGTACAGCGACTAATCGTTGTAATTCAGAAAGTATTCGTGCTTTTAGTATACGACCTGATTCTTCAGGATCTGAATGAGCTCCACCCAACGGTTCCGGTATAATATCATCAATCAGATTAAATTTTTTCCAATCCTGTGCCGTTAAATGCAGATTATCCGCAGCTTCTCTTTTCTTCTCGGAATCACGCCATAAAATTGCTGCACATCCTTCGGGTGATATGACAGAATATATTGAATACTCAAGCATTAGAATAGTATCTCCTATGCCCAATGCTAAAGCTCCACCGCTTCCACCTTCTCCAATAATGCATACGATTATAGGTACTTTTAACTTGTAAATTTCCCTTAAATTATAGGCAATAGCTTCTGCCTGACCTCTTTCTTCAGCTCCTATGCCAGGATAGGCGCCGGGCGTGTCGACTAAACATATAATAGGTCTATTAAATTTTTCAGCATATCGCATGATACGCAATGCTTTTCTATATCCTTCGGGATGTGCGGAACCAAAATTTCTATATAATTTTTCTTTCGTGGTTCTACCCTTTTGATGACCCACTACAATTACCGGATCACCTCCCAAAAAAGCCATCCCGCCAACTATAGCCGGATCATCTGCATACCTGCGATCTCCATGCATCTCTATAAAATCATCACATATCATATTGATGTAATCCAATGTGTACGGTCTTTTCGGATGCCGCGCAACAAGCACTACCTGCCAAGGTGTTAATTTCGCATATACTTCTTTCTTGTACCGCGCTAATTTTCTTTGCAAACGCTCAATCTTTTGCTTCGTATCGGGATCCTCGGCATAGATCTCCAGCGCTTCAATTTCCTGCTGTAATTCTACAATAGGCACTTCAAAAGAATATTCATCTTCCATAATTATCAAATCCTTCAATCAATTAGTCATTATATATCAAGTATACCCATGAAAGTCAACTGAAGAGAGGGGGCTGTCCAATAAAGGGTCAGGTCTTGCGTTTTGAATTTTCTCATTTGCGGAGAATGAGTACAAGCCTTGCTTATTAAATTCAAAACGCAAGACCTGACCCCTGCCCCCCTTGACTTCAAGATTTATTTATTTTATTATATAAGTAGAAGTATAGGAATATTATTTTAGGAAGTGGTTATAAAGGAGCATGAGAAATGCTCTTGTAACATAATAAGCATTCCCGGGAGGTATGCTATGAGTGGTATATCATTCAATAATAAAATCAAAGTTGTCTGGTTGTGCATTATTATACTTTTTCTCAGCATAGCATTACTGCACAGTTTCAAGGAAAGAGAAAATAAAAATGCACTGGAAAACAAAGAATTTTTTTCGGAGGAGACGTATATCAGCTTGACCCAGGAGCCTCTTGCAAATGTTATGGAGCAATTACCGAATAAACAGGCTTGGCGTGTTTTTTTGGCTCAGCAAAAAGAAGCATATATCTATATTGATCCTCGTTCTGGCAGACCTGTTTCGTTAATGTATCCATATCCACTTCTTCCAGGCAGTGGCGAAGGTAATTCGGTTACGCTCAAATCGCTTTCGGCGCTCCTGGGATATAAAGTTGATATTATTACCGCAAGCGTTGTAGAAGTGGCAGTATTGCATTTTCTTAGCAAGCATAATGACCTGCTTAGTATCAACATGAATGAAATCGGCATAATAAAAGCAACTCATCCCATTGATTATATCTGGCATGTGCGAATTGACCGGCAGGTCAATGGTATCCCCGTTCGGCATGCTATCATCAGCTTCACGATTAACCATGGCAATCTTGTATTATGGGGCGCTGAAAAATGGGGAAATGTAACGGTTAATACTATACCCTCCATCAGTAAAGAAAAAGCGCTTCAAATCGGTTTCGATATCGTTGGCGGTCAATTGCCAACAGATAAATTTATTGCCAAACCACGCCTGGAATTAATTCCGCTCGCACCGGTATGGGATGGTACCGCAGGAAAAGGATATGCATACTCGCTTGCATGGGCTTTCACATTTAAGAAAGAAGATTATGCTAATGAATGGGAAATACTCGTGGATGCTCACAACGGTAAAATTTTGCAATTTGTTGATACCAATCAATATCTCACAAAAAAAATAACAGGTTCCATTTACCCGGTGAGTAATGACGAATGCTGCCCAGATGGGTGTGCAGACACAAATGTGCCTATTCCGCACATGAATACAGGATTTGCTGCACCTAATGATTTTACTAATTTCGGTGGCATGTATAATTACACCACAGGAACTGCTGTTACCACACTTGATGGAAGATACGCCCAGCTTGGAACAGATAATTGCGGTCCTATAAATGAATCATCAAGCACCGGTGATATTGAATTAGGTGGTGTGAATGGCCAGCATAATTGTGTTGTGCCGGCTGGTCATTCTGCCGCTGATACTTTTTCTTCCCGCACATGCACTACTGAAATGATCAACATGAACAGGCATGTTCGCAGTTGGGTTAATGTATCCTGGCTTGACTCCGGTTATTTCGTATGCAATGTAAACATAAACACGTCATGTAACGCATACGATGGACCTTATATATATTTCTACAGATCCGGCGGTGGCTGCAGAAATACGGGAGAACTTGCAGGTGTAATCGATAATGAATGGGGACATGTTTTAGATACGCATGATGCACAACCTTCTATCAGTTCACCGGGCGAAGCCATTGCTGATCTCGGCGCTGCAATACGACTTCATGAATCATGCATTGCCAGGGGTTTCTTTTGGACTCTCAACAGAGGGTGCGGTCAATGGACGAATTGTCCGACTAATCCCGGAGTCT
>MFGW01000195.1:50983-57920 GCA_001780385.1 Candidatus Fischerbacteria bacterium RBG_13_37_8 | reverse complement strand
ACGGGCGCCCGGGAAATAAATTATGAAAAACATGCCGATCCTGATGCTGACACACCTCAAAATTACACTTGTTCAATATGTGGTTCAGGTGGTGGTACCCCCTGTGGAAAAGAAACGCATTGTGAAGGAATACCGCCTGCTCAGGTAGGCTGGGATTTGGCAGCACGTGACCTGCAATCCTCTCCCTTCAATTACGACAAACAAACAGCTTTCACCCTCGCTTCAAAGATAATCTGGCAGGGGCATAATAACGTCACTTTCTGGTATGCCTGTGCATGTCCAAATACCTCAAGCTCATGCGGTGCAAATAATGCTTATCCACAATGGATTGCTGTGGAAGATGATGACGGCAACATCAACAATGGCACTCCACACATGACCGCTATTTATAATGCATTCAACCGGCATAATATCACCTGCGCTACTCCGACTCCACAAAACAGCGGCTGTTCCTCTGGTCCTTCCAGTGCTCCCGTTCTCTCTGCAGCACCAATCAATAACGGTGTTGAACTGTCCTGGAATGCAGTTCCCGGCGCAACACAATATTACGTGTGGCGCACAGAAGGTGTCAAAGGATGTGACTTCGGCAAAATAAAAATCGCTACTGTCTCTGCAACCACACATACTGACACGGAAGCACTCAATGGAAGAACTTACTACTACACTATTATGCCTGTCGGCTCAAATATCGCCTGTCTCGGGCCTCTCAGCAACTGTATCTCCATAATACCAACTCCCTGTACATCATGTGCTGCATACGTATCTGACAGCGCATTAATTCAATCTATCATTGGTGGAGACAGCGATATCTACCCTGATAATTGCGAATCAGCTACTATTCAGGTTACCGTCCAAAATATAGGCTCCGATGTCGCACAAAATACCCTCGTCGACATTACTACTGTTCATCCTTTCCTTGCTATCACCACTCCCATGCCCATAAATGCCGGAAATATACCTTTAGGAAGCAGCGTTAATGTTACTTTCAATGTTGATGTTGGAAAAGGAATAGACAAAGCTCCCTGCATGGAAACCGGCGTATTTGATATTTCCGTGCAATCCACAGGGCAGAATCCCACTGCGCAGGATTCATTCTCGTTTCTGTACGAAGTTGATGATTTGCTTTTCACGGCAATAAACTGGCCATTCGAAACAAGTCTCGATGGCTGGACTGTGGAAAATGGTACCTGGGCTTTGAGCACAGCGCAGGTTAATCCGGGCGGAAGTACGCATAGCGCTCATTCATCCGAAAGCTTCAACCAGATCTGTGATAGCATGATCTCCCCTGAATATGAAGCTACTTCTACCACTCAATTACATGCTCCTAACTGGTATGATATTGAAATTTTCGGCGGCAGTTATTGGTATGACAGGGCTAATTTCTGGATTGCCCAGGATGAAACAGAAATCGTAATAAGCCCCATCAGCGGTAAGCTCTATCAAACGGGAATCTTCTATGATTGGTCGTTTAATTGTAACCAGGGTGCCGATAAGCCAGGATGGTCTGGTACTGGTACCACTTGGGGCGATTCTGTGTTCGATTTATCAGCTTATGCAGGACAAACATTCCGGCTCCGAGTAAAATATATGACTGATACAACCTCGGCAGGTTTGGGTGTTTATCTTGATGATATGTATATCACTAACGTGATCAATCAAGTGTGCGATCAACAACCGGATATGTGCGGTACTGCTAATGCACCCGGTAAAATACTCAACACCCTCACGATCGCAAAATCAGGCAATAATCTCGTTCTAAGCTGGCAAGCACCCGGTGGAATTTGCGATACCTCGGCTTATGGTATCTATCGCGGCTCTTTACCTTGGTCCGCGTATAATCATGCATCATTGAATTGCACTACTGCAAATGCCTCCTATACAACTCCACAAGATACCGGCAGTTATTATTTTCTCGTAGTTCCACAAAATTCTACTAGCGAAGGCTCATACGGAACCTCGTCCTCAGGGATTGAAATTCCTCCCGCAGCTTCTCCCTGCAATCCCCAAGATCTCAATCCATGCTAAAAGGATTATGATATGTTAAAAAATATGCTCTATAATTTTTTGCTTGCTTCCAATCTTATGTTGATAGTAGTTTCAAGCAATATTTTAGTGAATGGAATAAGCAATGGAACTGATTATTATCAGGCAATACCGGACAAAAATAATTTTTTCATTAGTGATGGCTCTGGTCTTACAATTGAAAAGAGGATAGAATGTCAAAGGGCAATAGAACAAGTATACTGGCACCATAGAATATGGCCTAAAGAAAACAAGCGACCCAAACCTTCGCTTGAAAGAATTGTAACCGATGATGCTACAAGAACTAAAGTAGAAGATATTTTAAAAAAATCGAATGCGCTTGAATATTATTGGGGGAAACCTGTCACGGGAAAATTACTGCAAGCAGAAATGGAACGCATTGCAAAACACACCATGCAACCATCTGTACTGAAGGATATTTGGAATGCATTGGATAATAATCCTTATTTAATTGCTGAATGCCTTGCGCGTCCTATACTTGTAGATAGACTTCTGAATAACTCGTATGCATTTGATAATAGATTTAATGACATGCTGAAGCAAAATGCAAAGGAGCACATTCCTTTGGAAATCTGGTGGCAGGAGGTAAAAAATCACTTTGAGCCTCAAGTAATTATGGAATATTATCACTACGCATTACCTTCAATTAATTTGAGCCCATGTATTCCGGATTCCTGGACAAGGACTTCAACGGGCTTTGGGCCAAGACGATGGCATACTGCCATATGGACTGGCGCGGAAATGATCATCTGGGGAGGATATTATAGTCATTATGTAAATACAGGGTGGAGGTATGATCCTGCTACTGACACCTGGGAAGAGACATCGGTGTTGGATGCGCCATCAGAACGAGGTTTCCACACTGCAGTGTGGACGGGCACGGAAATGATCATCTGGGGTGGTCAGAATGCTACCACTAAATTTTATACAGGCGGCAGGTATAATCCTGTTTCTGATACCTGGGTGGCAACATCTACCAATAATGCACCTTCAGCAAGAGAATCGCATACTGCAATATGGACTGGCACGGAAATGATAATTTGGGGCGGTTATGCCGGCAGTTACCTCAATACGGGAGGCAGGTATAATACTGCCACTGATACCTGGGTAGAAACATCCATAAATAATGCACCTTCAGCAAGAGAATTGCACACTGCAGTATGGACGGGCACGGAGATGATAATCTGGGGCGGTCAGAATGCTACCTCTAAATTTTATACAGGTGGAAGGTATAATCCCGCTACCGATAATTGGACCGCAACACCTACAAGCAATGCACCTACAGGAAGATACAATCATACTGCTGTGTGGACAGGAGCGGAGATGACCGTGTGGGGAGGCTATGCTAGTACTTACACTAATACAGGAGGAAAATATCATCCGGTCAAAGATAATTGGGTAGCAACATCTATTACCAATGCACCTTCAGCAAGAGAAACGCACACTGCAGTATGGACGGGCACGGAGATGATAATCTGGGGCGGTCAAGGTTCGAGCAATCAAAACACTGGAGGCAGATATAATCCACTAACCAATTCATGGACTCCAACAACTATTACTAATGCACCGCAAGCAAGGTATTTGCATACTGCTGTGTGGACGGGCTCGGAAATGATAATATGGGGTGGCTCTCCTGATTATGTAACCGGCGGCAGATATAATCCTGGAACAGATTCATGGATAGCAACTTCAATTAAAATTGATATTCCATCATCGCGAATTTATTTCAGTACGGTATGGACGGGCACGGAAATGATAGTCTGGGGCGGCTATGATTATAGTTTAGCTCTGAGTGCGGTCAATACCGGAGCAAAATATATTCCAAGTACCGATCATTGGGTACCAACCTCAACGTTTTTTGCTCCGTCAGCAAGAAGCAAGCATACTTCTGTTTGGACAGGAGAAGAAATGATAGTCTGGGGCGGCGGCGGCGGAGTAACATCTGGAGGAAAATATAATCCAGCATCAGATACGTGGCTGCCTACATCTGAAATAAATGTACCGACTGCAAGAACTGATCATTCATGTGTCTGGTCGGGCATGGAAATGATAGTCTGGGGCGGCGGCACATGGACTAATACGGGGGGCAAGTATAATCCGGTTGCCGACACGTGGGCATCCACTTCGATCGCTAATGCTCCGGAGCCGAGGAGTAGACACTCCGGTGTCTGGACAGGCACGGAGATGATAATATGGGGCGGATACGGAGATACTTCCTATAAAAATACCGGCGCAAAGTACAGCCCGGCTAATAATAGCTGGATTCCCATATCTACCAATAATGCACCTTCTGGAAGGTGCGATCATGCAGGTGTATGGACTGGTTCCGATATGATAATCTGGGGCGGATGGAAAGGTGAATACACAGATGATGGAGCAAAGTATAATCCGGATACAGATACATGGACCTCAATAAATAATCTGAATGCACCCGTGAAAAGAAGCAATCATTCCAATATCTGGACAGGCAACGAAATGATTATCTGGGGTGGTCACGGCAACAATGGTACTTATAATACGGGCGGCAGATATAATCCAATCACCGATAGCTGGACGGCGACCTCTATTCTGCAAGCTCCAACTGCTCGAGATTATCATTCTGCCGTGTGGACAGGAACTGAAATGATTATCTGGGGAGGCTATGGCAGTATTTATTTAAATACAGGAGGAAGATACTGCGTATGTAGTTATGTGCCCTCAGAACCATCCTCCGTGACCGCAACTGCTTCAAATCCTAATCAAATAACCATTTCCTGGTCACCTGTTCCAGGAGCAGTCAGTTATACTATCTACAGGAAATATATTCGATGCAACGGCATGATTGGAGCAGAACTTATTATGGGCGGAATAACTGGCAATGAATATATTGATAATACTGTGCATGGCGGAATCACCTACTACTACAATGTTTCTGCTGTCAATGAATGTGAATCCGAAAAAAACAATTGGACATCGGTGGTCGCAACAGGAGAATGTTCCCTGGCGCCTTGTTTTGAAGGAACAAAAACGGTTATTAATAACCAGACTTATCCTTGCGGGCTGACGGTCCAATGGAATACTGGAACCTCAAGTTGCCCATTATATCCTGGTTTGGTTTATTCCGTATATCGAAGCACAGATCCTGGTTTTATTCCTGATCCTTCAAATCAAATCGCAGCCTGCATAACGGGCACATCATTTATTGATAATGATGTAGCATCAGGATTTATATTTTATTATGCCGTGCAGGCTGAAGATTCCCGAACAAGCGGTAACGGTCCATGCAATGGCGGGAATGTAAATAGTAATATGCAAAAAGGGAGTAACTCCCCTACTGCGCCAATTTACACCTTGTTCTCAGAAAGTTTTGAATATGGATTGATAAATTGGACTGTTTCTGCTAACTGGAATTGGAATAATGTATACTCACATAGCGGCCTCTATTCAGCTCATTCCGGGAATTTCAATTCTCAAACTTGCGATACCTTAACACTTACTGATTCTGTAAATATTCCTGGCGGAGTTTTAATACCGGCTCTCTATTTCTGGACTATACATAATGCTGAGAGTGGCTGGGATGCTGGTATCGTTGAAGGTTCAACCGATGGCTTGAACTGGTCCAAACTCTCCCTGATTCCTGATTACCCAGGTACTACTAATAGCAGTAGTTCACCTTGCTTAGGTACTCATCCCCAATCTGCGTTTAGCGGTGAAAATATGTTCTGGAATCAATATAAGGCAAACCTTCCTACATACAGGGGGACTAATTTCAAAGTCAGGTTTAATTATGCGACCAATGATAATATTTCGTTGGGCGGCTGGTGGATAGACGATTTGCTCATTAATACTGGATATTATTGTGCAAATGGTTCTCCTAATTGTTCTACTGTCCCACTTTTTGACGGTTTGCAGTCTGTTGTGAGTAATGATAGCTTTACTTGTCAGATTAATTTAACATGGACTCCTGCCGTCTCAACATGTCAATCAGGCTCAAACGTTACTTACCATATATACAGAAGCACGGATCCTTATTTTGAGCCATCCGCCGCCAATAGAATGGCTTCCTGTCTGACTGACACAAACTATGCTGACACAAGTAATTTAATTAACGGCCAAGCATATTTTTATATCGTAAGAGCTGAGGATACTACCAATAACGGACAAGGTCCATGCAATGGTGGAAATACCGATTTAAATACAACAAGGAAAGCTGCTTCACCTGCAGGACCACTGATAATTGCATTGAATGATGATTTTGAATCCGGACTCAATAATTGGATTGTCTCTGCGAATTGG
The DNA here is from genome assembly GCA_001780385.1 of Candidatus Fischerbacteria bacterium RBG_13_37_8. Taxonomy (GTDB): domain Bacteria; phylum Acidobacteriota; class HRBIN11; order MFGW01; family MFGW01; genus MFGW01. The sequence continues at coordinate 51,602 of MFGW01000195.1, read as the reverse complement.
TCATTGTCTGACGTTCAATCTCATAGCATATCGCATTCCGCATTTTCTGGAAATCTCGACAATCAATGCGATACTCTTACTCTTAACAATTTTCTAACACCACCGGCAGGCACTAATCCTATATTGGCATTCTGGACATATTATAATATTGAAAGTGGAATGGATGGCGGAATTTTAGAAGCTTCAGCCGATGGAATTGTCTGGTCTAAACCCTTATTAGTGCCAAATTACCCGGGTACTACAAACAGCACCACTTCAGCTTGCATTGGTATAAATCAAGATTGTTTTTCAGGCTCCGGCTTAGCATGGACACAATATAATTCGGTTTTATATCAATATGCAGGAGGAAATCTGAAAATCAGGTATAGATATGCATCAAATAGTTCAATTAATAATGAAGGTTGGTATATTGATGATGTGAGTATTCGCTGGATAGATTTTTGTACTACGCAATGGGATGCTCCCGGCACAGTTCCGGACAATGATAATTTTCCTGGAATTCCGCTTCAAGTATCTAAGTCAGCATCAAATTTGTACTTGATTTGGGGCATCCCTGGCGGTTCATGCGGCACGTCAGATTATGGCATCTACAGGGGCTCTATTCCCATAGTAACATATA
>MFGW01000195.1:50680-50951 GCA_001780385.1 Candidatus Fischerbacteria bacterium RBG_13_37_8 | reverse complement strand
GTCAATGCAGCTACAATCCCGGCTGATTCCGGTAATTATTACTTCCTTGTTGTAGCTCAAAGTAATAACAAGGAAGGATCCTATGGCTTGGATTCATCAGATACACAACGACCTCTTTCTGTTACTCCATGCCTTCTCCAAGAAATTGGCTCATGCAATTAAAATAGATGACTGTCCCCTATTTTCGTTTCTGGTATTTCAGTGGCTTGCCAGCAGTAGTGGTTCGTCCTATGACATTGGCTGAATCCTTGCCAAATATTCCGTTAATCTC
>MFGW01000195.1:47296-50614 GCA_001780385.1 Candidatus Fischerbacteria bacterium RBG_13_37_8 | reverse complement strand
GTCCGGATATACAAATTTAAGCAGGAGATTGCATGAACCTGAAAAATTTTTCACTAATTCCTTCAGTTTTACCAGTTTTTCTTCCGGCATACCTAATGCCGAGAGTTTGACGATCAACGCCTTCGCAAATCTCTCATTCGCATTTTTAAGCGGTATAATATCAGATACCAGCAATTGCTTCCTATTTTCCGCTATATCTATTTTCCCCTCCACAATTACTTCTGCATTCGCAATGATTTCATTGTATAATTTTTTGTATGAAGACGGAAAAACATTTGCTTCTATGCGGTCGGTCATATCTTCAAGCTCGAACATAGCCATTATTTCATTTTTTTTAGTTTTTTTAGTATTCGGTTTACCAATAATGCCGGCAAGCACGACTTCCTTCCTGTCCAATCGCTCTGATATTTCTTCGATGGTACAGGAAGCGAATTCTCGTATTTGTTCTCCGTACTTGGCAAGTGGATGTCCGCTTATATAAAAACCCAGTGTTTCTTTTTCATAAGCAAGCAATTCTGTTTCATCCCATTCGCCTTCTATTTTTTCCGCATCCCTTATCGTTGACATGAGTGTTCCTTCCAATACCGTACTGGGTACTTCAGTAGAAGACGCACTGAATAACGCCATCTGTCCTGATTCTTTCTCCGCTCTCGCATTTTGTCCATAGTCCATCGCTTTGTTAAGCAAATGATAAAGATATTTTCTCTGCTGTCCTAATGAATCAAATGCTCCCGCTTTTATTAAACTTTCTATGACTCTTTTATTAACCTTAGCAAGATCAACATGCTCACAAAAATTCAGCAGAGAGGAAAATCTGCCATTGGTCTTTCTCGCTTGAAATATTGAATCCAGCGCCGCAGATCCGACATTTTTAACGGCGGCTAATCCAATTCGTATCCTGTTTTCTTTCGTGGCAAAATCCCTATCGCTCTCATTCACATCCGGCGGTAATACTTCTATATGCATCTCGCGGCATTCATTCAGGTACTTGGATACTTCATCCATGTTCCCCATTTTATTGGATAACAATGCTGCCATAAATTGAACCGGAGAATGTGTTTTCAGATATGCTGTTTGATACGCTAGCAAGGCATATGCAGCAGAATGTGATTTATTAAAACCATACTCGGCAAAACTACTCATTTTATCAAAAATAGCAAGACCTTTTTCTACGGGAATACCTTTTGCCCTTGCGCCATCAATAAATTTCTGCTTCTGCTCTGCCATGATATCGCGTTTCTTTTTTCCCATGGCTCTTCTTAAAATATCTGCTTCACCAAGACTATAATCAGCAACCAGGCTTGCTATTTGCATTACCTGTTCCTGGTAGACCATAATCCCGTAGGTCTCCTTTAAAATATTTTCCATTTCCGGTAAATCATACGTTATCTCAACTGAGCCATGTTTACGGGCACAAAAATCATCTATCATTTGCATGGGCCCGGGCCGGTATAACGCATTGAGAGCTATTAAATCCTCAAATCGTTCAGGCTTCGCCTTCAACAATTGCTGTTTCATTCCTGCACTTTCAAATTGAAAAATCCCATTTGTTCTCCCTTCGCAAAATAATTTAAAGACATCCTTATCATCCAGTGGAATTTCCTCAAGATGTAACTGAATTCCGGTATCTTGTTGAATCAAGTGAAGTGCTGCTTCTATGATGGTTAAATTAATCAAGCCAAGAAAATCCATCTTAAGAAGACCAATTCGTTCAAGAGCATTCATATCATATTGCGTGACTGTTTCATCTTCCTTACCTTTGGCTAATGGTACAAGTTCAACAAGTGGACACGGTGCAATCACTATTCCTGCCGCATGCGTTGAATTATTTCTCGTCAATCCTTCAAGTTTCTGAGCTGTTACCAGTAAATCAGCTACTGCTGGATCCTGCATTTGTTCCTGCAATTGAGGAATTGATTCTATACTCAGGGCAAGTGTGATACCCGGGGAATTAGGAATCATTTTTGTTATCCTGTCCCGGTCTGAATATTTGAAATTCAATGCCCTGCCTACATCCTTTATCACTCCACGCGCCTGCATCGTTTGAAAAGTTATTATCTGAGCTACATTGTCCTCTCCATATTTTTTCTTGACATAATTAATCACTTCCTCCCTTCGGTGGGCACAAAAATCAATATCAATATCGGGCATAGTGATGCGTTCCGGATTTAAAAATCGCTCAAACAGCAAATCATACTGCAAAGGATCCACATCCGTAATCCCTAAACTATATGCGATAAGACTGCCTGCCGCCGAACCCCTTCCCGGTCCTACCGGTATCCGGTTCCGCTTCGCATATTGAATAAAATCCCATACGATTAAAAAATAACTGGCAAAATTCATCTCCACTATCATCTTTAGTTCTTTTTCTAATCTGTTATCATACTCATCCAGCGTATGTTTTAATTTCCCCTCTTCTTGCTTCTTTTTAAGAAATTCTCTTCGGTCTGAATAGGTCTGCCGTACAATTAATTCAAAATATTGTTCAATGCCATATTCATCCGGCACGGGAAACAGTGGCAGCAAATATTGTTTTTCGGGCAACGATACATTGCATCTTTTCGCAATTTCAAAAGGCATGGCAAGTGCTTCAGGCACCTCTGAGAACATGCTTTCCATCTCTGTGTAGGACTTTAAATAAAATTCTTCCGTGCCAAATTTCATCCTGCCTTCATCAGTAACCGTTTTATTGGTTTGAATGCAGACCAATATATCATGTGCGCGATGATCCCGTTTATGAATGTAATGAACATCATTGGTTGCCACTAATGGAATGTTAAACTGCCGCGCAAGATCAATCAAAGCTGGTCTTACTATTGCTTCCTGTTCAAGTCCGTGATTTTGAATTTCAATGAAATAATTATCCGCACCAAAAATCTGGCGGTATTGAAGAATTATTTGCTCCGCTTTCTCTCTATTGCCTTTCAACACAGCAGTCGATAATTCACTTGTCAAACAACCACTCAATGCAATAATTCCTTCATGATGCTTCTGCAATAATTCTTTATCTACACGCGGCTTATAATAAAAACCTTCCAGGTGTGCCTTAGACACCAGTTTTATTAAATTTTTAAAACCGGTCTCATTTTCAGCAAGTAAGGTTACATGATAATTAAGCTCTTCGTCTTCGCGTCGTTCTTTTTCAAGCATTCCTCGTGATGCAACATATATTTCACAGCCAACGATTGGTTTAATACCAGCTTTCTCAGCTTTATCAATAAAATGAACCGCGCCAAATAGATTCCCGTGGTCGGTGAGGGCAAGGGCATACATATTCATTTCTGCCGCCCTGTGCAGTAATACATCCATTATGCATGC
>MFGW01000195.1:46937-47276 GCA_001780385.1 Candidatus Fischerbacteria bacterium RBG_13_37_8 | reverse complement strand
CAGAATGTACATGCAAATGGACAAAAGGGTCGTAATTCATGAGGTTCTCCTCGTTATTCCCATTCTATAGTTGCAGGAGGTTTGTTCGTTATATCATATACGACACGATTTATTTCTTTAATTTCATTCACGATTCTCGAAGAAATCCTGTTCAATACTTCATACGGTAGTGGCACCCAATCTGCCGTCATCCCGTCTATGCTTTTAATCGCCCGTATGGCGATTACATGCCGGTAACTTCTTTGATCCCCCATTACTCCCACGGTTTTTACGGGAAGCAGTACCGGAAAACATTGCCATAATCCTTCATATAACCCGGCAGATTTCACTTCCTCAATT
>MFGW01000195.1:40710-46915 GCA_001780385.1 Candidatus Fischerbacteria bacterium RBG_13_37_8 | reverse complement strand
ACCATTCCAGTTTTTCCGGTTCAACCGCTCCGATGATTCTTACTGCCAGACCTGGACCTGGAAAAGGATGCTGGGTTATTACCTCTTCCGGCATCCCTAATATCCTGCCTATCATCCTTACTTCATCCTTGAATAATTCGCGAAAAGGTTCCATCACCGTATAACCCATCTGCCTCACTTCATCAACCAGATTATGATGCGTTTTTATTACTGATGAAGGACCTATGGAACCACCACTTTCCACTACATCAGGATATAACGTGCCTTGTGCAAAATACTTCACTTCATCCCTGCCCCGTGCATGCTGTTTAAATACCTCCACAAATGTGTCTCCTATGATTCTTCTTTTGCGCTCCGGCTCTGAAATATCCTTCAGCCGTTCTAAAAATAGTTTTCCTGCATCTACTATTTCTAATGGTATCCTTAAATTTTCAAATCTCCGCTGTACTATCTCCGCTTCATTTTTTCTCAACAATCCATTATCAATAAACACTCCTATGAAACGGGCGCCGAGCGCTTCGAACAAAACACGCGCCAGAACCGTGGAATCAATTCCTCCACTTATTCCCGCCAATACTCCTGCCTCACAAGTCTCTTTCTTAATTCCATTTATTAATTCATTCACATATTCATCCATCCTCCAATTCTGCCGACACCCACATATATCAAAAATAAAATTGCTCAGTATCTGCTTGCCATATTCCGTATGTACTACTTCCGGATGAAACTGCAATGCATAAATATTGTTCATCCTCTGTTCAAATCCTGCAATAGGACAATTCTCCGATTCGGCAATTATTTCATAATCATTCGCAACCTGTACTACCATGTCTCCATGACTCATCCAAACAGTAAATTCACCAGGAACATGAGCGAACAACGCGCTGTCTTTTTTCTTCCTGACCTTACAATAGCCGTATTCCCTTTTTGTACTGCCCTGCACTTTTCCAAGCAGACTCTCTGCTAATAATTGCATTCCATAACAAATACCAAGTACAGGAAGACCTGTCTTCAAATAATCTTTGTTTAATTGCGGGGCGCCTTCATCGTATACACTGCTGGGACCTCCTGAAAGTACTATCCCTAACGGTTCCTGCTTCATAATTTCATCAACCGGCACATCACAATGCTGTATCCATGAATACACTCCCAGGTCTCGTATCCTGCGTGCAATTAGTTGCGTGTATTGTGAACCATAATCTATAACTGCTATTCCCTTTTTCACCATAAATGAGTTTAGCCTCCGACTATACTTGCTCCCTCAATTTTTAAAGCAGTCAATTTATTACTGGTTGTCCATTGTACCCATTGTCAGATTAAACACGGTAATCTCCGGCGGGCAAAATAATCGGATCGGTGCACCACTTGTACCTAATCCCCTGCTTACATATAAATGCGATTTGTTGAGGCAATAATGACCATGTAAATATGGCGATAAAAATAAACTGGGAGCTATGACGGCGGGACCTACTTCAAATTTAATCTGACCTCCATGAGTATGCCCTGAAAATGTAACCGCTGCATTGTAATGCGCAAATATTGGAAAATAATTTGGATTATGACATAACACTAATGTTTTGTTGCTCGGTATATATTTAAAAAGCTTGCATGCCTCTTTGTATTTCATCGCAGCGGTAAAATAATCAACCCCAAGCAGATAAAAATCTCCCTGCTCGTAGGCAATTCTTTGATATTCATTCCTCAAAATAGTAATCGAACGGGCTGCCAATTCCCTCGTAAAATAATCTTCCGTTTCTGTTATGATTTCATGATTTCCAAGACACCCATACACACCCAGCGGCGCCTTCAATTGACTCAAAATATCTATGCATGGTCCTGCCATTCTGCGATCTAAATTAATGAAATCACCCGTCAGCAGTACCAGGTCGCAATGCTGTTCATTGGAAAGTGTGACTACTTCCTGTGCCATATCAGGATGAAAATATGCTCCTATGTGCAAATCCGTTAACTGTAATATACGTAATGCACGTGATTCCGGCGAATAGTTACCTATTTCTAAATTTACCTCTTCTATCCTTAATGCATTCTTGAAATGCTCAAAATTATTCATGTGTCTAACTATCCTGCCATGTTTTCTGCTCTCATTTAAAAATTTGGGCGTCTCTATAGTAACATTCCGTTCGCTTTTTATAAAATTAATCTTTGCTATTATCCGTACTATTATGCGCCATATCTTCGTAAGGAAAAAAATGATGCAGATCGCAATACTTAATAATAACCAAATCTTGAATAGTACCAGTCCTGCAGTCTTAAAAGAAATATAATTACCTATTTTATTCGCCAGACATGAAGCATTCATTACTATGAAAACCGGCGCTATCCCATAAACAAAGAACCTCTGCCGTATATATCTCGCTTTATTGCTGAATATTCTCCTTCCAATAGCATAGGCTAAGATTACCTGACATCCTATATATATAATCAGAAATACATTATTTTGAATAAAATTATAACTTTGCATTATGATATCTATCAACATGTAATAGTAATACTTCCAGTCAAAAATTGCAAGTGCTTTCCCGATTGCTATTTTTCATTACAAAAGGTACAATATAATATTAAATATGCATACTATGGTAGTATAAGTTTACCTACCGTTTATTTTCTTTTTCCCTATGCCGGAAATTAATCAATTCAATTTATCAGATGCCTCGCTTGTCACCATCCTTCAATCAATGCACGTAACACAATTCACCGGCTGGCTTGAAACAAGACGGAATATCTCTATTAAAAAGATATATTATCTGCAGGGTGAGATTATCTTTGCCAGCTCCAATGAACTTTCGGATAGAATGGGTGAAATCCTTGTCAAAAATGATCGTCTTCATCGCAATTTATTGGAAAAAGCGCTTCGCATGCAGGAAAAAGGTAAGCTATTCGGCACTATTCTTGTAGAAAAAAAATTCATTACACCCGAAGATCTTGTCTGGGTAGTTAAAACACAAGCCAGGCAAATTGTTACCAGTATCTTTAACTGGGATGATGGTATTATAGCTGTTATTGCTGATTCGTTTCCTGACGAAGTTATTCAGCTTAACCTGAAACTGGAACTTCTGCTTGCAGAAGGTATTCGTACCATTACAAATCCACGAATCATCATGAGAGGTGTTGGAGAAATGGAAAAACAATTAGCCATTACTCCTTCTGCAGAAAAATTAATAAAAATGATTGGTTTGACCGAAATAGAATCGCCATTATTCATTTGTATCCAGGAGAAGAAACAATCAGCCAGGGATTTATGTCAATTGAAGATTTGTTCTGCTATCGAGACATGCAAAATATTATTTCTGCTGCTGGCAACAGGCTGCATTCACCAGGTTTAATATAATAAGGAGAACTCCTGACTATGCATCAAACTACCGAAATTATTGTCGCTGCTACCGGAGCTAGTGGAGTGCCATACACCATCAGACTGCTGGAACTATTGACGGAAGTACCTTCCGTCTCGCTCGTTCATTTCCTCGCCACTGATATTGCATCCATTATTGCCAAAGATGAATCTGGTAAATCATGGGATGAAATTATCGGTTCACTTAAGAATAATTCAAAAATAATACCGTATGAGAACAATGACTTCTCCGCTCCTTTCGCCAGCGGTAATTCTTCCGTTGATGCCATGGTTATCGTTCCCTGTTCAATGAAAACACTCGCCGCTCTCGCCTCCGGTTTCTCTTCAAACCTTATCTTGAGAGCTGCTGATGTCATTGTTAAAGAATCTAAAAAACTTATAATTGTTCCACGCGAAACACCCCTCCACTTAATCCACCTTAAAAATATGCTCCTCTTAAAAAAAACAGGCGCGGTCATTCTTCCCGCTATGCCCGCTTTCTATTTTAAACCCCATTCCATTGCCGATATCATTGACTTTATCGTAGCAAAGATCCTGCTGCAATTAAATATTTCCCACCCCATTATTCAACTATGGAAAAAATAAATAAAATTTTCCGCATGATAAAATTTGAACATTCTGTCTTCGCCCTTCCCTTCGCATTTATGTCCGCTTTCCTCGCAGAAAAAAAAGTGCCCGGCATTGAAAAAATACTGTTAATCCTGCTTGCAATGGTTTCTGCTCGCTCCACAGCCATGGCTTTCAATAGGCTGGTTGACCTGCGCTTCGATAAAAAAAATCCCCGCACTATCCATTGGGTACTCTCTCGTGGAGAACTTACGCAGACCTTCGTCAAAGCATTTATAATTGTTTCTGCCCTCATCTTCTTTCTCGCAGCTTATTTTCTTAACTTAACCTGCTTCGTACTTTCTCCTGTTGCCATGTTCATTATTCTTACCTACTCGCTTTCCAAACGATTCACGTTCTTGACTCATTTTTACCTGGGCCTCGCATTATCACTCGCTCCTATGGGCGCATGGCTCGCTATTACTGAACAGTTTGCCTTTGCTCCCATCCTGCTGTCAGCCGCTGTTATGTTCTGGACCGCAGGCTTCGATATCATCTATGCTACCCAGGATATCAGCTTCGACCAACAATATAACCTTCACTCAATCCCCGTTCGCTTCGGAATTAAAAAAGCACTCCTCTTCTCTTCCCTGTGTCATTTGACTATGATTGTCCTCCTGGGAAGCCTGTCTTTCGTCTCTCACCTTGGTCTGTATTACCTCCTCGGTATCATCAGCACCGCTCTCTTCCTGCTCTGGCAACATCGTATCGTCAAACCCTCTGACCTCTCTAAAGTCAATGAAGCATTTTTTACCGCTAACGGTCTCCTCAGTGTCTTCCTGTTGCTTTTTACCATGATCGATATTATAGTAAAATAAATAGGAAGGTTAAGGTTGAGGAAGAAGTAGAGTAATAGACTCAGGTTCAACCTCAACCTTAACCTCTATTCGTTCACAATGACAGCATTAAAATGCCACGATAGAAAAAAACTCAACTAAATAATAATACAATGAAAAACCTCATAGATAAAATATATTCCGGTGGTCGACTTTCTATTGATGATGCAGTTACTTTATACCAGTCATGCAGCCTGCTTGAACTTGCTCAATTGGCAAATTATCGCAAAATGCAACTCTATGATAATCAAGTCTTTTATATTATTAATCAACACATTAATTATTCTAATATCTGCTCCATACGATGTCCCCTCTGTGCTTTCTCAAAAGCAGAAAATGATAAACTCGCTTATATGCTTTCTCCTGAGGCAATCACTCAAACCGCCTGTAATGACGTGAAAGAATTTCATATCGTGGGCGGCGTCAATAATCAATTATCACTATCTTACTTCACCACGCTCTTTCACTCGCTGAAAGAAAAATGTCCCGATGCCTCTATTAAAGCACTTACTCCCGTCGAAATCGATTTCCTCACCCATAAAGAAAATAAAAGCAGTAAAGAAATACTATTGGCATTGAAAAATGCTGGCCTAAATACTATGCCCGGCGGCGGCGCTGAAATTTTTAATCCTGCCGTTAGAAATATCATCTGTCCTGATAAAATCTCCGGCGAACGCTGGCTGCATATTATGAAAGAAGCACATCTTGGCGGCATTCCAACAAATGCTACCATGCTCTATGGTCATATCGAAACTATTGATGATAGAATCGAACACATGTGCCGTATCCGTAATCTTCAGGATGAAACCAATGGCTTTCTCGCATTTGTGCCTCTCGCTTTTCATCCCCCTCATACCCGATTCAATCATCTTCCCGGCACAACCGCTTTCGATGATCTTAAAACTATAGCCATCGCACGATTATTTCTCGATAACATCCCTCATATAAAAGCCTACTGGATTACCCTCTCTCCAAAATTAACACAACTCTCACTGTTCTTCGGAGCTGATGATATCGATGGCACTATTAAAGAGGAACATATTTTTCATGCAGCAGGTTCCCAAACCTCACGGGCTCTCACTGTACAACAAATATCCACCCTTATTCAGCAAGCTGCCAAAATACCAGTGCAACGTGATTCATTGTATAATATAGTTTAGGGGTCAAGGATTCGTGGATTCAAGTATTCAAGTGCTGGTGAACAACTCTTTCGACATTATCTTCTTTGCGAGCATACCTATAGTGTACGTGATAATGACAAAATAACCATTTGTGTATTTATTATACAGCATGTGTGTAAAATGTATCCTGTATTATTTGTTTGTAAATTGACAGTCGCCTTTTTATGCCATATTTGAACATGGCATGAAATTTGTCTATTACTATATCCTTG
>MFGW01000195.1:39889-40698 GCA_001780385.1 Candidatus Fischerbacteria bacterium RBG_13_37_8 | reverse complement strand
GTGACAGGGCGAGTGGCACTTACTCGCCCTCATTTTTTTTGCTCAACCAACAGTATTATTGCTCTCCCTTGCTGAAACATTATTTTGCTTTCATTGCGGTGATGAAGTACCTGTTTTTCTTCTGTTTTTTTTAAGATTTTGTGCGTTAGGAGTGTGTAATATTTTCACTCCCCTATTCCTGGATTCAGAAATAATGTAGTCTTCGTGCTATTTCATTACATGGCATTATTCTTGTATATATTATAATCCGGAGGAAGTGGTAGTTCAGGGCGAGTAAGGGTGCTCGCCCAATTTTTTTTTATCTGAAGACTTTAACGTCGCAGGATTTTTTCACAGCAGCAATGATTTTAAGTTATTCCGAGGTGTTACCTTATATCGAGGATATTATTAAAAGGGCAGACACATAGGTCTGCCCCTACACCTTATTTACAAAGGAGGGATTTTGTTTCTGCAGACTGATTGACTAATTGTTCTTATTTTCATACAATGAACAAATTCCTGTGCATACAGGTATCATTGCCTTCAGGTATCTCACAATGATAAAAGCAATCACCTTGTTGTCAATCTTATTTTTGCTTGCTACACCTGTCTTTGCATCTTCCGGGGATATTGGAAAGACACTCCCTTATTATTCAGTTGGGCCTTTTGTTCTGATATTAATTGCCATTGCCATTTTACCGTTGGCGCTGCCCAGATGGTGGGAAAAAAACAGAAACAAGTTATATCTTTCGCTTATTTTTGGTTTACCCGTAGCAATTTATTATCTTTCAGTCTCTCCGCATTCTCTTATAGAGACCATGGAAGAATAT
>MFGW01000195.1:19933-39867 GCA_001780385.1 Candidatus Fischerbacteria bacterium RBG_13_37_8 | reverse complement strand
GTGCTCTATACATTATTTCGGGTGGTATTTTTTTAATGGGAGATATCACGTCTACTCCATTTGTGAACACGCTTTTTTTAGCTATTGGGAGTGTAATGGCATCATTTATAGGAACTACAGGCGCCGCGATGCTCCTCATAAGACCTGTCTTGAGAATTAACCTCGAGAGAAAGTATATTTCGCATACTGTTATTTTCTTTATTTTTCTTGTTGCTAATATTGGGGGATGTCTTACTCCTCTTGGAGATCCTCCTCTTTACATGGGATATTTGAAAGGCGTACCGTTTAAATGGACCTTCTCACTTTTTCCTGAATGGCTTTTCATGGTGAGTATTGTTCTTTTTGTTTATTTTTTGTTTGATAGTTACTATTGGAAAAAGGAACCCATTTATTCAATAAAAAGAGAGAAACTTATAATACGTCCTTTGATGCTTTTCGGTCAAAAGAATTTTATATTGTTGGCAGGCATAATAGCTTGTGTTGCCTTTGTGCCCATATCACCGCACAGGGAAATCATAATGATATTATTAGCATTACTTTCTTTGCGAATCACTCCGCGTGCATACAGAAGGCGAAATGAATTTACCTATCATCCTATTGTAGAAGTTGCGGTATTATTTTTTGGTATATTTCTGACCATGATACCTGCACTTGATATTCTGCGTGCGCGTGGAGCTGAACTGGGAGTTAATAAGCCCTGGGAATTTTTCTGGATGACAGGTATACTGTCATCGTTTCTTGACAATACACCTACCTATTTAACATTTCTTTCTCTTGCACAAGGATTGCCTTTGAAAAAAGAAATTATCGGCATCTCGGTGGATGTCTTGCGTGCTATCAGTCTTGGAGCTGTGTTTATGGGTGCGAATACTTATATTGGCAATGGACCCAATTTTATGATAAAAGCTATCGCGGAAGAGCGTGGTATTTACATGCCCAGTTTTTTTGGTTATTTTGTCTATAGCGTTCTTATCCTGTTTCCTCTTTTCATTCTTCATACCTTACTATTTTTCTAATTCTTTTTCACTTTTTTTTACTGGATGTATATGTTATGATAAATTTCTAAAGATATTCGGAAAAATTCCGAAAATGTTCATGAGTAAAAGCATATGGTTATTAAATGGGAAGAAATTAAAAAATCCTTCATTTCAGAAAAAAAATATATATTGCAGAAACTCAAGGCTCATCAATGGACTTCAGCGGAAGAATTAGAAGAACTCCTGGCAAAATTATCACAGTTAACCGATATTGCATTTGAAGAAATAGCATGGATGCTGATAGACAAGGAAGAATTAAAAGGAACTGCGGCAAGAATCGTCGCGAATATCAATGATCCGGCAAAAATTGAAAAAATAGTACTCTTTTCAAGGAACAAGGGTGAAAAAGATCATCAATATCTCTTGCAACTCATAACCTATATTGCAGGCACCCATCTATTAAAATACTTAAGATTATACGCTACCCACAAAGAAGATTATTTCAGGGGAGTTGTTCTTGAGCTTATACCCAAGCTTGACCAGGCACACGGGATATCATTAGCAACCATGATGCTCAGTGATGTTATTCCTCATCATAAATTACAGGCGCTTGCCTATCTTGTCGGAACAAACCAGCCACAAGCATTATGGAGTTGCGTGCCGCTTTTTAATGATGAGGAAGAGGAAGTACGATTCAGAGCTATTAAAGCACTTTCTAATTATGTTGATGAGCGGCTTATTAACATTCTTCTGAAAATTATTCGACAGGATACTCCACGAATTCAGGAAGTAGCTGTCGCTGCTTTGCTCAACCAGGTAAAAGAAAGCCGCGCAGACCTGGAAGATGAAATAATTAGTTTTTTGCGGGACAGCAATCCAAATATCAGGAGAATAGCTTCTCAATTATTACTTAAATCTGATCCGGTAAAAATAATGCGTAAATTTCTGCTGGCATTTAAGGATGCTTTTGGCTGGATTCGAGAAAGAGCATTGCATTCGCTAAAGGAGTGTTCCGACAAATTCATTGAAGGCATATTAGTGCTCATGGAAGACAGGGATCCCGTAGTCAGAGAATTGGCAGACAATATTGGAATTACGATCGAAGATCCGAGAGCTGTTCCTTCTTTGATACGCCTTTTAAACCATGAGGATTGGTGGTTCCGTTATTGCGCAGCTGAAACACTTGGTAAAATTCGCGATCTGCGGGCTTTTGCACCCCTGGTTAATATGTTACAATCTGAAGAAACAAGGCTGTGCGCTATTGAAGCGCTTGGTGTGCTGAAAGAACCAAAAGCAGTTACCTATCTTATAGAATTACTCGGCATAGCAAACAAGGAAGAAAAATTAGAAATAATTGAAGCGTTGCGTCTTATCAGGAATCCAGCAGCTATGCCCTATCTTAAAAAATTATACGAACATGAAGAGGATTATCTGAGAGAAAGGGCTGCTGTCGCTCTCGAAGAAATCAGCGGTTCAGATGTAAAGCGAATTATTGTTGAAGAAAAGCATGAGGAAGTTAATTTAAAGAATATTAAATCACCTAAAATTAATGATTTTTTAAAATATGCCATTTCGCAGGGAGCTTCCGATTTTCATATTGCACTCGGTAATAATCCAGTCATGCGTATTCATGGTGAACTTATCCCTGTTGATTATCCTCCCATAGCAGCGATGGAAAGTCAGCGAATTCTTATTGAAATATTGAATGATCAACAGCTCGCAGCTCTCGGCAAACAAAAAAATGTTGATTTTTGTTACAAGGTGCCCGGTATAGGCAGATTCAGAACAAATGTCTTTGTTCAACGGCACGGCATAGATGCCGTCTTTCGCATTATTCCGCAAAAAGTTCCCGTATTTGATAGTATCGGACTACCGCAAAATATGAGAGAATTAGCTCATTACCATCAAGGAATGATACTGGTCACTGGTCCATCAGGGTGCGGAAAAACTACTACTCTTGCCGCTCTGGTAGACTTAATTAATGAAACAAGAAGCGCACATATTATTACGATTGAAGATCCAATAGAATACGTGCACGGAAATAAAGTAGCCCTGATTAATCAAAGAGAAGTCAATTCACATACTGAAACGTTTTCTTCAGCTTTACGCGCATCATTACGCGAAGATCCTGATGTGATACTCGTTGGTGAAATGAGAGACCTGGAAACCGTGCGAATGGCTATCACGGCGGCTGAAACTGGTCACCTTGTTTTAACTACGCTTCATACGACTAACGCCGCCAGTTCGATCGACCGCATAATCGGTACCTTTCCTCCCGAAGAACAATGGCAGGTTCGTATCATGATTTCTGAATCATTGAAAGCTATCATAACGCAAGTTCTCCTGCCGACTATTGATAAAAAAGGTGTAATACCAGCTTTTGAAATTCTCGTGGTTACACAAGCTATTGCAGCACTTATTCGCGAAGGAAAAACATTCCAGATTCCCTCTATTCAACAAACCAGTCAGCATCTTGGCATGAGTTTGCTTGATCAATCTCTCCTGAAGCTTGTGCAGGATAAAAAAGTTAATCCGATGTCTGCTTTTGCAAAAGCATTTAAAAAAGAACTCATTGAACCATTTTTAGAATCCAAGTAGCAACTTATGAATAAAATAGATCGTTTCTTAAAATTAATGAATGACAAAGGCGCTTCGGATTTACATTTATCTGTCGGTTCCCCTCCGGTTCTGCGTGTATATGGTGATTTAGAACGGCTTCGATACAAAGCGATCAGTCAAACAGATTATGAAAATCTCATGGGTCCTATTGTACCAAAAGGAATATGGGCAGCATTTGTGAAAGCAGGTGAATATGATTTTGCGTATCACCTTGAGGGCGTTGGAAGATTCAGGGTAAATATTTTTAAACAGGAAAAAGGAATGGGTGCCACTTTCCGAATCATTCCTGATCATATCCTAAGCCTTGAAGAACTTGGACTTCCGGCTCAAATCGAGAAATATGCTATGATGGACCAGGGATTGATTCTTACCACCGGTCCCACCGGAAGCGGCAAATCAACTACTCTTGCAGCGATAATCAATCATATCAATGAAAATAAAAAATTTCATATTATTACTATTGAAGATCCTATCGAGTTCGTACATCAAAGTAAAAAATCATTAATAACGCAGCGTGAATTAGGACAGCACACGACATCATTTGCTGATGCATTGCGTGCAGCAATAAGAGAGGATCCGGATTGTATCCTGGTTGGAGAAATGAGAGACCTTGAAACAATATCCACCGCTCTTCATGCAGCAGAGACCGGGATTTTAGTATTTGCTACACTTCATACCAATAGCGCGGCAAAAAGTATTGACAGGATTATCGGTGTTTTTCCTGCTGATGAACAGGAAGAGATACGTATTGTTCTTTCGCATGTGCTCCGCGGCATAGTTTCTCAGCAATTGCTCAAACGCACGGAGGGCGGCAGAATTGCAGCAATTGAATTGCTCTTTTCCTCTTCCGCTGTCGCTAATGCAGTCAGAGAAGGGAAAACAGCTATGATAAACTCGGTAATTCAAACCGGGAAAAAACAAGGGATGTATTCCATGGATCAATGTCTGATGGAATTTGTGATGAGCAAAATAGTTTTTCCCGAAGAAGCATATGAAAAAAGCATTGATAAGGAAACTTTTAAAGCTTTTCTGAAAGAACATAATATAGAATTAAAACTTCGGGCTTTTGAAGGCTGATGTTTTAAATAAAGTAATATTCGCTATTTTAAAATTTGAGGAGATAAAACATGGAACAGATAAAAGACTTTCTTAAAACACTCCCTCTATTTCAAAATTTCTCACCATGGGAACTGCTGAAATTAATTGAAAAGAGTCTCGTAAAAACATTTGAACCAGGAGACTGTATCATTGGATTTGGCGAACCGGGAAAATTTCTCGGTATCGTCATCAATGGGGAAGCTGAAGTATCATCCATTACCGAAACGGGCGAAAAAAAAAGACTCACTATTCTCCAGAAAGGAGACATGTTTGGTGAAATGTCACTTCTGACCGGGGAACCAACCTGCGCAGATGTGAGCGCTTTTAACAAATGCGACGTTTTTCTTCTTCCACAGGAAACATTCTCGAGTTCGCTTATTGTAAATCCTGCTGCCATGAAAATCATGGCAAAAACATTGTCAGAACGACTGCGTAACCGGCAGGATGATGAAGAAGCTCAACAACGTCTGAAGGATGCCTGGCATTATTCCTCGGATCCCTACGGTTTTAAATTATCACCTTCCCTCCCCGCAAAAATATTAGTGATCAATTGCGGCAGTTCATCATTGAAATACAATTATTACGATACCGCCCAGGAGAATAATAACCTGGAAGGTCTCGTGGAAAGAATTGGCCTGGATAATTCGCGCAATATCATCAAAAGAAAATCAGGTAAAACTACTATAGAATTGGGCTCTGTTGATTATGCAAAAGCTTTTCAAGCCGTCATCGCTGTTTTGACCGATCCATCAGAGGGCGTAATAAAGGATTTAAAAGAAATTACTGCCGTGGGACATCGTGTCGTTCATGGCAGCGATAAATATAATAACCCGGTCATTATTAATGAGGAAGTCATAAAAGACATCCATAGCTTTTCAAGTCTTGCACCTCTTCATAATCCTCCTAATCTTATGGCAATTAAAGAAAGTGTGCGTTTAATGCCGGACGTACCACAAGTTGCTGTATTTGATACTGCGTTTCATCAAAAAATGCAGCCGTACGCTTTCCTGTATGCACTTCCCTATAAATTCTACGAACAGGATCATATCCGCCGTTACGGTTTTCACGGTATTTCACATAATTACTCCATGTTGCAAGCCGCGGCTTTCACTAAACAAGATTTTCATGAATTAAAAATAGTAACCTGTCATTTGGGAAACGGCGCTTCAGTTTGTGCCATCGATCATGGTCGTTCTATCGATACAAGCATGGGATTCACACCGCTGGAAGGTTTGCTCATGGGTACACGCTGCGGCGATCTGGATCCTTCCATCCCATTATTTCTCATCAGGGAAAAAAATCTCACGCCTGAAGAAATTGATTCGCTCTTAAACCGGAAAAGCGGTCTCCTTGGTATCTCCGAACTATCAAGTGATATGCGGGAATTAGAAGAAGCTGCTAACCAGGGCAATCAAAAAGCTGCACTGGCAATTCAGGTTTTTTGCTACCGCATTCGTAAATATATTGGCGCTTATGTTGCTTCCATGGGCGGTATCGATGTACTGGTTTTCACTGGTGGCATCGGCGAAGGAAGCGCATGGGTACGCGCTTTAGCATGCCAGGGCCTTTCCTATATGGGAGTCCAACTTGATGAAATGCTGAATAAAATTTCAAAACCAGCTTCCGGAAAAGTAGCAGATATATCATCACATGGCTCGCATGCAAAAATACTTATTATTCCCGCCGACGAAGGAAGAATGATAGCTCGTGAAGCTATTCGCACATTAGGGTATCAAAATGTTACACAAGCTATCGAAACACACAAAGAAAAACAAATTCCTGTCGAAGTATCAGCACACCATGTTCATCTGTCAAGAAAAGATATCGATCTGCTCTACGGTGAAGGTCACCAACTGACATGGAAAGCTGACCTCTCTCAACCCGGACAATTTGCCTGCGAAGAAACAGTTAATCTGGTCGGCCCAAAAGGCCGCGTCGATAGAGTGCGTATCCTTGGACCGGAACGAAAACAAAGCCAGGTAGAAATATCAATGACAGAAGAATTCAAGCTCGGTATCAAAGCTCCTATACGAGCCTCCGGTGACCTAAATGGAAGCCCTGCAATTACTCTCGAAGCATCAAAAGGAGCCTCCGACCTCCCCGAAGGTGTTATTTGCTCACTCCGTCATATTCATATGAGCCCCGAAGATGCCCTCACTTTCGGCTTAAAAGATAGAGATATTGTTATGATTAAAGTTGAAGGCGACCGTACCCTTATTTTCGGCGATGTCCTTGTTCGCATAGACCCCGATTTCCGCCTGAGTATGCATATCGATACCGATGAGGCTAATGCCGCTAATATTAAAACCGGCATGAACGGCGTTCTTATCGGAATGGAAGACAGACGCTAACTAAACGTATCGAAGTAACTTCAAGTTATTACCTTAGTAGGATTATCATCGAGCACGTCCTCTGTGAAGGGACTGGGGACTAGGGAATGGGGATCCCCATTCCCTGTTCCCTGCATCTTGACTTTTTGCCACTGCATCATTATAGTGAAAATGCAAAAAAAAAAGGATAAACATGAAATCAGGTTATGTCGCTATCATAGGAAGACCTAATGTTGGAAAATCAACTTTGTTCAACGCATTGATGAATGCGAAACTTACCGCTGTCTCCCCAAAACCTCAAACTACTCGCATCAGAATCACCGGCATCCTCACCTCTCCCGATTCACAAATTATTCTCTGGGATTGCCCCGGTCTCTTTCAAACAAAAGATACTTTTAATAAACGCCTCGTTAAAATTGCACTCTCTTCTCTGAAAGAAATTGACCTCGCTCTCTGGCTTATCGATTGTACAAAATATCAACACCAGGATGATCAATTCGTCCTGTCTAATATTAGAAAAGCTGTCCATCGTTCTAATAATTCCTCAATGCCAATCTTTCTTTTAATTAATAAACTCGATTCCATAAAAAAAGAACTCCTGCTCCCCATTATCGATCTATATAGAAACCTCTTCGATTTTCAAGAAATAATTCCTATCTCCGCATTAAAGGGAATAAATGTGCCGCTTCTCAAAACAAAAATTGAAGAATACCTCCCTGCCGGACCGCAATACTATGAAAACGAAACTCTCTCGGATCTCCCCAACAATCTGCTCCTCTCTGAATTCATTAGAGAAAAAATCTACCTCTATACACACCAGGAAGTACCTTATTTAACCGCAGTCATCGTTAATGAAATAAAAACAATCGAAGAAAAAAATCTACTCTATATTCAAGCTGATATTATCGTCGGAAAAACTTCAATCAAAAAAATTATCGTGGGCAACAAAGGTCAAATGATTAAACGAATTGGCACCGCTGCTCGTAAAGATATCGAACAATTTTTCAAAACTCAAATGAAACAATTACCTGCCGTCTATCTTGATCTGTTCGTTAAAGTGAAAGAAAATTGGACTGAAAATCCTCAACTCTTATCAAACCTTGGTCTATAACAATATGCAACAATACACCAACATTACTCTCTCAACAATACCTTTGAGGACGGACACTTGGGTCCGCCCCTACACTATATGCCCTTGTGCCTTTGTGCCTTCTTTTTGCTTATGTTGATACTCGGTATAGAAACATCATGCGATGATACTGCCGTCGCAATAATAGACCATACTTATTCTATCAAGTCCAGCATTGTATCCTCGCAGGTAAAAATACATTCCAAATATGGCGGAGTAGTCCCTGAACTGGCATCAAGACAGCACTTAACAAATATCATCCCCGTTTTCAATGAATGCCTGCAAACTGCACAGATTAACATTGCTGATATTGATGCGGTAGCTGTAACACAAGGTCCAGGCCTGGTAGTTTCACTACTGGTAGGCTTGAATTTTGCCAAAGGCTTGGCCTTCAGCCTGAATAAACCATTGATTGCCGTCAATCATCTTATCGCTCATATGAACGCTGTCTTGCTTGAACATGCTGAAATCCCATTGCCTTTTCTCGGTCTAGTGGCATCCGGCGGTCATACCAATCTTTTCTTCTCAGAAGATAACATACGCTTCGAAAGCATTGCGAAAACAAGAGATGATGCTGTTGGAGAAGCATATGACAAGGTTGCTAAAATGCTGAACCTCGGTTATCCCGGTGGTCCTATCATAGATAAACTGGCACGCGATGCTACGCCTGGTTCTGTCAAATTTCCCGCAGCTAAAATGTCCGATAATTCACTCGATTTCAGTTTCAGCGGATTAAAAACAGCCTTCTACTATTACCTGAAAAAAAAATCCATCCTGCCAGATGTAAACCTTGACCATAGCTCTCTCTGCTCATTACTTGCAAGCTTCCAAAACACTGCTATCGCAATTATTGAAGATCGCCTCATAAGAGCTATTGATATCTATAAACCACGCGCTCTCATTATCTCAGGTGGAGTCGCCTGCAATAGCTTACTGCGTGCTAAAGCTCATGAAATCTGCGAACAATATCACATCCCAGCTTTTATACCCAGCCCTGCTCTCTGCACTGATAATGCCGCTATGACAGCCGTTGTGGGCTTACGCAAGTACCATACACATTTCTTCTCTCCTCTCTCCATAGATGCCGAATTAGGAGGGGGGTCGGACCTGAACATTTGACACTCCTGAAACGTAGTCCCTGTATGTATTACAGATCCTCCCGCAAAATATTCAGCGAAATTTGAAAGTACCGACAATATACTTTCTTGATATGGTGCTCGAACCACGACAGAACATAATCCGCAACAGCTTTTTAGAGGCCGGTAGTCAGAATTCATCAAAAAATAATTCTAAGAAGGAAGGTCTGTTCCGAGGCAGGATCTCTTTTTCGCTATCATTTTTTGCTGAATTTTTAGCAATGCTATTTGTAATAAATGCTGGGACTGCATTTTAGCAATGTCTAATGTTAGGGTCCGACCCCCCTCATAGAAAGATGAAAGCCGAAATGACAGGTGGGTTCCGGGCAAAGCGGTTCAAGAGTCAACAGATAGTAATAATAAAATCCTTTCTTATAAGTGAAGGCAAGCTTGATGATTCGATTGTTGCCGGTAAAATAGGGTGTAGCGGGTGTTTCAAAATAATGCACTCTTACCTGCATATGCTGAGGTTTATTAAAGGAAATTACAAGGGTATCTAATTCATTCTTTGATTCTATTAAAAAAGTGAGCGGTTTGGTAGATGTGTAATTAAAATTCATGTCACTTGAGAATGTTGCTTTTTTCTGAAACATATATACCCGTATCCCATTCTGTTGATCTTCGGCATAATTCATCCCGCGCAATGTTAACTGCGGGAAACAACTGAACTGCAAAATTATCAATACATATGCACCAAGAAGAAATCCAATTTTCAAGCCGGCATTCAAAGAATCCTGATGTAAATGCTGGCTTATACGGCGGTAATACAGAATAACCGCAAATAGAATTGCAAGCCATATATAATTTGCATACCAGTAACCGGGTTGTGATTTTAGATAAGAGGGAAATCCATAAGAAAGGTTTGCATAAAAATTGCTTGCATTCTTCAACAAGGTGGAACTGCGCTCAAGAACATGATGTGTGGTTGCCTGGTAGGCTGCCAACGGATCATAAATAAGATAGGCAAGAATAGCAATTGAAATACACACTGTAATAAATGCTGCCCGCTTGAACGGAATGCTTTTATTATGTTCATAAAAAAAGGCAAGGAAGAAACCAAAAATCCAAACAATTGCTACAAGAGGTCGTGCCGGTGGACAAAAGCCGCCCCTGTGTGTCAAGAAGGAATACACACCTATATAAGGCAGAGCAATGAGAATGAGATCAAATAAGCGATGACGCGCTCTTCTATATGCCCATACCATTCCAAGAAATGCAAAAAAATAAACAGGAACGTACGGAAGCAATCCGTCACGCTGATCCAAAAAATAGCTGAAAAAACTGCCAATCCTATGTTTCCAGTTCAAACCAAATATATAATTAATAATCAAGCCAGCTACCGTTTCTTCCCCGGTTTTCCCCTGGTACTGAGCAGTCGGAATCACATACCCGTACATTATCTTCAAATAAAGTAAATACGACCCTGTTAATAGAAACCAGCCAACATACTGATACATCTTGCGATATTCACGCTTTATAATAATATCCTTTAAAAATACTAAAAGGAAGCCACAACTTATCGCAATATATTTGGCGCCAAAAAATGGCATTGCACCAGCTATGAGCGACGGCAATACTTTTCTCCCCTTCGTATATTCCATGTAGGCTATCACACTTAATAACGCAATCGCAGTCTCAGGATAGAGCTGCCTCGCATAGAAAAAGACCGGCGGTAAAAAACTAAATAACACGCATACCTTTAATGCTGTCTCCTGCAAAAATTCCTTTCTTAAAAATATATAAAAATAATAACTCAATAATGCTCCAACAAGACTCATTCCTGCGCGTACACAAAATAATAAAAATGCTCCTCCAAAAAAATTTCCTATCCAGTAAAAGGGTACCATGTAAATAGAAATGAGGGGCATGTGAATCGAATAAAATTCCGGCGCTCCTTTTTTTCCTAATACCGCCTGAACTCCAATCTTTCCCTGTATAAATTGATGATAATGCTGATTTAAATAATTGTTCCTTACATTTATATCCCCGTCGTGAACTATGCTGTAAGTAACAAGCAAATAATGAGGCTCATCTCCTAATAATCCTACCGAGGGGAAAATACCACTAATTGAAAAAACTATGTATGCCGTTAAGGCTATCAGAAAGATGAATACCGGAGCTTCTAATCTCTTCGGAAATGATAACTTTTTCCGTCTTTGACTAATGATTGCTGTAATAAGAATAAATCCAAGCGCTATTAAAAAAAAATTCTTCCCGCGCCTGATAAAATCTGATTTGGTGAAAAATAATGACGTGAAAAGTAAAAATACAACGATGCCTCCCAAATAGCCGAAATATAAGGTAAGCACGCTTTTATCAACTAACAGTGCTTTTCTTAGGATAAAATAAATTATTGTTATCAACAGGAAAATACTTGCAACAATCAGATAATAATAAATATCATTATACGGCACATACACTATTCTCCCCTGCTTGTTTATAAATATTATATTATATAGCGCAATACCGTGTGCTATTGCTATCAATAGCATTAATAGTATTCTTTTCATAGCCTTTATCTTACGTTAAAATGCTCCGCCTGTCCACTGCCCACTGTTTACACTTTCGTGATTTCTATTTTTTTCTGCGCCTGGTATTTTCCTTTGCGATCCTTATAGGACACTGTGCATTCTTCATCTCCTTTCAGGAATACTACCTGCGCTATTCCCTCTCCAGGATATAGTACCACAGCGCGCTTTGTGCAGTTAATAATTGATATAGTTATAAATCCTTCCCATTCAGGCTCCAGCGGTGTGATATTAATAAGAATTCCCATACGGGCATAGCTCGATTTTCCAATACATAATCCCATCACCCCACGAGGTATTCTAAAATATTCATGGCTCATTCCTAAAATATTTTCTAAACCATTTACTTCAATTTTTTCCTCTCTTGTCTCTAATAAAGGTATCTTGCTCATTTCTTTCGGATCTATTTTTGCGATTTCACCGTACCTTATCACATTATTGCTCAATCGCAAATCGTAACCATATGAGGACAGTCCAAAAGAAATCACATCGTTGGTAATGAGACCCCGTTCAAATGGTTCTATCATTCTATTTAATTCCGCCATTTCGCTAATCCATTTATCTGACATTATGCTCATTATTATCCTCCTTTGTATTAATTTTATTTACTCTCATTCTCCAAATAATATTTAAACTTCCTCTCTTTTTTCATAGCATCTTTCTCTTCTCATTTTTTGTCCATTTGGAACCTGCTTTAAAGGCGTATTTTTTCTTAAACTAACGCCTCGCATCACTGACATAATATCTGTACTATACCTGAAGTAATTATTTTTTTTTTTTTCTTACACATATATCAATATTTGAATTTAACTTTTGCTTTTTTTGAACTATTGTTTCTGAGGTTTTTGATAGTAGATAATCCGAAGCATTTTAACCCTTATTATTTTTTTATTTAATCGTTTCATGATCACCAGAATAGTCATAATTACCGACTCTATAAAAAGTTAAAGAAATCACTTTAATTTACTTTATTTCTTTTATTGGTATTCAAAACCTTTTTTATAAAATTTGCTGTAGCTCCTTTTTTTGAATTTGCTACTTTTTCAGGAGTACCGAAAACGACAAGATGTCCTCCTTCTTCACCAGCACCGGGACCTAAATCAATAATATAATCCGCGCTTTTCATTACCTCGACATTATGTTCAATGATTACTATGGTATGACCATAGTCGACGAGTTTTTGTAAAACCTGTAGCAAATAATGGACATCTTGAAAATGTAATCCGGTTGTTGGTTCATCTAAAATATATAAAGTATTTTGTTGGTGAGATGACCATAATTCTCTTGCTAATTTTATTCTTTGTGCTTCACCTCCGGACAGGGAAGTAGATGGTTGACCTAATTTCAAATATCCTAAAGCAGTATCCAGGAGAAATTGTAATTTCTTTTTTATTTTAGGATGGAATGAAAAAAGTTTGAAGGCTTCTGCGATAGTCAGTTCGAGGACATCATTAATAGATTTTCCTTCATAACGAACCTTCAGTGTTTCTTTATTGAAACGTGCTCCCTTACATTCTTCACAGGTTACATAAGAATCCGGCATGAATGCCATAATTATTTTTTTCATACCGAGGCCTTCGCAATTACTGCATCTTCCGGAGGCAACGTTATAACTGAAACGTGATGCTGTGTAGCCGTATTTTCTTGATTCAGGCAATCGTGCAAAGAATTCGCGAATTGGTGTCCAGATTCCTGTATAGGTAGCAGGTGTTGAACGTGGTGTTTTTCCTATGGGACTTTGATCCACAAGCACTATTCTCTTTAATTTTTCCCATCCTGTAACAGTATCCACTTGCCCCGGTTGAATCCGCGTTTTATAGATTCGTGACATTATATAACGGTACAGAATATCTATTACAAGCGTTGATTTACCTGAACCTGAAACACCGGTCACAACTGTCATTACACCCAGGGGTACTTTTGCAGTGATATTCTTCAGATTATACTCCCGCGCTCCTTTGATGGTTATATATTCTTTTGCTTTTCTTCTTCGTTGCGGAACGGGAATTGTTTTTTTCCCAGTCAAATAGCATGCAGTCAAAGAATCCTTTTTGAGAAAATTGCTCAGACTCCCTTTGTTCACTATATGGCCGCCTTCTGAGCCAGCGCCGGGTCCTAAATCAATAACATAATCAGAAGTTCTTATCGTTGTTTCATCATGTTCCACAATAAGTATGGTATTCCCTTTTTCTTTAAGTAATTTCAGCATGGATAAAAGCTGTGCATTATCACTGGGATGCAATCCTATTGTTGGTTCATCAAGAACATAAAGAATTCCTCTTAATTCAGAACCGATGTGCGAAGCTAAACGTACACGCTGTGCTTCTCCCAGTGATAAAGTATAGAGAGGACGTTCAATCGCTAAATATCCTAATCCTACTTTTTTTAGAAACACTAATTTGTTTATAACATCCTTCATAATTTTGGAAGCGATTTCTGCTTTACTTCCTTTAAAATGAAGAGATTGCATAAAGGGAATGATATCTTTTATTTCCCTGCTACATAAAGAAACAATATCCAATCCTCCGACCTTTGCTATCGAACTCTCTTTTCTCAATCGATTCCCATTGCACTCTGGACATTTTTCTCCTGCATTATAATCATTGTTTTTTTCTTTAAGCAAATCATTTTCCGCTTCTATGATTTTCCCTAAGCCTTTGCATCGCGGGCATGCTCCAACCGGACTGTTAAAAGAAAACAGTTTTGGCTCAATTTCAGGCAACAGAGCATTACAATTCGTGCAGACACCTCGTGGAACGTACATTCTATCCTGATTGAGCGATGGCAGATGAAGTGCAAAAATATTGTTCGCATATTTCTTGGCTGTATCAATGGCGTTTTTTAATCTTTGATAAACATCGGGTTTCATCTTAAGTTTATCAATGATAATATCTATATGATGAATTTTATGCCTGTCTAATTCCGGTGCTTCCTGGAGGTAATACTGAACTCCATCTATCCTGCATTCAAGAAAACCACGTTTGATAAAATCCTCCAGTAATTTCTTGTGTTCTCCCTTGCGTCCCCTTATCACTGGTGCGAGGACTATCACGGGCATTCCTTCAGCAGAGGCAATAAATTGATGTATCACTTCCTCAGATTCATGGAATTGCATAAGTGTTCCACACTGCGGGCAATAGATATCTGATGCGCGCGCATAGAGCAATCTTAAATAATCATACACACCCGATATGGTAGCTACTGTGGAACGTACACTCCGTCCTAATGTTCTTTGCTCAATTGCAACAGAGGGTGACAAACCCTCTATTTTATCAACCTCCGGTTTCTCCAGTTGATTTACAAATTGACGCGCAAATGGTGATAACGTCTCGATATATTTTCTCTGACCTTCTGCAAATACTGTGTCAAAAGCAAGCGATGATTTCCCGGAACCACTCAAGCCTGTTATGACTACTATCTTATTTCTCGGTATTTTTATCTGTATGCCCTTTAAATTATTGTGTCTTGCACCTGTCACTATAATTTTGTTCATCCGTCCCTATCCATCCTTCTCTTCTTTAGACAGGGCAACATCAACTGCCCTCTTTACTCTTTTCCTGTAAAGCACATAGGCATACTCCCGCTCAAAATAAGTTCTTGCTGAGGTACCAATCCGCTTTGCTTGTTCTTCATCCCTTAACACTTCCAGTATTGTCATTCCAAAACATTCACCGTTCGCATCACACAAGTATGCCACCTCATTATTCAAAATCTGCGTATGCGTTAACAAATTCGTTGCTACTATTGGCTTTCCCGCAAATAAATAAGAATATATCTTGAGCGGGGTATTCACGCCTTCCTTGCGCGGCGATAAGAGAATATCAGCTTCATCAATTAGCTTAGCTGCTTCAATATAACTTACTCTCCCCGCAATGTAAAACATATCGCTCACCCCACCCTCTCCAACCATTTGCATCAACAGCTTCTGCTGCTGCGTATTTCCACCTATGCAAGCAAACACAATCTCCCTGGCTCCTCTTTCTTTTACATATTTGGCCGCATTAACCAATATGTCCATTCCCTGATAATGCTCAAACGTCCCTATATACAATGCTAACTTTTTCCCTTGCCGAAATGATAAATCAATCTTCTCTTCTGAATGTTTTGGGAAATAATCATAAAATTCCGGATTGACCGTATTTTCTATCACCGTTACTCGCGCTCTCTTATTTAATGCCAGCGCAACATCTTTTAAACGATCGCATATCACAATCACAGAATCAGACCGTTTCAATATAAATTTTTCAAAAAAACGTATAATACCAACAACAGCTCTATTGCGTGAGACATTAAAATTAATGAATTGCTCCGATAGCGATGAATGCATATCATATAAATGAGGTTTCTTAAACATGCTTTTTAAAATAGCTCCAATTAATCCCCCTTCCTCATGCGTATGAATTAAGTCATAATTTTTTTTAAACATCATGCGCAATGATTTAAGGAACAGCAAAGCATCAAGCGGGAGTTTTGAAAAAGATGGACCTACTTTTACATTGCTAATGCCCGGAATTTTAGCTGTTCGATGAATAGAAAGCCCCTTCATAATAATATCCTCGCCAATGCAATAAGTAGCGAGATCAACTTCATGTCCCATATCCAGCAAAGCTTTAATACGATAAAATTCGCTGAATGGTGTTCCACGTTCCTGGAAAAATGGTTCCGGAGCAATCATTAATATGCGCATTACCAAACCTCGCAAATGATAAATAAACGGGGTCAAGGATTCTAGGACTCAAGTGCTGGTGAATGAAGTAGTATCCGCCAATTACTAATTACATGCTCACCAAGCGTGTGCGCGGCAATCCTTGACAGATTACATGCTATACAAAGTCATGATGTTTTTGCTAAATCATGCTAAGGTTATACATTATAATGCTATTTGACCAATTATGAAATAGCACGCAGCATACTTATTTGCATTTTTCTAATTAAATATTTTAGAACTGAATACTTTCCTTCTCCATTGTTTACATGGGGTCTGAAATATGTTAGTATTAACGGGATTTTATAACATATCAACTACTATTATTCTATAATATTATGAATAATTATATAAAATGCACTTTTTGTAATCATGATGCGGTAAAATATAGGACAGGCAACCTCTCGGCCTTCACTCCCGCTGATATGAGAATTACTGATAGTCAGTATGGAAAACACTGGAATTTATGGAAATGCACCTATTGTTCCGTTGTCTTTGCGAATCCGCTTCCTGATGAATCACTGCTTGTACAAACATATGCGCAAATGAATGACAGTGCTTATGCAGAAGAAGAAACTGGGCGCAAAAAAAATTTTACAAGGCTCTTTACCTCTATAGAGCAGGTGACAACATCCGGGGGCAGGTTACTTGATATTGGGGCAGCATCAGGGCTCCTAGTGGAGCTTGCACGTCTTCGCGGATGGCAGGCAGAAGGGCTTGAAATAAGCAGTTCATTAGTCGAAGAAGCGAAGCAGAAACATATTCAACTTCACCAGGCGAGCATAGAAGATTTTACTGCTGATATGCCCTTCCGTGTTATCACCGCAATTGATATTATTGAGCATCTGCATAAACCAGAAATACTTCTTAAGAAGGCATGGGGCTGGCTGCAACAAGACGGTGTATTATGCCTGGTGACGCCCGACATTGGCAGTATCACTGCGCGCCTTTCAAGAGGAAAATGGTGGCATTTTAGACCTGCTCATCTTTATTATTTCAATAAAAAAAGCATATCGCATCTTCTTAGCAAGAATGGTTTTGAAGTAATTATGATCAAACACTATGTATGGCATTTCAGTCTTTCCTATCTGCTCTCGAGATTTAAATGGCATCCGAAACTATCACTTTTTAAATCCATAATTATTCCGCTCAATTTATTTGATTCCATGGAGATATATGCAAGAAAAAGCAAAGCATAACTATATTCATTATATCAATGCAATGCGACTTAATCGATGGCCCAGGAGTTTTTCTATCATTGTTGGATCGCTGGCAGCATTATATACTGTTGGCATAGCCGGACAGAATTTCATTGCAATCGGTATTAATTTTGTCCTGGCATTTTGTGTGACATTTTTAATTTGCATAGTCAATTATATCATCAATGAAATTGTTGATGCGCCTACCGATTATTTTCATCCTGTAAAGCATAGCAGACCTGTTGTAAGCGGAAATGTGTCAATCAAGATACTGCTTCTCATTGCACTGCTTTTTTCAGGCATTGCATTCACTCTTTCGCTTCTATTTTTCAAGCATTTTGTTAGTATAAGTTTATTTGCCCTGCTTATGATGGGATTTTTGTATAATATCAGGCCAATTCGTTTGAAGGATATACATTATCTTGATGCAGTATCAGAATCGGCAAACAATCCTATACGTTTTTTAATCGGGTGGTATGCTCTTGATCCCGGACAGCATCCTACGTTATTATACCTGATCTGCTGGTGGGCAATCGGGGCTTTTCTCATGTTTGGGAAGCGGCTTTCCGAGAAAAAAATATTCAAGGAAGATGAAGCAAAATATTACAGAAAATCACTCGGTATTTACACTGAATCTGCTTTGGCGAAGAGCATGGTAGTGAGCAGTGCTGTCTTTTTTGCTGCATTTCTTATTATGCTTATAAACAAATTAAATACCTACAATGTGCTTTTACTTCCCATAAGCATTGTGTATATTATATGGATCCTTTATGAGGCATGGAAGGGTAAATATTTGATTGATGAACCGGAGGTCATATTAAAACAGCCTGCTTTTATTTTTCTTATGTTGCTCATTCTTGCTTTTATTATACTTTCCTTCTTCCCTGCCCCCTAATCCCTACCACGAAGAAGAACTGCCAAAAAAGCAAGAATTAAATGATGAAGAGACTATTTCCCGTTGTCATATTTTCGGTATTGCTTTCAGGTGGTCCATGCTGCTCTTTGTTTCCATGGAACAACTACCGTTAAACAATGCACCTTCGCTAATTATCAAATGTTTCGTTGTAATATTTGCCGTCACTTTAGCTGTTGGAAATAATTCCACCCTATCCATGGCGGTGATAGTACCTTTCACTATGCCGCTGATCGATATTCTTCCTACTTCAATTTCAGCATCTACTTCGCCTTTTTCACCAATAATCAATTCATCAGTTGAATTAATTTTTCCCTGGAATTTCCCATCAATTCTCAGAGAATTGGTAAATTTTAATTCACCTGAGAAAGTGACTCCCTGGTCAAAAAAGCCGCTTAATTCGATGCTTTCTTTTTTTATCATGTCTTATCCTCCATGGAATCTATTATATTCCTGTTTGCGGCAGTGAACAGCGGACAGTGAACAGTAGTCAAAAGAAGTACTGCATGAATGATTTAGCGGTTGTCCATGATCACTGCTATATTTAATATTTGTGGTGTTAGTAAGAACATATGGGATACTCATGCATTAAAGGTGCATTATATGATCAAATAATCTATCAAATTCTTCCAATGAATGAAAATAAATCACAATTCTTCCTTTGTTTTTCCTGGACATTATTTTTACTTTGGTACTGAGGGTTCGTTGCAGTTTTTCCTCTACAGATCGAACATTAGGGTCTGTAGCTGGTGGTTTGTGTTGTTTCTTTTTCTTAAGTAATTGTTCAATAGCCCGTACAGGCAAACCTTCTTTTGCTATTTTTCTGGCGAGTTGTATTTGCAGTTGTCCATTCTCCAATGCAGCCAGGGCTCTGCCGTGGCCCATTGAGAGACTGCCACTTGAAAGTAAATTTTTTACTTCTTCCGGCAGTTTAAGTAATCTCAGTGCATTAGTAATTGTTGAACGGTCTTTTCCGATGCGTTGTGCCAAATCTTCATGCGTAAGGTGAAATTCTTCCACCATTGTTTTAAATGCCAGTGCTTCTTCAATCGGATTTAAATCTTCGCGCTGCAGATTTTCTATCAGGGCTAATTTCAGTACTTCCGCATCTACCACATCCCGTACGATTGCAGGAACTGTGGAAAGACCTGCAAGGCGTGCTGCTTTCCAACGACGTTCTCCTGCGATAATCTGATAGTTATTATCATGACGTCTCAATAACAGGGGTTGTAAAATTCCATTTTCTTTAATGGAATGTGCAAGAGATTCCAGACTTTCCCTCTCAAATTTTAAGCGCGGT